>NZ_CP113432.1:2345000-2645029 GCF_026686735.1 Pseudomonas triclosanedens | reverse complement strand
CATCGCGCTGATCATCTCCAGGGTTCCGCGTTTGATCCGCTCGTTCATGGCCCACCTCCATACAGTGGCGGCCAGTATGAATGGCAGGCTCGGCGCAATCCATCGCTCAACAGAGGCAAAAGCTACCCCTGGCCTTTACTATCAAGGTAATTTCCCCTCTTCACCTTTCGAGGCCAGCATGACCGACGAAATCGACCAGTTGCTGATAACCGCGCTGATGGGCGACTCTCGCCTGTCCCTCAAGGCCCTGGCCCAGGTCAGCGGCCTCAGCGCCCCCAGCGTCGCAGAGCGCCTGCGCAAGCTGGAAGAGCGCGGCGTGATCACGGGCTACACGGTGAACGTCGACCCACGCGCCTTCGGCTACCAGTTGCAGGCCATAGTCCGCGTGCGCCCGTTGCCGGGGCGTTTGCAAGAAGTGGAAAGGCAGATCCTCGCTCTCCCTGAATTCACCGAGTGCGACAAGGTCACCGGCGACGACTGCTTCATCGCCCGCCTTTGCGTGCGCTCGATGGAACAACTGGACGAACTGCTCGACCACCTCAACGGCTTCGCCGAAACCAACACCGCCATCGTCAAGAAGACCCCGGTGAAGCGACGATTGCCGCCAATGGCGTGACGGGCTGCGGCAGCGTGAAAGGGTGTTGCCCGCCCTGTCGAACCACGGAAAGCCAGAGCACCGCCTGCCAGCATTGAGGCCAGCGGTAGAATGGGGTGGAGCCTGCGATACCCGTCGGCACCGGCACACACCACTCGATGGGTATCGCTGCGCTCCACCCATCCTACAAACCTGCCAAGGCGGTGCTCCCGCGTATCGGGCTCGCACCGGCCCGACGAAAGCCCCCAAGCGCCAGAGTCAGAGCCAGCCACAGCCGTAGGATGGGTGGAGCCTGCGATACCCATCAACACCGGCACATGGCACTCGATGGGTATCGCTGCGCTCCACCCATCCTGCATTCAGCAGGCCTGGTCGGGCCGTAGGGCGCATGAAGCAGAACAGGTTATCCGCCGGCGGATAACCCACCAATAGGCCTCAGAACAACCCCATCTGCCGATCGATCAAGGCCGAGAAGTCATCCCCCACGAACGGCAGGATGGCATCGGCCACCGGCTGCAATTGGCGGCTCACGTAATGGTCGTAGTCAATGGGCGAACGCCGCGTTTCCAGCGGTTCGGGGCCGGCCACGGTCATCACGTAGCTGATCCAGCCGCCATTCTGGTACTGCCGTGGCCGCCCCTGGCGCTCGTTGTACTCGTCGGCGATGCGCGCCGCGCGCACATGGGGCGGGACGTTGCGTTCGTAGTCGCCGAGCCGGCGGCGCAGGCGCTTGCGGAAGATCAGCAGTTCGTCCTGCTCACCCGCCAGGGTGCGGTTCACGTAGTCGCGGACGAAATCGCGATACGGCTGGCGCTGGAAGATGCGCAGGTAAAGCTCCTGCTGGAACTGCTGGGCCAGCGGCGACCAGTCGGTGCGCACCGTCTCCAGGCCCTTGAAGACCATCTCGTCGCTGCCGTCGGCGCCTCGCACCAGGCCGGCGTAGCGCTTCTTGCTGCCCTCCTCCGCGCCGCGCACGGTGGGCATCAGGAAGCGCCGGAAGTGCCGTTCGAACTGCAGCTCCAGCGCACTTTCCAGGCCGTACTCCTCGCGCAGGTGCTCGCACCACCACTGGTTGACGTGGCGCACCAGTGCGCGGCCGATCTCCGCCGCTTCCTCTTCGCCGTGGGCGCGGCCGAGCCAGACGAAGGTGGAATCGGTGTCGCCGTAGATCACCGTCTGGCCCTGGGCTTCGATCAGCTCACGGGTGCGGCGCATGATCTCGTGTCCGCGCATGGTGATGGATGACGCCAGGCGCGGGTCGAAGAAGCGGCAGCCACTGGAGCCAAGTACGCCGTAGAAGGCGTTCATGATGATCTTCAGCGCCTGGGACAACGGCGCGTTGCCATCACGCTTGGCTGCGTCGCGGCCCTGCCAGACGCGTTCGACGATGGCCGGCAGGCAATGCTTGCTGCGGGAGAAGCGTGCGCCGCGAAAACCGCCGACCGACGCCTCGTCGGACGGATCGCTCAGGCCCTCGACCAGCCCCACCGGATCGATCAGGAAGGTGCGGATGATCGATGGGTACAGGCTCTTGTAGTCGAGCACCAGCACCGACTCGTACAGCCCCGGCCGCGAATCCATGACGAAGCCACCGGGGCTGGCTTCCGGTGCCTTGCCGCCGAGGTTGGGCGCAACGTAACCCAGGCGGTGCATGGGTGGCAGGTAGAGATGAGTGAAGGCCGCCACCGAGCCGCCGCTGCGGTCCGCTGGCAGGCCGGTGACGCTGGCGCGTTCGAGCAGGAAGTCGAGAATCCGGGTCTTCTCGAAGATCCGCGTAACCAGCTCGCAGTCCTTTAGGTTGTATTTCGCCAGCGCCGGTTTGTCCTCGGCGAAGCGGCGGTCGATCTCGGCCATGCGGTCGTAGGGGTTGTCGATGGACTTACCCTCGCCCAGCAGGTGCTGCGACACGCTCTCCAGGCTGAACGACGGGAAGCTCCAGAACGCCGAGCGCAGCGCTTCGATGCCGTCGATGATCAGCCGCCCTGCCGCCGCGGCGAAGTAGTGATTGGAAGTCGCATGCTGACGCCAACCCATTTCGTCGCCGCCGCGTCCGAGGCGCAGTGGCACGTCCAGGCGCCTGGCGTGGTCCTGCAGCACGCGCAGGTCGAACTGCACCAGGTTCCAGCCGATGATCGCGTCGGGATCGTGGGTGGCCAGCCACTGGTTGAGGCGCTCCAGCAGCTCGGCGCGGCTGTCACAGTACTCCAGTTCGAAATCGCGCTCGCCATCCACTCCGTTTGCCGGACCGAGCATGTAAACCTGGCGTTGGCCGCAGCCTTCCAGGGCAATGGAGTACAGGTCGCCGCGAATGTTGGTTTCGATGTCAAGCGACGCCAGTTTCAGTTTCGGCCGATAGTCCGGTGCCGGGCGTAGCTGGGTGCTGATCAGGCTCGCGCTGGCGGACGGAGTGCCGGTGAAGGCCACCGGAGCGGTGATGAAGCGCTCCATCAGATAGCGCTCGGGCGGGCGGATGTCGGCCTCGAAGACTTCCACTCCGGCGTCGCGCAGGCGCTTGTCGAGGTTGATCAGTTGGCGATGCTGGCGACAGTAGAGGCCAAGCACCGGGCGTTGCTGGAAGTCGCGCAGGCCGAGCGGGCGCAATTCCACATCGCGTTCGCCGGCCAGCAGGGCTTCGGCACGCTGGCGCTGCTCCTGGGGAATGAATGCCACCGAGGGTTGCGGCGGCAGCAGGACGTGCCGGGGACCGTCATCGGTCGCCAGCCAAAAGCCAACCTCGGTACCGGCCTCGGTATCCCGCCAGTGCCGGGTCAGCACGAACCCCTGCCTTGCATCCACGCCTGCCGCCTCGAACTATTGCATGAGCCACCATTCTAACGGTCCGGCGGCGAACCCGGCGGCAGGACGGCAATTTTCCCGCCGCCCTGCCGGTACGCTCGGTGCCGCGTCGCCTCCCGATTCGTTGCAAGGCATGTAATCGTTTGACGCAGACCTTGTCTCTCCTCACTCTTACGCGTTTCGTACGCTTGCCAGGATTTGCCCGTGACTGTCGCCCCCCGCCACTGGACCCGCCCCCTTTTCGCCTCGCTGTGCATCGCCACCCTGCTCTCCGGCTGCGGCCTGTTCGGCAAGAAGCCGGAGGAAGTCCGGGCACCGACCTACGCCGAAGCCGACTGGTCGGACCTGCCCGGCACCGCCGACAGCGATGTGCTCCACGGCTTCAACGCCTGGCGCTCTGCCTGCGCCGTGCGGCTGAAGAACGACCCGGTCTGGGCCGATACCTGCCGCGAAGCGCTGGGCGTCCCCGCTTCCGCCGCATCGATCCGCAGCTTCATGCAGACCCACCTGCAACCCTATCGCCTGCGCTCGGGCTCCGGCAGCGACACCGGCCTGATCACCGGCTACTACGAACCAATCTACCGCGGCAGCCTGGAGCGCAACGCGCAGCATGGCGTTCCGGTCTACGGCGTGCCGTCGGACCTGGTGGTGGTGGCGCTCGACAGCGTCTACCCCGAACTCAAGGGCAAGCGCCTGCGCGGCAAGCTCGAAGGCAACACCCTGAAGCCCTATGCCGACGCCGCCGGCATCCGCCGCGACGGTGTCAACGCGCCGGTGCTGGCCTGGCTGAAAGATCCGATGGACCTGCAGTTCCTGCAGATCCAGGGCTCGGGCCGCGTGCAGCTCGACTCCGGCCGCCAACTACGCGTGGGCTACGCCGACCAGAACGGCCGCCCGTACAAGCCGGTCGGCCGCTGGCTGGTGGAACAGGGTGAGCTGAGCAAGGAAGAAGTGAGCATGGCGCGCATCCGCGACTGGGCGAACGCCCATCCGCAGCGGGTCGACGAGTTGCTGGCGAGCAACCCCAGCTACGTGTTCTTCAGCCAGCGCCCGGACAGCAACGAAGGTCCGCGAGGCTCGCTGAACGTGCCGCTGACCGCCGGCTACAGCGTGGCCATCGACCGCAAGGTGATCCCGCTGGGCAGCCTGATGTGGCTATCCACCACGCGCCCGGACGGCACGCCGGTGGTTCGCCCGGTGGCAGCACAGGACACCGGTGGCGCCATCGTCGGCGAAGTGCGCGCGGACCTGTTCTGGGGTACTGGCGATGCTGCCGGCGAACTGGCCGGGCACATGAAGCAGGAAGGCCAACTGTGGCTGCTGTGGCCCAAGGGCGCGAAGCTGCCGAACGCGAGCTGACCGGCTTCTATGGCGTTCCGCCGGAAGCCTGGCGGAACTGCCCCGGCGTCATCCCGCTCCAGCGGCGGAACGCCTTGGCGAAAGCGCTCTCGTCGGAGAAGCCCAGGCGCTCGGCCACTTCGGCCAGACGCAGCGACTCGCGCAGCAGTTGCTCGGCCATCGCGTGCAGTGCCTGGTCGCGCAACAGCTTGAAGCTGGTGCCTTCATCGGCCAGCTTGCGGTTGAGGTGACGACCGCTGAGTTCCAGTTGTTCGGCCACCCGCTCCTTGCCCCAACGCGGGTGCTGACGCAACAGTTGCTGCACGCGGACCGCCAGGCTTTGCGCCCCCAGGCGCTCCAACTGGGCATCGGCCAGCGCACGCAGATGCTCACGCATCAGGGCATTGGCCTGGATCAGCGGCACCTCGCAGGCGCTCTCGGCGAAGCATAGGGCGTTCTCGGCGGTTTCGAAGCTCACCGGACAACCCAGCACGTTTTCATAACACGCCCGCTCGCCACGCGCTCCGTGGCCGAAGCTCAGGCGCAACGGCCTGACCTGTCCGCCGGTAATCCAGCCAGTGAGGTGCGCCAGGCTGGCCAGCGCAGCTTCGACGCGCTCCTCTCGCCGCACGCCATAGCTTGGCCGATAGACCAGGCAGACCCGGGTGGCATCGCGCTCCAGCTCGAACTCGCTGCCTTCGGCGATGATCGGGTAGTACTCCAGCAACGCCTCAAGCGCCTCGCCGAAATGCTCGCAGCTCATCAGCAGCGCGCCAACCATGTCCAGGTGGCCGACCTGCAACGCACTGCCCAGGCGCAGCCCCACCAGCGGATCGGCGGAGGCAACGCAAATGCCATCCCAGAACGCATCCTGCCGGGCCAACGGAATCCGCGTCTGCGGCGGCAACTCGGCGGGTACCGGCAGGCCCAGGCGCTGAGCGGCCTGGAGAATGCCCTGGGCATAATGAACGGTGATCGAAGGCGTGTGGGGCATGGTCCCGAATTAACCGCGTAAAGTCTCGATTGAGCCGTTACCGGATGGCGACGGTTCCTTATGCTTGCCAATTACAACGATAAAGACAAACAAGAGTTGCCTTGCATGCACGATAACTATCGAGCCGCGCCCCGAGCGTCGGCCAATGCGTCACCCGCTCCCGTCCTCGCCGGGAACCGCGCAGAAAAGTCATTCGCAGGATCGCAGGTGCCCGCGCGCCCCATCGGCACCGGCTGCCGGGTGATCGGCGGATATCGTTCTGCAAATGCGCCGGAACCCCTCGCTCCCGTTCGCCAGGAGGCCGGCGATGCCTAACGTCAGCCTCGAGTTTTCCAGCGGCTCGATGCTCGCGCTCAATGCGATCATCGCGCTGATGATGTTCGGCGTGTCACTGGAGCTGCGCCGCGACGACTTCATCCGCATCCTGCGGCAGCCCAAGGCACCGGCGATCGGCATGCTGATACAGTTCCTGCTGCTGCCGGCCTTGACCTGCCTGCTGACCATCGTACTGCCGATAGACCCGGAGCTGGCGCTGGGCATGATCCTGGTGGCTACCTGCCCCAGCGGCACCTTCTCCAACATCATGACCTGGATGGCGCGCGGCAACGTCGCGGTGTCAGCCAGCGTCACCGCCGTCTCCGGCCTGAGCGCGGGCATCTTCACGCCGCTCAACTTCGCGCTCTACGCCGGGCTCAACCCGGCGACCCGCGAGCGCCTCACGCAGATACACATCGAACCGCTGGAACTGATCGGCATGGTCGTGCTGGTGCTGATCCTGCCAATGCTGGCCGGCATGCTCCTGGGCCGCGCCCGGCCACGGCTCGCGCAACGCCTGGAGAAACCGCTGCGCAAGCTGTCGCTGCTGGTCATGCTGGGCTTCGTCGGCATGGCCTTCGCCAAGAACTTCCAGCAGTTCATCGCCTGGTTCCATCTGTTCTTCTGGCTGGTGGTGCTGCTCAACGGCACCGCGCTGCTGCTGGGTTACACCTGTGCGCGCCTGTGGCGCCTGCAGGATGCCGACGTGCGCGCGGTAACGCTGGAAAGCGGCATTCACAACTCCGCGCTGGGCATGGCGCTGATCCTGACGTTCTTCCCGCAGGCCGGCGGCATGCTGCTGATCGCCGCGTTCTGGGGCTGCTGGCAACTGTTCTCCGGCCTGCTGCTGGCGCAATGGTGGGCGCGCCGCGAACCGCGCGGCGCGGCACTCGTCGTCGCCGAAGGGAGTGGCCGGTGAACGCCCCGGCCGTTGCCCTGGGCGGCTTCATCCTGCTGGCCTACACGCTGGAAGCGGTGACCGGCTTCGGTAGCGTAGTAGTCGCGCTGTCCCTCGGCGCGCTGCTGATGCCGATCGATGTGCTGCTGCCAATCCTGGTGCCGCTGAACATCGCCATGACCGGCTACCTGGTCGGTCGCCACTGGCGCCTGATCGACGGAGTGCTGCTGCTGCGCACCGTTCTGCCGGGCATGCTGATCGGCATGGGCATCGGCTACCTGCTGCTGCCGCACCTGGACCCGCTGCCGCTCAAGCGCGGGCTCGGCGTGCTGATCCTCTGGTTCGCCGCCCGCGAGCTGTGGCGACTGCGCGCCAATGCGCCGGCGCCCGGCCATACGCCGAACTGGGTGGTGCGCCTGGCCACTGCTGCGGCCGGCATCTGCCACGGCCTGTTCGCCTCCGGCGGGCCGCTGCTGGTCTACGCCCTGGCTACCCGCCCGCTGGACAAGGCGCGGCTGCGCGCCACGCTGGTGTGCGTCTGGTTCACCCTGAACGGCCTGTTGACCCTGGCCTTCCTCATCGACGGCCGCCTGCGCCCCGCATTGCCGCAAATACTGGCCTATGCGCCACTGTTGCTGCTCGGCGTATGGCTGGGCGAGCGCCTGCACCACCGCTTCGAGGAACGCCATTTCCGTCTCGCCATCCACTGCCTGCTGCTGGTCAGCGGCACCCTGCTGCTGTCGCCCTGGAGTCTCCTGTGAGCTACGACATCATCATCAAGAACGGCCTGTACTTCGACGGCAGCGATGCCCCCGGCAGCCTGCGCCATGTCGGCATCAAGGATGGCCGTATCGACACCCTGAGCATCAGCGCTCTGGATGAACACGGCTGCCCGGAAGTGATCGACGCCGCCGGCAAGTGGGTGACGCCCGGCTTCCTGGAAATCCACTCGCACTACGACGCAGAGGTCATCGCCGCGCCAGCGCTGAAGGAATCGGTGCGCCACGGCGTGACCACGGTGGCACTGGGCTCCTGCTCGATCAGCATGGTGCTGGGCGCGGCGGAAGACTGCTCTGACCTGTTCACCCGCGTCGAGGCCGTACCGCGCGAGCAGGTACTGCCGATCCTGCGCGACCGCCGCACCTGGAACGACGCCCGGGGCTATCGCGCCTTCTACGAACAACAGCCGCTGGGTCCGAACCTGTGCTCGTTCCTCGGCCATTCGGAACTGCGCGTGGCGGTGATGGGCCTTGAGCGCGCAGTGAGTGGCGCCAAGCCCACCGAAGCGGAACTGGCGCGCATGGAGGAATTGCTGGAGCAGGCGCTGGACGCCGGCTGCTTCGGGCTTTCGGTGATGACCACGCGGCTGGACAAGATGGACGGCGACCGCGCCTGGTCCAGCCCGCTGCCTTCGACCTTCGCCAACTGGAAGGAATTCTCACGCCTGTTCGCCGTATTGCGGCGCCGCAACGCACTGTTGCAGGGCGCACCCAATGCGGTCACCAAGATCAACGTGTTTGCCTTCCTGTACCAGGCCCACGGCTGGTTCCGCCGGCCATTGAAGTGCTCGATGCTCACCGCGCTGGACCTGAAGTCCCAGCCCTTCATGCACCGCGTCACCCGTGCCTCGGGCTGGCTGGCCAACCGCGTGCTGCGGGGCCGCTACCGTTGGCAGACGCTGCCGGCGCCGTTCAACGTGCGCATCGAAGGACTGAACATGAACGGCTTCGAGGAGTTCGGTGCCGGCGAGATCCTGCGCGACATCAAGGACCCGGACGAGCTCTACGCGCGCATCCAGGACCCGCTCTTCCGCCAGCGCTTCAAAAAGGACATCAAGGCAACCCTGAGCATCGGCCTGTGGCACCGCAACCTGTCCGACTGCTGGGTGCGCGAATGCCCGGACGCCGCCCTGGTCGGCCGCAACTTCGAAGACATCGGCCGCGAGCGCGGACTCGATGCGGTGGATGCCTTCTTCGAACTGGCCGGCCAATACCGCAACGCGCTGAAGTGGACCACCTGCTACGGCAACCATCGCCCGCAGATCATGCGCAAACTGCTGGCCAGCCCCTGGACGCAACCGGGCTTCGCCGACTCAGGCGCGCACATCGCCTCCCATGCGCAGTACAACTTCCCGCTGCGCATGCTCAAGTACGTGCGCGACGCGGAGCTCGAAGGCGAAGCATTCATGGACACGGGCCGCGCTGTGCATCGACTGACCGGTGAGCTGGCGGACTTCGCCGGGCTGGACGCCGGCTACATCCGCGTTGGCGACCGCGCCGACGTGGTGGTGGTCAACCCCGCCGGGCTGACCGACGAGCTGGACGAAGTCAGCGAAGCACCAATGGAAGTCATCGGCCTGACCCGCCTGGTGAAGCGCAACGACGATGCGGTGGACGCCACCCTGATCAATGGCCGCGTGGCCTATCGACGCGACGGCGGCTTCGCCGATGCGTTGGGCAAGGAGCGCGTGTTCGGCCGCTTCCTGCCCGGCCGCGACGTGCTGAGCCGGCCACAGGAGGCTGCAGCGGGAGCACCGGCCTATGGCCGCTGATCGCGGGGGGAGCCCTCTCCTGCAAAGGCGTTGAACGCAGACTGAAGCTCGCCGCAGGGCGGGTCGAACCTGCGATACCCATCCAAACAGGCGCCTGCCGCCCTATGGGTATCGCTGCGCCCCGGCCAAGGCAGGCACCCCACATCGGTCTGCATACAACCGCTCGACCCGACGAGATTGACGGCTTCGCGCGCACTCACTAGAGTGCGCGCTCTTCAATCACCCCGCTGTACCCGTACCATGTTCTCGACTCACCGCTGCGCCGATCCGTCCCTCGCCCTGCTGCGAGAACCACCGCGCGTATGCAAGATCGACTCTGTGCTGCGCCGTCGCCGCAGCGTGCTGTTCGCCTTCACCTTCTCCCCGCCCACCGGCCACTGAGCCGGGCACCGGTCGCTCGCGCCGGTAATCCCGCACTCCGCATCCGCTCACCGGCATTCGCCGGCGGGCTCGTTCGCATGAGTTGGCCCCGCGCAAGCGTGCCGGGGTTGGAGAAGTTTTCCATGAATACGTCGTCCCCCATGAACAAGCCGCTGCTGGCAGTGCTGCTGTTCGCTGTTTCCATCGTCGGCCTGAGTCTGGGCGCCACACTGCCGCTGGTGGCCCTGCGGCTGCTGGAGAACGGCGCCAGTGCGCTGCAGATCGGTATCCTCTCGGCAGTACCGGCAGCAGGCATGATCCTCGCCGCCACTCTGGTCGACCGCCTCTGCCAGCGATTCAGCCGGCGCCACCTGTACCTGCTGTGCTTCGTGCTGTGCACGGCGAGCACCGTCGCCATAGAGTTCACCGTCGGCTCCCTGTGGCAGTTGGCCCTCGCGCGGCTGGCGCTGGGCGTTGGCATGGGCGTGGCGATCATCCTCGGAGAAGCCTGGGTCAACCAACTGTGCGGCGAGAACAATCGCGGCACCATTGTCGCGCTATACGCCACCAGCTTCACTGCCTTCCAACTGCTCGGCCCGACCCTTGTGGCAATACTCGGAGCCCAGACGCCGTGGGTTGTCGCGCTGGTCAGCGGCGGGCACCTCATTGCCCTGGCCATCGTGGCGCTGGCGATGCCCGAAGAAGGCATCCACGAGCATGTCGAAGAACCTCGCAGCTTCTCCCTGGCCGGATTCCTGCGGGTGGCGCCGGCGTTGTGCATGGGCGTGCTGTTCTTCTCCTTCTTCGACAGCGTGGTGCTGTCGCTCTTCCCGGTATACGCCTCCAGCCACGGTTACGCAGTGGGCATCGCCGCCTTCATGGCCACGGTGATCCTGCTGGGCGACATGATCTGCCAACTGCCGCTGGGCTGGCTTTCCGACCGTATCGACCGTCCCTGCCTGCATCTGGGATGCGGCGTGGCGGCCACGCTGATCGGCCTCGCCCTGCCCTGGCTGATCGGCCAGCCGACGCTGCTGTGGCCGGCGTTGATGCTGCTCGGTGCGGTGGCGGGCGGTGTGTACACCCTGGCGCTGGTGCTGATCGGCCAACGCTTCCGTGGCCGCGACCTGGTCACAGCCAACGCCGCCGCCGGCATGCTCTGGGGAGTTGGCAGCCTGCTCGGTCCACTGCTCAGCGGCAGCCTGATGGATCTCGGTCCGCAAGGCGTACCGGTGGCATTGTCGCTGGCGGCTGGGCTGTTCGTGGCGACAGCATCGGCATCGTTGCGCCGCTCGGTAGTCCGCCACGTCTGACCTCACTTCGCGGGCTCACAGGGCGGCGTTGAGCGGGGCCTATCGAGCATGGCGCGGCGGGTGATGGGCGTCGCTTCGCACCCTCATCCCCGACAGAGCTTCAACTCCGGCCTTTGCAGGAGCGGGGCTCGTCCGCGACTGGTTCTGCCGCAGCATTGACCGAGGACGAAATCCCCGCCCAGGCAAAGACAGGCACAAGTCCGACCCGCCAGCACACCTGCCTTGCAGGCCCGCAGGCTGGCTTCGACTCCGGCATGCACTGGTTTTCAAAGGAAGTCGGCGGAACGGGTAGTTCCGCCGTTGTGCCGGGCGCATGGCCCGGTACGGAGTGCGCGACTGCGCGGGGAAACGCGGCGCCGGGAGCGGGTAGCTCCGCCCGGGGGCTGGTGCCGCGGAGGCCGCAGGGGCGGCCGGAAAGCTTGCCGGGAGCGCCTTGCGGCCACTCCCGGCATGAACGTCAACCGATGGTCATCAGGCTGGCGTTGCCGCCGGCGGCAGCGGTGTTGACGCTCAGGGCGCGCTCGATCAGCAGGCGCTCCAGCGGGATGTCGGTTTCCCCGCGGTTGAGCCCGGTGACACCGACGATGGCACCCTTGCGCCTGGACGCCTGCTCGCAGACAGCGCGCAATTGATCGGAGTCGCCGTGGTGCAGTACTGCGTCGAAGGCGCTGTCGGTGGCAGCCCAATCGGCGATCAGGTCGATGCGCTTCTGGACTTCCTTCGGCAGGCTGGTGACCAGCTCGCTCTGCGCCTGCGGTACCAGCGCGCGGCTACCCACTACCAGCACGGCAGCCAGTTGCGCCAGCAGGTCGGCGCGCTCTTCGGCCAGACACAGCACATGTTCGCGCGGCAGCAGGCTGTAGGTATTGCGCTCACCGGTCGGGCCGGTCAGCACCTGCACGGTGTAGCTCTGCGACAGCTCGGCATAACCTGCGATCAGCGCGGCCAGCGCCGGCTCGTTCTGGCTGGCCCACTGGGTCAGCGCTTCCACGGCCTTGCTCACCTCGCTCGGACGGCCCACCGATTGCGCGCCGTCGCCCTGTAGTTGCCTGGCCACCGCGTCCTGCGGACGGGTCGAAAGCAGGCGGTACAGGTAAAGCGGGCCGCCAGCCTTCGGCCCGGTGCCGGACAGGCCCTCGCCGCCGAACGGCTGCACGCCGACCACCGCTCCGACTACGTTGCGGTTGACGTAGAGGTTGCCGACATGGGCGCTCTCCACCACCTGGGCGATGGTTTCGTCGATCCGGGTGTGCACACCGAGGGTCAGGCCGTAGCCGGAGGCGTTGATCTGCGCCAGCAACTGGTCCAGCTCGGCACGCTCGTAACGCACGACGTGCAACACCGGGCCGAAGATTTCGCGCTTGAGTTCGCTGAAGCTGTCCAGCTCGATCAGGGTCGGCACCACGAAGGTTCCGCGCTTGATCTCCTCGGCGTCCACGCGGGCGCTCTGGAATACCTTGCGACCTTTGTCGCGCATGGTCTGGATGTGCTTGTCGATGTTGGCCTTGGCCTCGTCATCGATCACCGGGCCGATGTCGGTATGCAGGCGCTCGGGCGAGCCGACGCGGTATTCGGCCATCGCGCCCTTGAGCATGGCGATCACGCGCTCGGCCACGTCGGCCTGCACGCACAGGACGCGCAGGGCCGAGCAGCGCTGGCCGGCGCTGTCGAAGGCGGAATTGACCACGTCCACCACCACCTGCTCGGCCAGCGCCGAGGAGTCGACGATCATCGCGTTGAGGCCGCCGGTCTCGGCGATCAGCGGGATAGTGCGGCCCTGAGCGTCCAGACGGCCAGCGATGTTGCGCTGGAGGATGCCGGCCACTTCGGTGGAGCCGGTGAACATCACGCCACGCACACGCTCGTCGCCGACCAGACGCGCACCGACGGTCTCGCCACGGCCCGGCAGCAGTTGCACAGCACCGGCTGGCACGCCGGCTTCGAGCAGGATGCGCACCGCTTGCGCGGCGATCAGCGGAGTCTGCTCGGCCGGCTTGGCCAGCACGGTATTGCCGGCGGCCAGGGCGGCGGCGACCTGGCCGCTGAAGATCGCCAGCGGGAAGTTCCACGGGCTGATGCACACCACCGGGCCCAACGGGCGGTGGCTGTCATTGGCGAAGTGAGTGCTGGCCTGGGCGCCGTAGTAACGCAGGAAGTCCACCGCCTCGCGCACTTCGGCGATGGCATTAGCGAAAGTCTTGCCCGACTCGCGCACCAGCAGGCCCATCAGTTGCTGGATTTCCGCTTCCATCAGGTCGGCGGCGCGCTGCAGGATGGCACCGCGCTCGGCCGGCTGGGTGGATTGCCAGATCTGAGCGCTGGACAGCGCGCCGAGGATGGCATTGTTCACGTCGGCTTCGCTGGCTTCATGCACGTGACCCACCACGTCGCGCAGGTCGGCCGGGTTGCGTACCGGTGCGGCCTCGCCGGGAGCAGCGTCCGCCAACCCCAGGATCGGCGCGGCAACGTAGACCTGGTTGGTGCTCGACAGTAACGCCGAGGACAGCGAACCCAGGCGATGTTCGTTGGCCAGATCGATGCCGGCGGAGTTCAGCCGGGCGTCGCCATAGAGATCGCGTGGCAGCGGGATGCGCGGGTGCGGCAAGCCCAGCGTGCCTTCCTGCGCGGCCATCTGCTCGACCTGCAGCACCGGGTCCAGCACGAGGTCGTTGAGCGAAATGCTATGGTCGGCGATGCGGTTGACGAAGGAGGTGTTGGCGCCGTTTTCCAGCAGGCGGCGCACCAGGTAAGCCAGCAGCGTTTCGTGGCTGCCCACCGGCGCGTAGATGCGGCACGGACGGTTGAACTTGCCGTCGGCGACCTTGCCCACCACCTGCTCGTAGAGCGGCTCGCCCATGCCGTGCAGGCACTGGAACTCGTACTGGCCGGGGTAGTAGTTCTGCCCGGCGAGGTTGTAGATGGCCGACAGCGAATGGGCGTTGTGGGTAGCGAACTGAGGATAGATGGCTTCCGGCACGGCCAGCAGCTTGCGGGCGCAAGCCAGGTAGGAAACGTCGGTGTACGGCTTGCGGGTATAGACCGGGTAGCCCTCCAGGCCGTTGACCTGGGCCAGCTTGATCTCGCTGTCCCAGTACGCGCCCTTCACCAGGCGGATCATCAGGCGGTGACGGCTGCGCTTGGCCAGATCGATGACGTAGTCGATCACGTATGGGCAGCGCTTCTGATACGCCTGAATGACGAAGCCGATTCCGTTCCAGCCGGCAAGGCTCGGCTCGAAACACAGGCGCTCCAGCAGGTCGAGGGAGATTTCCAGGCGGTCCGCTTCCTCGGCGTCGATATTGATACCGATATCGTAGTCACGGGCCATTTTCACCAGGCCGAGGACGGTCGGGTACAACTCGTCCATGACACGGTCGTACTGGGCGCGGCTGTAACGCGGGTGCAGCGCCGAGAGCTTGATGGAAATGCCCGGACCTTCGTAAATGCCGCGGCCGTGGGAAGCCTTGCCGATGGCATGGATGGCCTGCTCGTAGGAGGCCAGGTAGCGCTTGGCGTCTTCGTCGGTCAGCGCGGCTTCGCCGAGCATATCGTAGGAATAGCGGAAGCCCTTGGATTCCATGGTGGCGGCATTGGCCAGCGCCTCGGCGATGGTCTCGCCGGTGACGAACTGCTCGCCCATCAGGCGCATGGCCATGTCCACGCCCTTGCGGATCAGCGGCTCCCCGGATTTGCCGATGATGCGATTGAGCGCCGAGGACATGCCGGCTTCGGTGTGAGTCGACACCAGCTTGCCGGTGATCAGCAGGCCCCAGGAGGCGGCGTTGACGAACATCGACGGGCTCTGGCCCAGGTGCTGGCTCCAGTTGCCGTTGCTGATCTTGTCGCGGATCAGTGCATCGCGGGTGGCCTTGTCCGGGATGCGCAGCAGCGCCTCGGCCAGGCACATCAGCGCCACGCCTTCCTGGGACGAGAGGGAGAACTCCTGCAGCAGACCCTGCACCAGGCCCTGGCGGCCACCGGCATTTTTCTGATTGCGCAGCTTCTCGGCGATGCCCAGGGCCATCTTGCTGGCGGCGTCGGCCTGCGCCTTGGGCAGGCGGGCCAGGTCCAGCAGCATCGGCAGCGCCTCGGTTTCCGGGCGGCGGTAGGCAGCGGTGATAGCGGCGCGCAGCACCGACTGCGGCAGGATGCTTTCGGCGAAGTCGAGGAAAACCTGCAGACCCTGCTCGGTCAGCGCATCCACCGACTCTTCGCCTGCGGCAGCGGCCAGACCGGAATGCTCCGCGGGAGTCAGCCCACCTTCGACCTGTTCCAGGTACGTGAAGATCGCTTGCTTGATCAGCCAGTGCGGAGTGCGGTCGAGCTGCTGGGCGGCCTGCTTCAGACGTTCGCGGGTGGCGTCGTCGAGCTTCACGCCGAGGGTGGTGGTGGCCATGTGTCGTCCTATTGTTAAAAAAGTGGAGCGTGGCAAAGCGGCGCAAGGTTAAACCGCCGCCCACAAAGGTGCAACCAGGTGCAACCTTGTTTTCGGAAGCGCTCACTCGCCCTGAATTGCACGCACCTGCGCGGTGCGCCGGCACCTGGCCCGGGCGTGGAAACAGTGCACGCCGACGGGCGGATCAGACCAAGGTATTACCCGCAGGAAACAAGGTTGCACCTCGACCAGAGGTTGCTCCGGACAGCATAGGCCAGCGCGTAGAGGTTGCGCTTGCATGAGCGATGCCGAACACGCAACGGGAATCGCTGCGCAGAGAAGACGTGAACGCCGCCATCCAGGGCGGCGTTCCAGACAATGTCGATAGCCAGTGCTACGCGCGGCCCCGGTTACTTGAGGCGGCGCTGGGCTGTGATTTCCGGCAGGTCGGTGCGGCGCAGATAGGTCAGCAGCGCCTCGTTCAGGTTGAGGCGGTCGTTGATGTTCTGCGCGGCGAGTATCTGCAGGCACTCGCGGCTAAGGATCATGACCTCGCCGGACTTTGGCGCCCAGACGAACTCACAGGCCGGGTGAATGCTGTCTTCGGCGACATCCATGCCGAAGGAATCCTCGCTGAAGCGCACGATGTACTTGCCGGTCTTGCGGTTGAAGCCGACGAAACCGCAGAGGTCGTCGGCGGCGCTGCAGATGTCGCTGGAAGTGATGGCCATTGGTGCCCCCTGGATTTTTCCTGTTATGGATTGCGCACGCAGGAGGTGCCGCTCTGCCGGCGGCTGAATCAATCATTTTGCCCCGTCGCTCGTCGCTCCGGTGCGGGTTCGAATGTCGCACACCATGCTGCTGCCAACGCAACAGCTCGGCAACAAACCTGTGGCGGGAGAAACAACCCCGCTCACGCACAAGAATCCCAACCGATTGATAAACAAGCAATCTCATCGATGGCACAGGTTCTGCTCCCAAGCTTGTACGGCGCTATTGCCGCACCACAGACCCGAGGAATCCGAGCCATGAGCCAACATCCGATCCGCTTCGCCTACTGGGTACCGAACGTCAGTGGCGGCCTGGTGGTCAGCAAGATCGAGCAGCGCACCCACTGGGACATCGACTACAACCGCCAGCTCGCGCGCATCGCCGAAGATGCCGGATTCGACTACGCGCTGACGCAGATCCGCTTTACCGCTGGCTATGGCGCCGAGTACCAGCACGAGTCGGTTGCCTTCAGCCACGCCCTGCTCGCCTCCACCGAGAGACTCAAGGTGATCGCCGCCATTCTTCCCGGCCCCTGGACGCCCGCGCTGGCAGCCAAGCAACTGGCGACCATCGACCAGCTCACCGGTGGGCGCATTGCGGTGAATATCGTCAGCGGCTGGTTCAAGGGCGAGTTCCAGGCCATCGGCGAGCCGTGGCTGGAGCACGATGAACGCTACCGCCGCTCCGAAGAGTTCATCCGCGCCCTCAAGGGCATCTGGACCGAAGACGCCTTCACCTTCACCGGTGATTTCTACCGCTTCCACGACTACAACCTCAAACCCAAACCACTGCAGCGCCCGCACCCGGAGATTTTCCAGGGCGGCAGCTCGCGGGCCGCGCGAGACATGGCGGCGCGGGTATCGGATTGGTACTTCACCAACGGCAACAGTGTGGAAGGCATCCAGGCGCAGGTGGACGATATCCGCGCCAAGGCGCAGGCCAACGGGCACTCGGTGAAGATCGGCGTGAACGCCTTTGTCATCGCCCGCGACAGCGAGGAAGAGGCCCGCGCGGTGCTCGCCGAGATCATCGCCAAGGCCGACCCGGAAGCGGTAAGCGCCTTCGGCAATGCGGCAAGGCAAGCGGGCGCCGCATCGCCGGAAGGCGAAGGCAACTGGGCGCGGTCGAGTTTCGAGGACCTGGTGCAGTACAACGATGGTTTCAAGACAAACCTGATCGGCACACCGCAACAGATCGCCGAACGCATCGTCGCCCTCAAGGCCGTGGGCGTAGACCTGGTGCTGACGGGCTTCCTGCACTTCCAGGAAGAAGTTCGCTACTTCGGTGAGCGCGTGCTGCCGCTGGTACGCGAACTGGAGAAGCAGCGCGCCCGGCAAACCGTGGCGGCGTGAGGTAGCGGCGGAACCACGGGAGCGCTCCCCGACACGCTGCAAGTGGTCGCGAACGAGCCCGCGCCGACGCAAACCCCACTGGGGCAAGGCTCCCGACGGCACGGGCCCATTCGCGAATACGCTACGCACCCTGCGTCAGATGACGTGCGATGACCTGGCGCAGCGGCGACACGCCCTGGGCCAGACGCAGACCGGCATTGCGCAACAGGCGCACCGGCGGGCGATGGTCGTTGTACAGGCCGACGATCAGCCGCGTGGCCTGGTACAGCGGCCAGGTCGCCAGGCGATGGCTGGCGGCGTAGCGGCGCAACGGCCAGACACCCCCAATATCACCGCCACGCCGATGGGTGGCCAGCAGCTCGGTCGCCAGGCGACGCTGGCTCTGCAGGCCGAAATTGAAGCCGTGAGCGGTAACCGGGTGCATGCCCACCGCCGCATCGCCGATCAGCGCGCTGCGCGGGCCTGCGAAGCGATCGGCGAACACGCCGACCAACGGATAGGTATGCCGTGGGCCGAGCAATTGCATCGTGCCCAGGCGGCGATCGAAGCGACGTTCGATCTCGCGGGCGAAAGCCGACTCATCCATCTCCAGCAACGGCGCCATTTCGCGCTGCGGCAGCGTCAACACCACCGACGAACGATCACCATTGAGCGGCAGCAGTGCCAGGGTCTGGCCGTAGCCGAACCATTCCCATGCCACCTGCTGGTGCGCGCGCTCGTGAGCCATGCGGCAGACCATCATGGTCTTGCCGAAATCCTCCATGCTCGCGCCGATGCCGAGCATCCGACGCGTTTCGGAAAAGCGGCTGTCGGCAGCGACCAGCAGGCGCGCGCGCACCTCGCCGCCGTCGTCCAGTGTCAGCACCACGCCATCGCGCTCAACCCGTGTCGAGCGCAACGCCCGCCCGCATACCAGCGAAACGTCCGGGCATTCATGCACCGCATCGAAAGCTGCACGACGGATCGCCTGGTTCGGCACCAGGTAGCCGAGCTGCTCGGCGCCCGCCTGCCCCGCCTCGATACGCAGGGCAAACAGCGACGGCCCGTTGAGCACCTGGGCATCGCGCAGCGGCGCCACCTCTTCCTCGGCGATCCGCCCCCACAAGCCGAGCCGGTGCAGTTCGGCGCGGGAAGCATGGGTCAGGGCGATCTCACGGCCATCCTCGGGCGGCTCGGCAAGGCTGGCCAGCGGCTGTCGTTCGATCAACTGGATCGACAGGCCGTGACCCGACAGCGAGCGTGCGAGGCACAGCCCGGCGGGGCCGGCGCCAACGATGGCGATATCCACGTGCATGGGTGACTCCTTTCGCGAGGATGAGGGCGGTCCCGAAGTCTAGGTTGGCCGCCCGTCGGTTTCGTTGCCGTGGGTCAGTGGGCGGTGGCGTTGACCTGCGGCGTGATACCACCCGGAGACAGGATCACGGCTCGCCTCGCGGCAAGTAGAATCCACCCACCGCCAAGGAAAGATAGGAACGAGCACGAACGGAAATCCATCGGCAAGTGGCTGTCGCGGATCCTGCGCCACAGCCCGGAAAGCGCCGGCCTGCCCCTCGACGCCAATGGCTGGGCGGGCGTCGACGAACTACTCGCGCAGTCAACTCGCAAGGGCCACCGCTTCGACCACGCCATGCTCGACGAAGTGGTCGCGCCCAACGACAAGCAACGCTTTGCACTCAGCGAGGACGGCCTGCGCATCCGCGCCAACCAGGGGCACTCGGTCAGCATCGATCTGCAACTGGAGTCGTGCGAGCCACCCGAAGCGCTCTATCACAGTACGCCCCTACCGCGATGGCGGGATCCTTCAGATTGCCTAAAGCCCATGAAGCGCCAGCACGTGCACCTGAGCGCGGACCGTGATACCGCCGACCGGGTCGGCTCGTGACGCGGCAAGCCGATCATCCTGGTCGTGCGCAGCGGTCAGATGTAGCGCGCCGGCCACCGGTTCTACCGCTCGGCCAACGGCGTCTGGCTGGTCGACGCCGTCCCCCCCGGCCTACCTGGAACAGCGCTGAGCGCGATCAGTGGAACAGTCGCGTGCCCAGCTCGCGGCTGGCCTCCAGCAGTACCGGCAGGAAGCGCGTTTCCAGCTCATGGCGGGAGACCCGGCCTGCGTGGGTGCCAACGTTCAGCGCGGCGAGCACCTGGCCGGCAGAATCCTTCAGCGGCACGGCGATGGAGCGCAGGCCGACCTCCAGCTCCTGGTCGATGATCACCCAGCCCTGCTGGCGGATCTCCGCGATGCTGGCCCGCAGCATTTCCGGGGTGTGTACGGTACGACTGGTCTTCACCTGCAGGTCCGCGTGGGCCAGGTAGTCCTCCAGGGCTTCGTCGTCCATCCCCGCGAGCAGGATGCGCCCCATCGACGTGCAATAGGCCGGTAGCCGGCTACCCACGCTCAGGTCCACGGAGATCAGCCGCTGCGGCGTTGCGGAGCGGGCGATGTAAAGAATTTCGTCACCCTCCAGGGTCGCCATCGAGCAGGCTTCGTGCAGTTGCTCGCTCAGGCGATCGAGGATCGGCTGCGCGGTGACCGCCAGCGGCGTGGACGACAGATAGGCGTGACCAAGGGTGAGCACCTTCGGCAGCAGCGAATAGGTGCGGCCGTCCGAGGTGACGTAACCCAGCTTCATCAGCGTATGCAGGCAACGGCGCACGGCGGCGCGGGGAATCTCGGTACGGTGGCTGATCTGCGCGATGGTCAGATGGCGCTTGCGCTCCTGGAACGCATGGATGACCGCCAGGCCACGGGCCAGCGAGGTCATGAAGTTCGGATCGCCGGTGAAGGCTTCGATCCGCTTGGCCGGCGATGCGACGATCGGCGGCGCTAGGGGCGGCAGGCTGGCACGGGGAGCGTCGGTCATTATTGTTGTCCTGGCAGGCGGATGCCGGGCGATTATCGACACGGGCGGGCGATTATCGCAACACGAATGGCCGATTATCGAACATAGCTTACTGCCTCACTTCAACTGCAGCGGCTCCGCCTTCAATTGCCGCATGCGACTCAGCGTGCGCGCGAAATCCACCGCCGCACCGCCCGCCGCAAGCTCCTCCAGCGACACGCTGGCGAACAGTTGCAGCTTCAACTGGCGGTCGTAGGCGATGTCGATGAAGTTCAGGAAACGCATGCTCACGTCCGGCGGATAGTCCGCCAGCGGGCCGAGCCCGCTGACAGCCATGCGCGGGTAGCGCTCGATCAGCCACAGGTAGTCGCTGGCCGAGCGTGGGCGCTCGAACATCTCGCTGAAGTCCATCCAGGCACAATGATCGTCATGGGCATGCACCCTCAGCGGATGGTGATTGACGCTCAACACCTCATCGAAACGCGCATCCTGCGCCAGCCCCAGGCGCGAGCCGATCAGCTCGAGGTCGTCGGCGCGGGCCGGCCACAGGTAGCTGCCCCACTCCTCCAGCGAAGTGCTGTGTTCGCGGTAATCCTCGCCGGCATCGACCGAGACCACATCGAAGCGTTTTTCGATCAACTCGATGGCCGGGCGGAAGCGCTCGCGGTACAACGGGTTCGGGCAGAGGTTTTCCGGCTGGTAGTTGGAGGTGCAGACCAGCCCCACGCCCTCATCCACCAGCACCTTGAGCATGCGCCCCAGGAGCATGGCGTCGCCGATATCGTGGACGTGGAATTCGTCGAAGCACAGCAACCGGGTCTCTTCGGCGATCACGCGGGCCACCCGCACCAGCGGGTCGGACTGCCCGGTGAAGGCCAGCATGCGCCCCTGCAACTCCTGCAGGAAGGCATGGAAGTGCACGCGGCGCTTGGCCTGGATCGGCGCGGCGGCAAAGAAGTTGTCCATGACGAAGCTCTTGCCGCGCCCGACACCACCCCACAGGTAAACGCCCGCCACCGGCTTGCGCAGGAAGCCATGACGGCCTGCGAGGAAGTCGTCGAGCCATATGGCGAGGTGCTCGACCGCCGCCTGCTGGGCATCGTCGGCACGGTAGCCGCGTTCGTCGAGCGCGGCCGCGAAGCGCCGCCGAATACGGTCGGCGACCGTTTCGGCGGATGTTTCAGTATCAAAAATCAAAGAACACCGTTTCAGCATCACCCTGGACGCGGATATCAAAGCGGTAAGCGAGCTTTCCGTCCACCTCGCAACGCTTCGCGATCAGCGTCTGCCGACGTTCGGGCTGTTCGATCAGGTTCAGCACCGGGTCCTGCGCGTTGGCCTGGGCCTCGTCGTCGAAGTACAGACGCGTCTGCAAGTGGATGTTGATACCGCGGGCGAACAGCGACACGTTGATATGCGGCGCCATCGGCACGCCGGCGGCGTTCTTCACCACGCCGGGCTTGATGGTACGCACCTGCCACTCGCCGGCGTCGAAGGTGGTCGCCGTGCGGCCGAAGCCGTTGAATGGCTTTTCCAGGTCGAAGGCACTGTCGTACACGCCCCGGTGATCGGCCTGCCACAACTCCAGGAAGGAATCGCGGATCAGGTGGCCATTACCGTCGTAGACGCTGCCGACCAGCAGAATGTGCTCGCCCGGCGCGCCAGGCTTGGCCATCTCGCTCCAGATTTCCTGGTCGCGGGCCGGGTTGCCAGCGGCGGCCAGCGCAAGGCCGATGTGTACATAGGGGCCAGCCGTCTGCGAGGGAGTTTCCGGCAGTAGTTCGATAGGCATGGTCGGTCCTCCTCAGCGATTCTCGAAGTGGGTCTGGCGCTGGCCGCGCAACACGATGTCGAAGCGATAGGCCAGGCAATCCATCGGGTTGGCGTTGCTCAAGTCGAGACGGGCGATCAGCGTCTGGACAGCGTCCGGGTTGGCGATCGACTTGACGATGGGGCACTTCGGAATCAGCGGATCGCCCTCGAAATACAACTGGGTGATCAGCCGGGTGGAGATCGACGGCCCGCTGATGGAGAAATGGATATGCGCCGGGCGCCAGTCGTTGGGGCCGTTGCGCCACGGGTACGGGCCGGGCTTCACGGTGCGGAAGCAATAGCGCCCCTCGCTGTCGGTCAGCGCACGTCCAACGCCACCGAAGTTAGGGTCCAGCGGCGCCAGATAGCGGTCGTTCTTGTGACGGTAGCGGCCGCCGGCGTTGGCCTGCCACATTTCCACCAGGGTATGCGGCACGGGCTTGCCATACTGGTCCATGACCCGGCCGCAGACGAGGATCCGCTCGCCGATGGGCAAGCCGCCGTGGTTGAAGTTCAGTAGCAGGTCGTTGTCGTGCTCGCCCATTTTCAGGTGCGAGAAGTCCGGGCCGCTGGTTTCGGAGATCGACTGGGGAATGCTCACCAACGCCTGGCGCGGCGAGCGTGTAATGGAAGTCTTGTAGTCGGGCGTAAGCCCCTTGGGGTGCCAGTTTCGGTCGCGAATGACGAAGCGGCTGTTTTCCGCGTCGGACATGTCGGTCTCCTCTTGTTGGATTTATAGGAGCCTGTTGCATCAGGCAGTGCGACGCAGTGTCGCCAGCAAAGCCAACGCGGAAAACTGAAAAGATGCCCGCCATCCATAACCAGAAGGTTATGGATAAGTACCCTCGCGATACGCCTCGCCCACCTCGCGCAGCACCTCCAGACACCAATGCGCGCCCAGCGACAGCGGCAGCGTCGAGTTGCTGCACACGCCTACCGAACCGCCCGGTTCCTGCACGTCCAGCGGCAGCTCGACCATCTCGCCGCTGCGCAGGTCCAGGCGCACCGAATCCAGTGGCGCGATCCACAGCGCATCGCTGCTCAACACGTAACGCCGGGCGAGCACGGTGGAGAGCGTTTCCAGGCGCCGCCGAGGCTGGCCCAGGTCGCTCTGCACCAGCAGGCTGTCGGCGGACTTGCGAATGGTGGTACCCGCCGAAGGAAGCACCAGCGGCCAGTCCTCCAGCGCCGAAGGCGATAGCGGACGTTCGGCCAGTGGGTGACCGGCGCGGGCCACCAGCGTCATCGACTCGCTATAGAGGTGCTCGAAAGCCAGCCCCTGGATCTGCGGACTCTCGGTCATGCGGCCGATGACCAGGTCCAGGTCGCCAACCCGCAACTGCGACAGCAGATGCGCACTCGGCCCGCCCGTCACGCTCACCACCAGCGCCGGATGCCGCTCGTGCAGACGTCGCACCACCTCCGGCATCAGCAGGCTTTCCACGGTGGAAAGCGCCCCAAGACGCACCGTACTGGACGCATATTCACCGCCGCGCAGGCTGTTCACACCGTCTCGCAGCGCCTGCACGCACGGCCCGGCGTAGCGCAGGAAGGCAACGCCCGCCTCGGTCAGGCTGGCGCCGCTCTTGCCGCGCTCGAACAGGCTGGCAGCGAGCAAGTCTTCCAGCTCCTTGAGCGTCTTCGAGATTGCCGGCTGGCTCACCGCCAGGCGGTCCGCCGCGCGGGCCAGGCTGCCCTGCCGCGCGACTTCCAGGAAACACACCAGGTGGCGGAACTTGATACGCGAATCGATATTCATGGCAACTCAACGTGGTTCACGGAAAGCACGGGGCGACATCCCGGCGAAGCGCTTGAAGAAGCGGGAAAAATACGCCGGCTCGGAAAAGCCCAGGTCATCGGACACCTGCTGGATAGTCTGCGTGGTGTACACCAGTTGCCGCTTGGCCTCCAGCAGCAGGCGCTGGTGGATCATCTGCAACGCCGACTGCCCGGCCAGCCGCCGGCACAGCGCGTTCAGGTGCGCGGCGCTGATACCCAGCGCCGCCGCGTAGTGCTCGATGGGGCGGTGTAAACGGAAGTCGCGCTCCAGCAGCCGGGCGAATGCCTGCACATGCTCGACGCCACGATCCTGCTGGCTGGTTTCCGCGCGAGACTGCGCAAGCGCCTGACGGCTGAGCCACACCAACAGCACATTGAGCAGCGACTGCAGCATCAGGTCGCGTCCCGGCGATTGCTGCGCGTACTCGCTATCGATCGACTCGAACAGCGAATCCAGGTGCCGCCGCCCCTCACCCACCACGAAGCAGCCCGGCTGCTCCAGCACCGAACTCTCCAGCAGCCGGCCAAGTTGCTCGGCCAGCGGCAGGCCCATGCTCAACACCCAGCCCTGCACATCCTCGGCGAAGCGAAAGCCATGCACGGCGAGCGCCGGCGTCACCTGCAGCGACGCCTCGCGGATCGACGTCACCCGCCCCTCCACCTCCAGCTCCGCCGCACCGGACTGCACATAAAGCAACTGCACCAGATCGCCGTGGCGATGGGGACGGATTTCCCAGTCGTGCAAACGGCTGCGCGAGGCGATGGACTCACAGTGGATCAGGTCCGGCGTTGGCCACACGGATGTCTCGCCGTACAGCCGGAACACCGGGACTGGTTTGTCGCGCAGTTGTTCGATCACCGCCCACATCCATGAAATGTCCAAGAAGACTGTTGGAAATTACCTTCTAAGCCCAATCCAATCCACAAAAAATGCAGGACAGAAGAAAAACAGCCCCGAATGGGGCGCCCCAGAAGAGGACAACAACAATGAAAACCCAGGTCGCCATCATCGGCGCCGGCCCGTCCGGGCTCCTGCTTGGCCAACTGCTGCAAAAGGCCGGTATCGACACCGTCATACTCGAACGCCAGACCCCCGACTACGTACTCGGCCGCATCCGCGCCGGGGTGCTCGAACAGACCACCGCCGACCTGCTGCGCGAAGCCGGGGCCGGCGCGCGCATGGACGCAGAAGGGCTGCTGCATGACGGTTTCGAACTCGTCCTCAATGGCCGCCGCGAGCGCATCGACCTCAAGGGCCTCACCGGCGGCAAGCAGGTGATGGTCTACGGCCAGACCGAAGTCACCCGCGACCTCATGCAGGCCCGCGCACAGAGCGGCGCGCTCAGCGTGTACGAAGCAGCCGATGTGGAACTGCACGACGTCACCGGCGACAAGCCCTACGTCACCTTCACCCACCAGGGCGAGCAGGTGCGCCTGGAGTGCGACTACATCGCTGGCTGCGACGGCTTCCACGGCGTCGCACGGCGCAGCATTCCTGCCGAGCGCCTGCAAACCTTCGAGCGCGTCTATCCGTTCGGCTGGCTCGGCCTGCTCAGCGACACGCCGCCGGTCAACCACGAACTGATCTATGCCAGCAGCGAACGCGGCTTCAGCCTTTGCAGCCAGCGCTCCGCCACCCGCAGCCGCTACTACCTGCAGGTTGGGCTGGACGAGAAAGTGGAAGACTGGTCCGACGCGCGCTTCTGGGAAGAACTCAAGCGCCGCATCCCCGAAGACGTCGCCCGGCAACTGGTCACCGGCCCCTCGCTGGAAAAGAGCATCGCACCGCTGCGCAGCTTCGTGGTCGAGCCATTGCAATACGGCCGCCTGTTCCTGGTCGGCGACGCCGGCCACATCGTCCCGCCCACCGGCGCCAAGGGGCTCAACCTCGCCGCCAGCGATGTCAACACCCTGTACCGCATCCTGGTGAAGGTCTACGGCGAAGGCCGCACCGACCTGCTGGAGCGCTACTCTCCCATCGCCCTGCGGCGCATCTGGAAAGCCGAGCGCTTCTCCTGGTGGATGACCTCGATGCTCCACCACTTCCCCGACAACGACGCCTTCACCAGCAAAATGCTGGAGACCGAACTGGACTACATGGTCGGTTCCGAAGCCGGACGCACCACCATCGCGGAAAACTACGTGGGCCTGCCGTTCGAGGCAGTAGACTGAAACTCCGCCGCAAGGATTTCCCCGGCGCATACCGGGGAAATCCGCGCCATCTATCCTTACCTTCGCGCCCCTCGCTCGCCGCGACACAGCCGGAGGCCACCATCGAAGACAACGAAGGCTTCCTCAGCCATCTGCTGGCCGAGAGCGGAGACGGCGATGCGCGCGCCTTCGCCACGCTCTACCGCTGTACCGCATCGCGCCTGTATCCGCTGGCGCTGCGCCTGTGCGCCGATCAGGACACGGCCGATGCCCTGCTGGTGGATACATTCCTGCACGTCTGGACCGATGCCGAGCGCTACCACCCCACGCGCAGCGCCGCCCTCGACTGGATGGTCGCCCTGCTCTACCAGCGCGCCGGCCACCCACCACCACCGCCCTGTGACGAACCCTTGCCCGAACTGCCGCCACCGGACCCGCTCTGGCCCGCCATCCGCGCGCACCTGCCCGACGACGAAGACGACAGCCGCAGCCTGCGCTGGCCGCTGATCATCGCCAGCCTGGTTGGCGTGCTGGTCGGCATCGTCATCTGCCTGAGCCTGCTGCTGGAACTGCGTTCCGCATCCTGAGCGGTCGCCAGACATCGGTACGCGCCCCCACCGTACAGCGCGTCCCGAGGTTGGCAGGATGCAGGTCCGCAGGCTGAATGGAGCATGCTGATCCCCCGTCCCAACGCCAGGAGTCTGCGTAACCCACCATAAAAACCCTGGGCTCAGTGCGGCATCACCTTGCCAATGAGCCGCGCAGTTGGCATAAACGTCCGAATATTTTTCGTACACATGACAAGGAAGTTTCGATGCGCATTCTCGGACGCGTCCTGCTTGCAGTCCTTTTGCTGGCTCTTTTGATCGGTGCACTCATTGCGTGGTACACCGCATACCCCAACCTGCCGCAGTACACCCCGCCGGAAAAGATGCTCCACCTCGACCAATGGAGCCCGGAGGACCGCCAGACCTACTACTACACGCCCCAGGGCACCCAGGTAAAAGGCCTGCACTACGACTGGTTCACCCACCTCGAACAGCCCTTCTCGAAGGACAAGTTCGCCAGCCCCGAAAACCTCGCCCGCTTCGGCTTCCTCATCGAACCCGAGCAGATAGGCCGCGACGTCGACGATACCAAGGCCGCCAGCCCGAACAACCCCGGTAACCTGCCCGTCGGCTTCGCCCGCCACCAGGACGGCGAGACCGGCGCCTGGTACCTCGACATCACCTGCTCCGCCTGCCACACCGGCGAGCTGCGCTACAAAGGCACCGCCGTGCGTATCGACGGCGGCGCCGCCATGCACTCCATCGCCTCCACCGTGCCCACCCTGCGCGGCGGCGCCTTCGGCCAGGCGCTGGGCGCCAGCCTCGCCGCCACCTACTACGTCCCGTGGAAGTTCGACCGCTTCGCCAAAGGCGTGCTGGGCGAGCGCTATCCCAAGGGCAAGGCTGCGCTCAAGCGCGACGTGCGCAACGTTCTCGGCACCCTGCTCTCCACCGCCTGGAATGACACCCACCGCGGCCTCTACCCTACTCTCGAAGGCCCTGGCCGCGCCGACGCCTTCGGGCGCATCGCCAACGGCGTGTTCGGCGACGGCATCGACCCCGCCAACTACCGCGTCGCCAACGCCCCGGTGAACTACCCGCAAGTGTGGGACATCTGGAAATTCGACTGGGTACAGTGGAATGGCTCGGCCATGCAGCCGATGGCCCGCAACATCGGCGAAGCCCTCGGCGTAGGCGCCACCCTGCGCATGTTCGAAACCGATGGCACCCCCGTACAGGGCGACGAGCGCTACGCCTCCAGCGTGCGCCTGCGTGACCTCTACACCCTCGAAGAAACCCTCAAGCACCTGCAGCCGCCGGCCTGGCCGAAAGACGTCTTCGGCGAAATCGACCTGAAGAAAGCCTCCCAGGGCCGCGCCCTGTTCCAGGCCAACTGCGTCTACTGCCACGGCCCCCACGTCAAGGAGCCCGGCGCCCAGGACTACATCGCCCCGGCGCGCGTGCCCGAGTGGCGCATGAAGATGGTCCCCACCAGCGAAATCGGCACCGACCCCACCACCGCCGACAACATCGCCGACAACACCTACGACGTCCGCGCGCTCAAGCTCAAGGCCGACGAACTCAAGGGCATGAACGTCCACCTCTACCCGCAGAGCGACGTGCCGCTGGACCTGTCGAAAATCTCCGCCGCCAAGGGCCTGGCCTACGTCACCGCCTTCGTCGAGCAGCGTGCCTACCGCGACGCCCACATCGGCCCCGAACAACAGCAGCAGATGAACGGCTACGGCCTGCCCATTGGCGTACAGGAACTGCGCGCCTACAAGGCCCGCCCGCTGGACGGCATCTGGGCCACCCCGCCGTTCCTCCACAACGGCTCGGTGCCCAACCTGTTCCAGCTGCTCTCTCCGGTGGCCGAGCGCGACAGCCAGTTCTGGGTCGGCACCTTCGAGTACGACCCCAAGTACGCCGGCTACCGCACCGAGAAGTTCCCCGGCGGCTTCCTCTACAAAACCAGCGTTACCGGCAACGCCAACCGCGGCCACGAGTTCCGCGACGGCTGCCGCAAGGACGGCGTCATCGGCCGCGCCCTCTCCCCCGAAGAGCGCTGGGCGCTGGTGGAATACCTGAAGGTGCTGGGCAACGCCGAGTACGAAGCCAGGCTCGACCAGAACGTGCCCACCCCGCCGTGGACACCCGGACCGAAGTGCGAATAAGGCCGCACCCTCTCCTACCGGGAGAGCGCCGGAGCCAGGGCCACCGCCCTGCTCCGGCAAGCCGCCGCGCCAGCGCAGCAATCCCCTAGCCCACAAGGGAAAGGGTCAGGGAGAGGGGAAACCCCTCCACAAGAAAAAGAACACGAAAGGACCCCGTGCCATGCAGTCCCTGCTCATCCGTATCTGGCTCTTTTTCGGCAAATGGCTTGGCCGTCTGCTCGTTGCCATCATCGCCATCGGCCTGCTCGGCTGGGGCATCGGCAGCCTCTACTACGCCTGGAAATTCTCCGGCCCCGTCTCCGCCCAGGAAGAAATCCCGCCGGGCGAAGCCCAGCTCACCCAGGCCATCATCGAAGACGCCGTGCGCATCGTCGAACAGCACCGCGACAACACCCGCGTGCTGCGTGACGCCCACGCCAAGGCTCACGGCTGCGTGAAGGCCGACGTCACCGTCAGCAGCGACCTCGCCCCCGGCCTGCGCCAGGGTGTGTTCGCCGAGCCAGGCAAGCACTGGCAGGCGATGGTGCGTTTCTCCAACGGCAACGCCTATCCACAATTCGACGCCACCCGCGACGCCCGCGGCATGGCCATCAAACTGCTCGACGTACCCGGCACCAAACTGATGCCCGGCAAAGGCCACGACACCGAGCAGGATTTCGTCATGTTCAACCACCCGGTGTTCTTCGTGCGCGACGTCGCCGAATACCGACAGAACTTCGCCGCCCAGGCCAGCGGCCAGAAGGCCGGCGCCTTCTTCCCCAGCTGGAAGCCCAGCACCTGGGAAATCCGCCACCTCATCATCGCCCTGCAAACCCTCGCCCCCGCGCCCGACAGCCCGTTCCAGACCGGCTACAACGGCATCGCTCCCTACAAGCTGGGCGAGGAGAACAACATCAAGTACCGCGTCATCCCGCAGGCCGAAGGCTGCCCGGCCTATCAGCTACCCAAACTCAACGAAAAGCTCCCCAACTTCCTGCGCACCGCCATGTACCAGCAACTCTCGGTAGACCGCGTGCCCGCCTGCTTCGCCCTGCAAGTACAAAAGCAGGACCCGAGCAAATACATGCCCATCGAAGACACCAGCGTCGAATGGAGCGAAAAGGACGCCCCCTTCCAGACCGTCGCCACCGTCACCATCCCGCCCCAGGACTTCGACAGCCGCGAGCAGAACCTCGCCTGCGACAACCTCTCCTTCAACCCTTGGCACGCACTGCCGGAACACCGGCCGATTGGTGGCATCAACCGTTTGAGGAAGGCGGTTTATGAGGCGGTGAGTGTTTATCGGCATCAGAGGAATGGGGTGGGCGGGGAATAGTCGCGCCCAACTCATAGCAAAGCAGCGACTGAAATTCAGCGACAAGAGAACTAGCGGTAATGAAGTTTCTGGATTGGCTAACTGCCAAGGGAAAAAGCCCAAGACCATCAGCCGAACGATGGCGCCAATCGAGTGGCTAAAAGGCCAAAGGTAGCGAGTCGTGCAACAACGAATTACTTAGAGCAAAGCTGAACGAAAAAAATCTGAGCAAGCTCCACGACATTTGCGGACTGAACAAATGAGGCACCAAGCCCAGTGTCTGGGACAGAAAACACAGTTCTGCACCGAAGCGGGTTGGATACCTTGCTGTACTTGCGCGCGGTAGTTTGGCTCTTCTACTTTCCCCCGGCCCCGTGAAATCGACGGGGCCGGGATTAGCAGCCCGAAACACTCAGAGACAATCGCCGATCTGTATCGGCGGCTCAACCATTTGGGCCGTCCACCAGAACGTGGCGCGTTGGTTCGTGTGGCTGCTGATCCAACATCGTCCGCTGGTGGTCTGCTCGTAGTAGAGATGTGACTGAAATGGACGACTCTTCCCTCCCAACCCCACTCCCCTTCATCCGCAACCGCCGCCAACTGCGCTCTCTGCTGATCGACGATCAGGTCTGGTTCATCCTCTCCGACTTCTGCCGCCTGGCGGGCTACCCGCATGTGGAGCGCATGGCCATGCGCATGGCGGATGATCAGGTACGCTGCGAGCGGCTGCTGGCCGACAACGGATTGGAGTTCGACTACCTGCTGTTGAGCGAGTCCGGCGTGTACCAGGCGCTGGTGCTGTTCAACGTGCCGGACTATGGCTCGCTGCGACGCTGGATCAGCGGCACGGTGGTGCCGCAGGTGCGCAGCCAGTCTGCCGCCAACGGCCCGCGCCATGTGCAGTTGCAGTTCGAGCGCCAGCGCCTGGGTGTGCTGGACTGGCAGGGCCAGCTCTGGGTGAGCTTCGGCGACCTGCCGCGCGTGCTCGGCGGGCACTCGCCTATTGCCGGGCGCACGGGTTGGCGGGGCTGGGCGAAGCGCTTGCGGACGCAGGGAACGTAACGCGGCAGGCGCTATGGCAGTGCTCGCGGCTCATTGCAGGCTCGCACCATCTGGGGCTCGCTTTCTTAGCGGGCCGCCTTTGGCCCGCTAAGAAGGCCTGGGTTACCATTGGCGCCGCGTCTGATAGGACGACGCGCCGCCCTGCGCGGCAACGTTTATTTCAATGGATGGAATTCCCATGCTTCGTGTCACTCCCATGCTGTTCGCCGCGACCTCCCTGCTGACCCTTAGTGCCTGCAACACTGCCCCCAGCGCCAAGCCGACTGGCATCAACATTCATTCCAGGGCTGTCGAAGCCTTTGCCGACATCTGCCTGAAAACCGCGCCGTCTTTCACCGGCGATGCGGATGCGGCCAAGCGCTTCGGGATTGTCGAGACGCAGGACATGGGCTTCACCCGCATTGGCTTCAACGCAGACAAGAGCCTGGCGGTGCAGCTATCGGAGAAGGAATGCGTAGTCACCACGCCGAGCCAGCGCGATGACAGCCTGACTCAGCAACTACTCGCCGCCGCCGGACAAGTCTCCCAGACACCAGTTGCCCAAGGTGTACCGACGAAGGTGACTATCGGCGGCTCGATTTTCATCCTGCACCACGACCGCCGCGACGGTGAGGCCTACGTGCTTCTGCGGCAGCCATAAGCGGGATAGGTGAGGCGCAGCGGTGCCTTTGCAGCCGGTGCGCACAATCGATGGGTATCGCTGCGCTCCACTCTCCTGCAAGCAGTGCGGAATCGGTCAGTAAACGTCCGGCACCAGTAGCGCCTGCGGCGTGGGGTTGCGGTGGTAGCCGGTGTGGCGCTGGCGTTCGGGGAGTTCGACGCTGGGTTGCTGGACTTCTTCGTAGGGGATCTGGCTCAGCAGGTGCTGGATGCAGTTGAGCCGGGCTCTTTTCTTGTCGTCGGCGTGCACGACCCACCAGGGTGCTTCAGGGATGTGGGTGCGTTCGAGCATGATTTCCTTGGCCTTGGTGTAACCCTCCCAGCGGCGGCGGGACTCCAGGTCCATCGGGCTGAGCTTCCACTGCTTGAGCGGGTCGTGGATGCGGCTGCGGAAGCGGTAGTGCTGTTCTTCATCGGAGATGGAGAACCAGTATTTGATGAGCTGGATGCCCGAGCGCACGAGCATGCGCTCGAACTCGGGCACGCTGCGGAAGAACTCCTCGTACTGCGCGTCGGTGCAGAAGCCCATGACGCGCTCGACGCCGGCGCGGTTGTACCAACTGCGGTCGAACAGCACGATCTCCCCCGCCGCCGGCAGGTGCGAGACGTAGCGCTGGAAGTACCACTGGGTGCGCTCACGGTCATTCGGCGCGGGCAGCGCGGCCACCCGGCAGACGCGCGGGTTGAGGCGCTGGGTGATGCGCTTGATGACACCACCCTTGCCGGCGGCGTCACGGCCTTCGAAGAGGATCACCACTTTGTGGCCGGTTTTCACTACCCAGTTCTGCAGTTGCACCAATTCGGCCTGGAGGCTGAACAGGGTGTGGAAGTAGCGCTGGCGCACGAGGCGCGCTTCGTGGGTTTCCAGGCTGCCCTTGCGCAGGCCGTCGAGGTCGTAGAGTTCGTCGAACAGTTCTAGCTCCAGCTCTTCGTCGCGGTCGTCGAGCAGGTCGCGCTGGACACGTCTGGGGAGGTTCTTGTCATCGAGCAGCATGATGGTTGCCTTGTGCCTTCACTGGCTCAGTCACCCATTGGTGACACTTTCATGACAGAAAAATGTAGTTACGATCCATGACGAATTCATTACAACCGAGCGAAGAATTTGCCGTCAGCCCCGGTTTAGAGCGATCTCAGGTCTGACACGCGAAGATTGAGAAGCCCTTAAGAGATGTCACACACCGCCGAACGGCAGGCTGTTGCAAGCCTTGCCGCCGTGGCGGAGTGCAGTGCTGCGGCGGTTGCTCTGGATCAGGCATCCGCCAGCGGGCGCGGCCGGTTGAGGTACTTGAAGGTGCCGGACGCGGTGGCTACGACTTCGCCGCTGCCATTGCGCAGTTCGGCTTCGCAGAAGGCGATGGAACGGGTGTGGTGGCGCACGCTGCCGTGTGCTTCGAGCACTTCACCCACCTCGCCGCCGGGGCGCAGGAAGTTGGTCTTCATTTCGACGGTCACGACGCCGCGCTGCTGCTCGTCGTGCCAGGTGGCGTTCACTGCCATTGCGACGTCGAGCAGGGTCATGATCACGCCGCCATGGGCGTTGGCCCAGCCGTTGAGGTGATGCGGTTCGACACGCAGGACGATGTAGCCAGGCCCCTGTTCGGCGGGAGTCGGAGAATGGCGGAACTGCAGGAGGTCCAGCAGCGGAATGGAGATGCCGCGATGGGCGGTATAGAGCTTGAGCTGGTCGACGTCGAGGGGCATGGATAGTTCCTGGCGCATGGGAAGTGCCAGCGATATTCCCTGCTGCGGCGGGCGCGCCGCAAGCCCGTTTGCTCGGAATGCGTGATGGGAATGCCCGCCAATCGGGCCCGGCGTCAGCGGGTCTTGCGGGTGTCGCTCTTCGCGCTCTGCCGCTCGACGGCCTGGACGAAGAGCTCTTCGATCAGCATCGACTGAATGGGTTCCTGGGTTTCCACCGAAAGGCTCATGGCTTCCAGCTTCTGGTTCACACCCAGGCGGGCGATACCGCACAGCAGGATGCGCTGGCCACCGATGACCTTGCCCTTGTCGACCCGGACTTCGCGGGTCTTCTCGCCGTCCATGTAGGTGACTTTCAGGATGATGGGCGTTTCATCGCGCACGCTGAGGTTGAGCCAGGTGGCGATATTGAATTCGACTACCCAACCCAGGCCGGTTTTCTTGGCCACGGCTTCGCGTACCAGATGCGCGGGTACCGGCCCGATGGGGGTGTTATGGGTTTCCATGAGCGACGTCTGACTGCCGGGCTAGAACGGGGTGGCTGAGCGGAAGACCGATTCTATGTGATGCAGTTCAAGTTTTCAGGTGCTTTTTTGTATTTTGGCCGGTACTGAGTACGCAGATCGATACAGATTGCAACCGCTCTGAAATGGGCTTTTCGAGGTATTTCTCGGAAGTTTCGCGCTACTGGGCGCTTACCCGGCACTTGCGGACCGACAAAGAGTATGTGCGCCTGCGGCAAGATGCCGCCCGGAAACGCGCCGGCAGCAGCAAGGCGCCAACCGATGCTGGGTAACGGCCACGGAGGCCGGTCCGGCGCCGTGCGCCGAATCGGCTCTGCCGTATTGGTTCGCGCCACTGAGGCGGGCGCCGGGGCCCGGCTGGTCAGGCTGCGCCAGCGCAAATGCGCGACCTGTGTTCGCCCGAACGGTTCTTGCGCACTTCGCGGCGCTCTCTGAAGTCCAGTTCCTCCATCGCGTCCATGCGCTCCTGCAGGTCCTCGATCTCCTGCGGAGTCAACAGCTTCCGATGACGAGTCATATGCACCTCCTCCGTGCGAATGCCTCATTCTTTGGACTAGCACGCCGAGGGGAAGATTCAACGCAAATGCGCGGTGCATTGACCGAACGGTCAGCCGTCGCGGCGCTCAGCTAGCGGGTCCCGATGGCACGTCACCTCTTGCGCGTGGCCCGGAGCAACCATGCTGGCGCCGGACTGGCCTCAGCGCAGTTCGTCGAGCAGGCTGTCGATCGTGACCAGCACCGCACCCGCCAGAGCCTTGGAGCGCGGGCCGTTCCAGCCGGTGAGCTTGTTGGGCGCGAGGTTGTGGTCCTTGAACGGCATTTCCAGGGTCAGCGAGAGGCAGTCGTAGGTCTGGCCGACGTGATTGCAGGCCAGGGTGAGATTGGCCTTGCCGGGCTCGTCCTTCGGGTAGCCGTGCACGCTCTGGAACTCGCCATTGGCCTCCAGACGCTGGCGGAACAGGGTCTCCAGGAGATCAAGCCGTGGGGTGAAGCCGGGGTTGCCTTCGCAGCCGGCAGCGAATACGAAGGGGATTTCCTCGTCGCCGTGGATGTCGAGGAACAGGTCCACGCCGTACTTCGCCATCTGCTCCTGCACGAACAGCACTTCCGGGCTTTCCTCGGCGCTGGGCGCGGCCCAGGCACGGTTGAGATCCTTGCCGGCAGCGTTGGTGCGCAGGTGGCCGTGAAAGGCGCCATCGGGGTTCATATTCGGCACCAGGTAGAAGTCAGCGCGCTCCAGCAGCCGCTGAATGCCGGCATCGCCGGATTGCAGGCGGTCAATCAGCCCCTCCATGAACCACTCGGCCATATGCTCGCCTGGATGCTGCTGGGCGATCAGCCAGATGCGGCGCGCACCGGGTGCTCCGCTACCGATGCGCAGCAGCGGCAATTCGCGGCCTTCGAGGCTGTGGCCGCTGGACAGCAGCTCGGCGCCGTTGGCGATGGCGCGCTGCACCAGTTGGGCGTGGCGCTCGCGGCTGTAGGGTTCGAAATAGGCGAACCACACCTGGGGGTGCTGGGCATCGAGGGTGAAGTGCAGGCCCTGGGCATCATATCGGCTCGGCACGCGGAACCAGTTGCGCTGATCGTAAGAGGCCACGGCGTTGTAACCGGGCCAGCCACCAACATAGCTGGAGCCAGGTGCGTTGGTCAGGCTGAACTGGTAGCTCTCGCCACGTTGCAGACCCTCGGCCTTGAAGTGGAACCACTGGAAATGCGGGCTTCTGGTATCCGGGCGCAGGGCCAGGCGCACATGGCGTGGGTCGCTGGCGTCGACGACCTGGATGTTGCCGCTGTCGAAATCGCTATCGATCTTCATGATCTCTCCCTGGCGCTGGAAAATGAAGGCGCCAAAGCTCCACATTCTCGCCCTCCTCGCCGCACCTGTCATGTCTGCCCGGCTTGCCGGTGGACGCGCGGTGCACTTATATTACGTTCATAATATAAATCAGGTAACGACATTCCCAGCCCCTCGCCTGGTCATTGCCTGGGTACGGGCTAACCTCGATTCACCTCTTTCCACCCCAGGAGAAAACTCATGAGCACCTACGACGTGATCGTCATCGGCGGCGGCCCCGGCGGCTACAACGCAGCCATCCGCGCCGGCCAACTGGGCATGAAGGTGGCGTGCGTGGAAGGCCGCGAAACCCTCGGCGGCACCTGCCTGAATGTCGGCTGCATGCCCTCCAAGGCGCTATTGCACGCCTCGGAGCTGTATGAAGCGGCAGCCGGCGGCGAGTTCGCCAACCTCGGCATACAGGTCAAGCCCAGGCTCGATCTGGCGCAGATGATGAAGCAGAAGGCCGAGAGCGTGGCGGCGCTGACCAAGGGCATTGAATTCCTGTTCCGCAAGAACAAGGTGGAGTGGGTGAAAGGCTGGGGCCGTATCGATGGGCCGGGCAAGGTCGAAGTGACCGCCGCCGACGGCAGCAAGAGCACACTGACTGCCAAGGACATCATCATCGCCACCGGCTCGGAGCCCTCCCCGCTGCCAGGCGTGGAAGTCGACAACAAGCGCATCCTCGACTCCACCGGTGCCCTGTCGATTCCCGAGGTGCCCAAACATCTGGTGGTGATCGGTGCGGGCGTGATCGGCCTGGAGTTGGGCTCGGTATGGCGCCGCCTGGGAGCACAAGTCACGGTGATCGAATATCTGGACCGCATCTGTCCGGGCATGGACCTGGAAACCGCCAAGACCTTCCAGCGCACGCTGAGCAAACAGGGCATGAGCTTCAAGCTGGGCTCAAAAGTCACCCAGGCCAAAACCAGCGGCAGGCAGGTGACCCTGAGCGTGGAGCCGGCCGCCGGCGGCGCGGAGGAAACCATCCAGGCCGACTACGTGCTGCTGGCCATCGGCCGTCGCCCCTATACCGCCGGGCTGGGGCTGGAAAGCGTGGGCCTTGCGACCGACAAGCGCGGCATGCTCGAAAACCACGAGCACCGCAGCAGCGTGCCGGGCATCTGGGTGATCGGCGACGTCACCTCCGGCCCGATGCTGGCGCACAAGGCCGAGGACGAGGCCATCGCCTGCGTCGAGCTGATCGCCGGCAAGGCCGGGGAGGTCAACTACGAGGTGATCCCCAGCGTCATCTACACCCACCCGGAAGTCGCCACCGTGGGCAAGACAGAAGAACAGCTCAAGGCGGAAGGCCGCGCCTACAAGATCGGCAAGTTCCCCTTCACCGCCAACAGCCGGGCGAAGATCAACCATGAAACAGAGGGCTTCGTGAAGGTGCTGGCGGACGAGCGCAGCGACGAGATTCTTGGCGTGCACATGATCGGCCCGAATGTCGGCGACATGATCGCCGAATACTGCGTGGCGATGGAGTTCCGCGGCGCCGCCGAGGACATCGCGCGCACCTGCCACCCGCACCCGACCCGCTCCGAAGCACTGCGCCAGGCGGCGATGAACGTCGATGGCTGGGCCATGCAGGCCTGACCGCTCATCGGCGAACGAAACTGCCGATGCGGCGCGACGGCACATTCACGGAATCGCTACAGGCCACGGCTGACGGGGTCTGTAGCGATTCGCTCGGTTCGATTTGCGACTACTTTGTGTACAAACGCGACATGCACTGTGACTTTCTTCGGTACTGAAAACATCAATTGCGTGAACGAACACGATGGTGGATGGACCGCCATCGCCATCTTCGCAATGGATTACCGCGCAGAGAGATCACACCATGAATGCGACCCTTCGTTTCAACGAGGCTCTGCTGATCACCGGACGAGCCTTCCAACCTTTCCAGTGCGTTACCTGGATTGACCAAGGGGGCGACGGCAGCCTCGACCTGTCCGTCATCGACCGGACCGGCACCCGCCTGCTGGGCCTCACCAGAATCCCATGCTCCGCCTACTCCGACCCGGAACAGCTCGAAGACCTGCTGGTCCAGGCTCGCGATGAGCTGAACCGTGAAGGTTATCGCCTGCAAGAGTGGCACATGCCCGCTTGAGCCACAGGCGTAGCCTGAGAAGCCCGGCCAGAGCCGGGCTTTTTCATGCCCGCGAGTTGACGACGCCCTCCGCGCCGACAGCCAGACTGGCAATATCCGTGGGGTTAATGACATTGCCGCCAGCGGCACCACGCCCCACACTCGCTCCATCGCCCGAACGAGGTTTGCCATGAGCACGCAGCGCCGGATCGCTTGCCTGATCTACCCCGAGGTCATGAGCCTGGATGTCACCGGGCCGTTGCAGGTGTTCGCCTCGGCCAACGTCGAGCGGCAACGCCAGGGCCTCGCTCCGGCCTACGAATTGCTGGTGCTGGGCGAGCGCGCCGAACCAGTGGCCACTTCGGCCGGGCTGCGCATCTGCGCCGAGGCCGCCTGGGGCGATATCGACCCGGCCAGCCTGGACACCCTGCTGGTGCCCGGGGGGCCTGGCATCGAGGCGCAGTGCGCCAACGCCGAGCTACTGCGCTGGCTGGCCGGTGCCGAGCCGCAAGTCCGCCGGCTTGGCTCGGTATGCTCCGGCGCCCTGATTCTTGCCGCCGCCGGCGTGCTCGACGGGCGCCCGGCCACCACCCACTGGGCCGATGTCGACGCGCTGTGCGCCGGCTACCCGCAAGTGCTCGTCCAGGGCGACCGCCTGCATACTTACGACCCGCAGCGGCGCGACGGCGACGATCACGTCTTCACCTCCGCCGGCGTCACCGCCGGCATCGACCTCACCCTGGCGCTGGTGGAAGCCGACCTTGGCCGCGCCCTGGCGCTGGCCGTGGCGCGGCGGTTGGTGATGTTCCTCAAGCGCCCTGGCGGACAAGCGCAGTTCAGCCACTGGCTCACCCCGGAGCCCAGCCGCACGCCCCGCCTGGCGGCGCTGCTGGAATGGATTCCGGCCAACCTCGGTGGCGACCTGTCGCTGGAAGCCCTGGCCGACCGCGCCTGCATGAGCCCGCGCACGCTCTCACGGGTATTCATCAGCGAGCTGGGTATGGGGCCGGGGCGCTATGTGGAGCGGGTCCGCCTGGAAGCCGCGCGCGCACTGCTGCAGGACGCCCAGGCATCGATTGGCACCGTGTCACGCCTATGCGGCTTCGGCCACCCGGAAAACCTGCGGCGCACCTTCCACAAACACCTGGCGATCAGCCCCCAGGAATACGCCGAGCGCTTCGGCCAACTGCACTGACCACCTCGCAAGGACATCGCCATGCTCGAACTGCGCCCCAACTGCGAATGCTGCGACCGCGACCTGCCCGGCGACAGCGCCGACGCCCGCATCTGCTCCTTTGAGTGCACCTACTGCGCCGACTGTGCCGCGCAGGTGCTGCAAGGGCGCTGCCCGAACTGCAACGGCGAACTGGTACCGCGCCCGCGCTGGCCGCTGGAGAAGCTCGCGGCCAACCCCGCCTCGACCCGGCGCGTACTCAAGCCCGCCGGCTGCCAGGGCTGAGCGCGCGCCCTGCGGCGAGATGCGGGGTTTCGAGCGCAAGGCGCCAGGAGGTAGCGGTTACCGTCGCCTCCTTGGAAGAGACAGTGAGCCGAGCAGAAACAAGCAGAGAAATCAGCCGATCAGAGAGGGTTCTATCGACTGGCATTCTGACCGGGAAAACGCAGCCAACTAGTGGAATGGAAGGCATGCGGACAGGCGTGGAGACTCCTGCCGCTTTGCGGCCAAACGAAAAAGGCGACCCGAAGGTCGCCTTTTCGCTGCCCGCTCGCCCGACTCAGTAATAGGCGTTCTCGCGGTTGCTGTGGTCGGTGACGTCGCGCACGCCCTTCAGCTCGGGGATGCGCTCGATCAGCGTCTTTTCGACGCCGTCCTTGAGCGTCAGCTCGACCGCGCCGCAACCCTGGCAACCACCGCCGAAACGCAGCACGGCGATGTTGTCCTCGACCACGTCCACCAGGCTCACCTGGCCGCCGTGGCTGGCCAGACCGGGGTTGATCTCGGTCTGCAGGTAGTAGTTGATGCGCTCGGTGATCGGGCTGTCTTCGTTGACCATCGGCACCTTGGCGTTCGGCGCCTTGATGGTGAGCTGGCCACCCATACGGTCGGTGGCGTAGTCGACCACGGCATCTTCCAGGAACGGCTCGCTGATGGCGTCGATGTAGGCAGTGAAATCCTTCAGCCCGACCGGGGTGTCTTCCGGCTTCTGCTCGCCCGGCTTGCAGTAGGCGATGCAGGTCTCGGCGTACTGGGTACCCGGCTGGGTGATGAAGATGCGAATGCCGATTCCCGGGGTATCCTGCTTCGATAGCAGTTCGGCCAGGTAATCCTGTGCGGCTTCGGTAATGGTGATGGCGCTCATGGCAACTCCTCGCAAACGTGACGTCAGTTTACGCCATTAGCCCCTGCGGGATAAAGCCATAGTGTTTTAGTAGGAATAATTCGCAGATGGGCGAACCCGCTCCAGCGGAAGAAATTGCCTACTGGAGCGGCTCCCGATGGGGCGTCAGAGATTCTCGTAGCGGTTCATGTCCAGGACCCCCGCCTCCACCGGCTCGGTCTCGCGCATGTAGGCGTCGAGGTCATGGAAATAGAACCAGAACTGCGGATGGCTACGGCGGATGCCCCAGCGCTCCACCACTTTGTCGAAGCCAGCCTGATCCTTCACTTGCAACAGCGCATCGACGAAGCTGTCCGCCTCGCCGGCCTTCAGGTCGAACATGAAGTTCGGGTAGCTCGACAGCACGCCAGGGTAGATGGTCAGCGTGTCCAGCCCCGGCTGATAGCGCAGCGACTCCCCCATCATGAAAGCCACGTTGCTGTGCGCGCGGTTGCGCAACACGGTGTAGATCTCGCGCTGGCCATCCGGCAGTTCGACCCGCAGCATGGTCGCCTCGGGGAACTGATCGATCACCGGCAACCCCGCCGCCGGGCGGCTGACCAGGCGGCTGAAGGCCTGCTCGGCGTCCTGCAGCGGCGCGGCGACGCTGTTGCGGTAGCAGGCGCCGTTCTCGCACAGGTTGATCGGGTCGGGCCTGGCGTTGAGCGCCACGTAGTGCTTGAGCAATTGCTGGGCGAAGGCGTTCCTGGCGCCCTTCTCCGGCAGGAAAAGCCCGGTCGGCGCGTCGCTGTCGTTGTTGTAGTAATCGGCCCACATCTTCAATTTGCCACTGTTCTGGTACCAGTCGTCCAGCAGCTTCTTGCGCGCGCCAACCGGCATCAGGCGCAGGAAATTCTGTTCAGCGCCGTTGCGGATCAGGTCGAAGTAGAGGCGGGTCTGCGCCTGGTGGGCGACGTTGCCGTAGACGTCGAAGTTCACCACCAGGCCGTAGTAGGTGCGCTCCAGCAGCGGATAGTCCAGCCACCAGATGGTCTGCGGAACGCCACCGATCAGGCCCTTGCGCACCGACGCGCTGTCGTACTGGCGGAAAATGCTCAGCACCGCATTGTCGTTGCCAGCCCAGATGTCGGCCCAGGTCGGCGCCGGCGCGTCGTCGTAGACGTCCTGCCGCAGTTTTTCGTAGTCGTTGCGTTTGTCACGGTAGGAGCGCCACTGCGACAGCATGGCGCCCATGTCGTCGATCTGCCCCGGCAGCGCCAGAAGCGGCGAAGCCTTGGCGCGGAACTTCGCGTCGGTGATGTAAAGGTCGTGCTGCGGGTCCTGAAACACCGCCCAGAAGTTGTCGCGGATAACGTCGGTGGCGATCTGCCCACGGCACACCGGGCCACGGATGAAGGTGCGGACAAAGTACTCGGCATTGTCCAGCATGAACTGGTAGCGCGCCTGTGCCGGAATCGCGGCGAAAGTCTCGAACGGGTTGGCACGGTGCTGCAGGCCGTAGCCGGGCACCTTGTCGGTGCTCCAGGCGGTGCCGTAGAACAGCTCGCGGGTGCGCGACAGCTTGGCCCGGTTGAGCGGATAGGTGATGTGCGTCTTGTGCACTATCACCCCCTGGATCGGCCAAAGGCGGTAGTAGAAGGTGTTGCCCGGATCGTCGTTGGGCCGGCGGGTGGCGATCGGGTCGATCGGCTGGCCGCTGGGCGTGCGCGAGCGCACCAGTTGGAAGAAGTGCCCGTCCTGACCGTTCTCGGTGAAGTACAGGTGGGCCAGGAACAGGTGCTCGTAGATCCAGCGCGACACCAGGCTCTGCCTCGCGCCAGGCTGGTTGAGGAAGCTTTCCCAGTCGGCGATCTGCCCGCTCTCGGCCGCGCTCGGCTGCCAGGCCTGCTCATCGACCGGTGCACCCTGCGCCAACCACGTCTTGATGGTGGCAAGCTGCCTGCCGGTCAGCCCGGTGACCGCGAAGGGCATGCCGCTGCGGGGGTTCTTCTGCACGAAGTCGTCGATGCTGTCGGGCGTCGGGCACTGGTTGGCGCGGTTGATCGACAAGTCCAGCCCCTCGGGAATCTTCGCGTTAGGCAGCAGCGGATGCTCATGCCCCAGGTCGATCATTCGCGCCATCAGCGCCGCCTGGCTGCCACGGCCATCGAGCACCGACCAGAAGTCCTTGCGTCGCCAGGCATCCGCGCCGTGGGCATCGAGGAACAGCCGGGTGGTCTCCTGCGCCTTGGTCCGCGCGCCGTCATACACCGGCAACTTGTTCGCACCCCGTTGCGCGCCCTCGGCCGCCGTCAGGTTGAGCTGGCAGGGCGAGTCATAGCAGGCATGGCAGGCCACGCACTTCTCGGTGAAGATCGGCTGGATATCGCGCGTATAGGAAATGGATTCGGCACGCAGGCCCTGGCTGGCCAACAGCAGTGCCAGCAGCAGGAGAGTCCGGGTGAGCATGGGGGCGTTCCTTGAACAGTAACGCCGCTCAGTCTACCAACTCAGGCTGGATTCGGCTGGCCCGCTTTCCGCAGGCGACCTTCGCTTCAGCAACTGATAGCGCTGGTTGAGCACGCCCTGCTTCGCCACCAGGGGGCAGCGCCCGGTCATCTGTGTCGTCGCTACAGCACGCAACGCGCTGGCGGGTATTCCGCGTCGCGCAGGCGAACCAGCCGCAACGGCAGCTCCCCGCCTCCGAAGCCGGCTTCCCGGCACGGCGCAGCGCCCGATCAGCGCAGCGCGGCCAGGCTCGCCAGCTCCGAGCCTAGGTACGCCTTGTGACTGCGGGCATTTCCATGTCTTCGCGCATCTGCTTCACCAGGGCGAGAACGCGCAGCTCGTGCGGCCTCTGTTCGTGGAAGAACAACAGCAGGGTATTGGCGTTCTTCGACATGAGTATCTCCTTGAGGGGTATTCCGAGTGACGACGGAGATAGTTCCCTTTCCGGCGACCGGCCGGCGCTCCACGCGAATCTTCTTCATCGGCCCTGCCTTGCAATGCTGCCGCCCTCCATGCCGCGGTCCGGAAGTGCCGCCGAGGTCATAGCGTTTCGGGCGAAGGCCATAGACCGCCAATTCTTTCAGGAGTGCACCGCGCCGGCAGTTCAGGGCCTGCCAGATACGAGCCATGCAGACTTGGCGCATCGTCAAGCCAGAACCGGCCGCAACATGAGTAAAATTCATGAGAAACCGCGAACCACCGGAATCCTGTGCAGCTTTGGTATTATCAGCGGCTCTTTGTCACGCCCCTTTCCAGGTATTTCCCCATGTCCGATCGTGCCGCCCGCCAGCAAGCCCTCCAGCAAGCCCTCAAGGAGCGCATCCTGATCCTCGACGGCGGCATGGGCACCATGATCCAGAGCTACAAGCTCCAGGAGGAGGACTACCGCGGCGCGCGCTTCGCCGACTGGCCGAGCGACGTGAAGGGCAACAACGACCTGCTGCTGCTCAGCCGCCCGGATGTCATCCAGGCCATCGAGAAGGCCTACCTGGACGCCGGCGCCGACATCCTCGAGACCAACACCTTCAACGCCACCCGCGTGTCCCAGGCCGACTACGGCATGGAAGAGCTGGCCTACGAGATGAACGTCGAGGGCGCGCGCCTGGCCCGTGAAGTGGCCGATGCGAAGACCGCCGAGAACCCGGCCAAGCCGCGCTTCGTCGCCGGCGTGCTCGGCCCGACCAGCCGCACCTGCTCAATCTCCCCGGACGTCAACGATCCCGGCTTTCGCAACGTCACCTTCGACGAACTGGTGGAAAACTACAGCGAAGCCACCCGCGGCCTGATCGAGGGCGGCGCGGACCTGATCCTGATCGAGACCATCTTCGACACCCTGAACGCCAAGGCCGCGATCTTCGCCGTGCAGGGCGTCTATGAAGAACTGGGCGTCGAGCTGCCGATCATGATCTCCGGCACCATCACCGACGCCTCCGGCCGCACCCTCTCCGGCCAGACCACCGAGGCCTTCTGGAACTCGGTACGCCACGCCAACCCGATCTCGGTCGGGCTGAACTGCGCCCTCGGCGCGAAAGAGCTGCGTCCGTACCTGGAAGAGCTGGCGACCAAGGCCGGCACCCACGTTTCCGCCCACCCCAACGCCGGCCTGCCCAACGCCTTCGGCGAATACGACGAGACCCCGGCGCAGATGGCCGAGGTAGTCGAGGAATTCGCGGCCTCTGGCTTCCTCAACATCATCGGCGGCTGCTGCGGCACCACCCCGCCGCACATCGAAGCCATCGCCAAGGCCGTGGCCAAGTACGCCCCGCGCGCGATCCCCGAGATTCCGCGCGCCTGCCGCCTATCGGGCCTCGAGCCGTTCACCATCGACCGCAACTCGTTGTTCGTGAACGTCGGCGAGCGCACCAACATCACCGGCTCGGCCAAGTTCGCCCGCCTGATCCGCGAGGAAAACTACGCCGAAGCACTGGAAGTGGCGCAGCAGCAGGTGGAAGCCGGCGCCCAGGTGATCGACATCAACATGGACGAGGGCATGCTGGATTCGAAGGCGGCCATGGTCACCTTCCTCAACCTGATCGCCTCCGAGCCGGACATTTCCCGCGTGCCGATCATGATCGACTCCTCCAAGTGGGAAGTGATCGAGGCGGGCCTCAAGTGCATCCAGGGCAAGGGCATCGTCAACTCGATCTCCATGAAGGAAGGCGTCGAGCAGTTCAAGCACCACGCCCGCCTGTGCAAGCGCTACGGCGCCGCCGTGGTGGTGATGGCCTTCGACGAAGCCGGCCAGGCCGACACCCAGGCGCGCAAGGAAGAAATCTGCCAGCGCTCCTACGACATCCTGGTCAACGAAGTGGGCTTCCCGCCGGAAGACATCATCTTCGACCCGAACATCTTCGCGGTCGCCACTGGCATCGAGGAACACAACAACTACGCAGTCGACTTCATCAACGCCTGCGCCTACATCCGCGACAACCTCCCCTACGCGCTGAGCTCGGGCGGGGTGTCCAACGTGTCGTTCTCGTTCCGCGGCAACAACCCGGTGCGCGAAGCGATCCACTCGGTGTTCCTCTACTACGCCATCCAGAACGGCCTGACGATGGGCATCGTCAACGCCGGCCAGCTGGAGATCTACGACGAGATCCCGCAGGAGCTGCGCGACAAGGTCGAGGACGTGGTGCTCAACCGCAGCCCGGACGCCACCGAGGCACTGCTGGCCATCGCCGACAACTACAAGGGCGGCGGCGCCACCAAGGAAGTGGAGGACGAGGAATGGCGCAGCCATAGCGTCGAGAAGCGCCTGGAGCACGCGCTGGTCAAGGGCATCACCACCTGGATCGTCGAGGACACCGAGGAGTGCCGGCAGAAATGCGCGCGCCCCATCGAGGTCATCGAAGGCCCGCTGATGTCCGGCATGAACGTGGTCGGCGACCTGTTCGGCGCCGGCAAGATGTTCCTCCCGCAGGTGGTGAAGTCCGCCCGCGTGATGAAACAGGCCGTGGCCCACCTGATCCCCTTCATCGAGGCGGAAAAAGGCGACAAGCCCGAGGCCAAGGGCAAGATCCTCATGGCCACGGTGAAGGGCGACGTCCATGACATCGGCAAGAACATCGTCGGCGTGGTGCTGGGCTGCAACGGCTACGACATCGTCGACCTGGGCGTGATGGTCCCGGCGGAGAAGATCCTGCAGACCGCCATCGCCGAGAAGTGCGACATCATCGGCCTGTCCGGCCTGATCACTCCATCGCTGGACGAGATGGTCCACGTCGCCAAGGAAATGCAGCGGCAGAACTTCCATCTGCCCTTGATGATCGGCGGCGCCACCACGTCCAAGGCGCACACCGCGGTGAAGATCGACCCGCAGTACAGCAACGACGCGGTGGTCTACGTCACCGACGCCTCCCGCGCAGTGGGCGTAGCGACCACCCTGCTGTCGAAGGAAATGAAGCCCGAGTACACCCGCAAGTTGCGCGAGGAGTACGCCGAGGTTCGCGAACGTACCGCCAGCCGCAGCGCGCGCACCGAGCGCCTGAGCTACGAGCAGGCCATCGCCGCCAAGCCGCAGTTCGACTGGGCCGGCTACCAGCCGCCGGTGCCGAGCTTCACCGGCGTGAAGGTGCTGGATGACATCGACCTGAACGTGCTGGCCGAGTACATCGACTGGACCCCCTTCTTCATCTCCTGGGACCTGGCCGGCAAGTACCCGCGCATCCTCACCGACGAAGTCGTGGGCGAGGCGGCCACCAGCCTGTTCAACGACGCCCAGGCGATGCTGAAGAAGCTGATCGGCGAGAAGCTCATTCGCGCCAAGGCGGTCTTCGGCTTCTGGCCGGCCAACCAGGTGCACCACGACGACCTGGAAGTCTACGGCGACGACGGCCACAAGCTGGCCACCCTGCACCACCTGCGCCAGCAGACCATCAAGCCCGACGGCAAGCCGAACTTCAGCCTGGCCGACTTCGTCGCGCCGAAAGACAGCGGTGTGAAGGACTACATTGGCGGCTTCATCACTACCGCCGGCATCGGCGCCGAGGAAGTCGCCAAGGCCTACGAGGCCAAAGGCGACGACTACAGCGCGATCATGGTCAAGGCCCTCGCCGACCGCCTCGCCGAAGCCTGCGCCGAGTGGCTGCACGAGCGTGTGCGCAAGGAGTACTGGGGCTACCAGCCCGAGGAGCGTCTGAACAATGAAGCGCTGATCAAGGAGCAGTACGTCGGCATCCGCCCGGCGCCCGGCTACCCGGCCTGCCCGGACCACACCGAGAAAGGCACGCTGTTCAAGCTGCTCGACCCGAAGGGCCTGTCCGGCGTGACCCTGACCGAGCACTACGCCATGTTCCCCGCCGCCGCCGTCAGCGGCTGGTACTTCGCCCACCCGCAGGCGCAGTACTTCGCCGTGGGCAAGGTCGACAAGGACCAGATCGAAAGTTACAGCGCGCGCAAGGACCAGGAAATCACCACCAGCGAGCGCTGGCTGTCGCCGAACCTGGGCTACGACGCCTGATCCCCTCCCGCCGCCGCGACCGGGCTTGCCCGGCGCGGCAAGCTCCGGGCAGTCGCCAGTGGAGCCATCGCCAATGAACTATCCGCTTGAGGGAGGCTGCCATTGCGGCAACCTCCGCATTAACGCCGAACTCAGCCGCGCGCCCGCCGGGATCAACCCGCGTGCCTGCGACTGCGGGTTCTGCCGCAAGCACGGCGCCGCCTACATCTCCGACGCCCGGGCAAGCTCGCGATCCACGTTCTATCCAGCGACCATACCCTGCACTATCGCCAGGGCAGCGGTACCGTCGACTTCCTTCTCTGCCGCCGCTGCGGCGTGCTTGCTTGTACGCTGTGGCAGGACGAGGGCAAAACCTTCGCTGCACTCAACGCGCAGATACTGGATAATCCCGCCACCCTGGGCGCTTCCCAACCGGCATCGCCACGCCAGTTGCCGCTCGACGAACGCAAGGCGCGCTGGCGCCGGCTCTGGTTCGCCGACGTGAGCATCCCCCGGGAAACCACGGATTGAAGCCCGGCCCTGCCGGGCTTCCCCTCAAGAGAGAAAGACGAATGAAATACCTCACCCCCGAACAGATGGCCAAACCGCGCAAGCGCCGCCTGCAGAAGAAACTGCGTCTGGGCGAGTTCCAGGAGTTTGGCTTCAGCCTCGAAGTGAACTACACCGGCGAGCTGGACGACGTGCTCGACCAGTGGATCGCCTTCGTCGAGTCCGAGGGCTGGGTCTTCGTCGGCGGCGCCACCGAAGACGGCGAGTTCACCGGCTACCTGTGCCTGAACGCCGTCGGCAGCCTCACCGAAGCCGATCGCGAAACCACTCGCCTGTGGCTGGAAAAGCAGTCCTGGTGCAAGTCCTTCGAACTGGGCGAGCTGAGCGACTGCTGGCACGGCCTGTTCGAATAACGCGACGCAGCCCGAACGTGTTTCACGTCAGGGTGAACGGTGAACGCCCGGATTTCCGGGTGTTCATCGACCTGCTGTTCGGTGCCGGCTGCAACGTCGACAGTGATGGAGATGCCCGCAGCCCCAGCGCCCGCGACTGGGCATGGCTGTATCTGCGCGAGCGGGAAGAACGGTCGGCTGCCGTGGAAATCCAGGCCTGCGCCGACGACCCTGGGCTTTTTGGCATCCACTCGGAAAATCCCGAGCTTGCGACCCTCGCCGCGCTCTACCTGCTCCACCGATGCGGCAGCATCCTGACCCACCACGGTGCACCGCTCGATGGCGCCACGCTCGAATCGATGCACCAGCGCTTCGGCGCGCAACTGGCGAGGGCGGACGCCTCGCACTGGCATCGCTCCACTACCCGTACCCCATACCCCACCGCCACCGACCGCTGACCCGGGATTTTCTGGAAACCGGCGCTTGATCCCACCCCGCCCGCAGGGCGCTTGTCACCCGCCGCCCGCTCTGCGAACCTGCCCCCGTCCGAATCAGGAGCGGGTTGCATGGAACACATCGCCATCATTGGTAGCGGATTCTGCGGCACGGCACTGGCCATCCAGTTGCTGCGCAACGCCAAGGGGCCGTTCAGGCTCAGCCTGATCAACCGCTCCGGCCGCCTCGCCCGCGGGCTAGCCTATGGCACCCGCTCCGCCAGCCACATCCTCAATGTGCCGGCCGAGCGCATGAGCCTGTTCCCAGAGCAACCCTCCGACTTCCTCGACTTCGCCCGCCAGCAGATGCCCCAGGCACGACCGGGCGACTTCCTGCCGCGCCGCATCTACGGCGACTACCTGCAGGACCGTCTTGGCCACGCCATTGCCGAAGCCGCGCCGGGCGTGCGCTTCAGCAGCATCTGCCAGCAGGCCCTGGAGCTCATCGAGCAAGGCGACCAACTGCGCCTGATGCTCGATGACGGCCAGCCGCTGGACAGCCGCAAGGTCATCATCGCCACCGGCAACTTCGCCCCGGCCACGCCAGGCCCGCTGCGCGCCCTGGAGCATGATCCGCGCTATCTGCGCGACCCGTGGACACCCGGCGCCCTGGAGTCGATCCCCGCCGACGCCAGCGTATTGCTGCTGGGCACGGGCCTGACCATGTACGACATGGCGCTCGCCCTGCAGGACCAGGGACACCGGGGTTTGCTGCTGGCGTTGTCTCGGCGCGCGCTGCTGCCCCAGGCGCACCGCGACAATGCCAGCCATCCGGCCCTGCCGGAGCTGCCGCAGGCGTTCTTTCACAACATGAGCCTGAACAGCCGGCTGCGCGGCCTGCGCACGCTGATCCGCCAGGCCGCGGTGGACGGCCACGACTGGCGTGACGTGATCGCCGCCTTGCGACCGGCCACGCCAACCCTCTGGCAAGCGCTGGACGATAACGAGCGCAGCCGCTTCCTGCGCCATCTGCAACCTTACTGGGACGTGCACCGGCACCGAGCCGCGCCGCCAGTGGCGCAACGCATCGAAGCGCTGCGCGACAGCGGGCAACTGCGTATACAGGCGGGCAGGATCATGGCGGCCCGGACAACGCCGGACGCACTGCAACTGACCATGCGCCAGCGTGGTGAAACCCTGGCCCAGGAGCAACGCTTCGACTTCCTGATCAACTGCACCGGCCCCTGCACCGACCTGCGGGTGGCAAACGAGCCGTTGCTGGGTGGCCTGCTCGCTCGCGGAGCCATCCGCCAGGACCGCCAGGGGCTGGGGCTCGATACCGACGCCCAGTACCGCCTGCTGGATGCTCACGGCAACGCCCATCCGCACCTACACCTGCTCAGCCCGATGCTCCGCGCCAGCCACTGGGAAGCGACGGCGGTGCCGGAGCTGCGCACACACGCCGCGCGCCTGGCCGAACTGCTGCTGGACTGAAATGAAACTGGCCCGTTGCGGGCCAGCTTCGTGTCGACGAACCGGACGGACCTCCCCACCCGATCCGGTCAGATTGCTACCTGCGCCTCGACTTCCTGAAGTTTGCGGCGCGCCAGCGCCAGGTTGGCCTTCACCTTGTCCAGCACCGCCTTGAGCGAACGGCCAGGAGGCACCGGAACCCGCCTTGCGCTAGGCTTGCAGTCAGCGTCGCCCGACCGGCATGGGCACGCCGGATTTCCAAACAGGCCGGAAGATTATTTGCCCAGAGACGCCATGCTAGAGCGCCAGCGGTTCCTCAACATTCTTACCCTGGGGCTGCCCATCATCGGCGGCATGGTCAGCCAGAGCCTGCTCAACCTGGTGGATGCCGCAATGGTCGGCCACCTGGGCGAGAAATCGCTGGCCGGGGTCGGCATCGGCAGCTACGCCAATTTCGTCGCCATTTCCCTCGTAATGGGCCTCGGCGCCGGCGTACAGGCGCTGGTGGCACGGCGACGCGGCGAAGGCCGAGACGACGTCGCCGCTCCGCTCAACTGCGGCCTGCTGGTGGCGCTGGGGCTGTCGTTGCCGATCACGCTGATTTGCCTGCTGTTCGCCGAGCCCATTGTCCGGGCGCTGTCCAACGACCCCGACGTACTGGCCATCGGCACCCCCTACTTCGAATGGCGCGCGCTATCGGTACTGGCCGTGGGCCTGAATTTCTCCTTCCGCGGATACTGGAACGGCACGCGGCGCTCGGGCATGTACATGCGCACGCTGGTGGTGATGCACCTGGCGAATGCAGCGATCAGCTACAGCCTGATTCACGGCCTGTTCGGCCTGCCGCGCATGGGCGCGGTCGGCAGCGGGCTGGGCACAACGCTGGCGCTTTACCTGGGTTCGCTGATCTACGCCTGGATCACCTGGCGCGACGCCCGTGCCCAGGGTCTGCAGGCCCACCTTCCGAGCGAGCGGGATATCCGCGTGATGCTGCGCCTCTCGCTGCCCAACTCGCTGCAGCAGTTCTTCTTCGCCGCCGGAATCACCTTGCTGTTCTGGATCATCGCCCAGGTCGGCACCCGTGAGCTGGCGGTGGCCCATGTGCTGATCAACCTGGCACTGTTCCTGATCCTGCCCGGTGTCGGACTGGGCATGGCGGCAACCACACTGGTAAGCCAGAGCATGGGCGAACGCGATTTCGACAGCGCGCACCGCTGGGGCTGGGACGTGGTGAAGGTGGCGGCCTGCGGCCTGGCGCTGCTGGGGGCGCCGTTCTGGCTGTTCCCCGAGGCGATATTGCGGCTGTTCGTCAGCGATCCGACGCTGATCGAGCTAGGCCGCCTGCCGCTGACGCTGACCGGGCTTGGCATGGTGATCGATGCCACGGCACTGGTGCTCACCCAGGCCCTGCTCGGTGCTGGTGCCACGCGCACGGTGATGGCCGTCAGCCTGGGCAACCAGTGGCTGTTCTTCCTGCCTTTGGCGTACCTGGTCGGCCCGGTGCTCGGCGGCGGGTTGCTGGCGATCTGGAGCATGCAGATCCTGCAGCGCGGCCTGGCATCGGCAATATTCGCAATGATGTGGCAGAAGCGTCAGTGGACACAGATCGAACTCTGAGAGCTAGGCTTCAGGCAAAGGAGGTGCATCATGACCGACGATCCGCAGAACAGGCCGCCAACCTTCTGGCAGATGCTGCACAGCGTGCTGGCCGCCGCCTTCGGCGTGCAGAGCGGCAAGAACCGCGCACGCGACTTCAGCCAGGGCAAGGCCAGCCACTTCATCGCCCTGGGCATACTGTTCACGCTGGTGTTCGTACTGCTGCTGTACGGGCTGGTGCAACTGGTTCTGCACCTGGCGGGTGTCTGAACGCAGGAAACCGGGCGGGCCGCCATGCGACCCGCCACGGCATTCGCATCACTGGTGGCTGACCCAGAACACCGCGGTGGCGACCACCAGCAGGATCAGGACGAACGCTGCGCGCGCATCGACGATGCTGTCGCGATCATTGCTCGACTCTTCGCTCATGCTTCCCCCTTCTTCTAGTTGTTTTGCGCAGGACTGCACGGAGAGTTAAGACCAGCTCCGCCCGCCCCGCTACTCCCGTCACGCGGCAAAAATCGTTAGGCTGCGTGTTCGACAGGTACAAGGAACGAACGATGGATGTGGTATCCCTGCAAGACACCGTCGCGCCGGAAGGCGTCTGCTATGGCTGCGGCGGCAGTAACCCGCACGGCCTGCACATAAAGAGCCGCTGGCACGAAGACGGTATTCACGTGGTTGCCGAACACCTTCCCGAGGCCAAGTACTGCGGCTGGCCGGAGCTGGTCTACGGCGGGCTGATCGCCATGCTGGTCGACTGCCATTCGAACTGGACGGCGATGGCCTACCACTACCGTGCCGAAGGCCGCGAGCCGGGTAGCCTGCCGCGCATCGACTGCGTCACCGGCAACCTGGGCATCAAATACATCAAGCCGACCCCGATGGGCGTCCCACTGACGCTCAAGGCCCATGTCGAAGGCGAGGTCGGGCGCAAGAGCCGGATCATATGCGAGGTCTATGCCGGCGACGTGCTCACCTGTGTGGGCGACTCGATCTTCGTGCGCGTCGACACCTCCCAGTTGCGCGATGCAGCCCACGGCCGCGACGCCTGACTCATGGCAGCGCGCCGACCAATTGCGCCGGCGCGCGAGCGAACGACAAGCGCAGCGCAACCTCCCGGCCTGCCTGCGTTTCAGCGGCAGCGCCACATAGATCGAAAAGTTCTCGCCATATACTCAAACATCACTTTTACGCATATTCCCTAACTGGTATCGTGCGCCCCACTCCGCGTGGAGCGCGTTGCCGTGCGCGCTGGGATACGCAGTACGCCTGAGCGCTATAGCCTGACAGCAGGATGATTCATGTACGTATATGACGAATACGATCAGAGGATCGTAGAAGATCGCGTCAAGCAGTTCCGCGATCAGACCCGCCGCTACCTGGCGGGCGAACTGACCGGCGAGGAATTCCGCCCGCTGCGTCTGCAGAATGGCCTGTACATCCAGCGCTATGCGCCCATGCTGCGCGTCGCCGTGCCCTATGGCCTGCTGTCGTCCCGGCAGGTGCGCAAGCTGGCGCAGATCGCCCGCGACTATGACAAGGGCTACGCGCATATCAGTACCCGCCAGAACGTCCAGTACAACTGGCCGGAACTGGAAGACGTGCCGGAAATCCTCGCCGAACTGGCCACCGTGCAGATGCACGCGATCCAGACCAGCGGCAACTGCATCCGCAACACCACCACCGATCAGTTCGCCGGCGTTGCCCGCGACGAGCTCGTCGACCCTCGCCCCTGGTGCGAGATCATCCGCCAGTGGTCGACCTTCCATCCCGAATTCGCCCACCTGCCGCGCAAGTTCAAGATCGCTGTCAACGGCGCAGTAAGCGACCGCGCCGCCATCGAGGTGCACGATATCGGCCTGGAAGCGGTGAAGAACGAAGCCGGCGAGCTGGGCTTCCGTGTCTCCGTCGGCGGCGGCCTGGGCCGTACCCCGATCGTCGGCAGCTTCATCAATGAATTCCTGCCGTGGCAGCACCTGCTGTCTTACCTCGACGCCATCCTGCGCGTGTACAACCGCTATGGCCGTCGGGACAATAAGTACAAGGCGCGCATCAAGATTCTGGTCAAGGCACTGACTCCGGAAGTCTTCGCCCAGAAGGTCGACGCCGAGTGGGCACACCTGAAGGACGGCCCGAGCACCCTGACCGAAGCCGAACTGCAGCGCGTGGCCGCACACTTCGTCGACCCGGCCTACCAAACCCTGGAAGATCAGGACACTGCCCTGGCCCAGCTCGACGCCGAGCATCCCGGCTTCGCCCGCTGGCGTGCCCGCAATACCTTCGCCCACAAGAAACCCGGCTATGTTGCCGTGACGCTGTCGCTCAAGCCCACAGGCATGGCACCCGGCGACATCACCGACAAGCAGTTGGACGCCGTCGCCGACCTGGCCGATCGCTACAGCTTCGGCGAAGTACGCAACAGCCATAACCAGAACATCATCCTCGCCGACGTCGAGCAGTCGCAGTTGTTCGCGCTCTGGGGCGAACTGCGCGAGAACGGCTTCGCCACCCCCAACGTGGGCCTGCTGACCGACATCATCTGCTGCCCGGGCGGCGACTTCTGCTCCCTGGCCAACGCCAAGTCGATCCCGGTGGCCGAAGCCATCCAGCGCCGCTTCGACGACCTGGACTACCTGTTCGACATCGGAGACCTCGACCTGAATATCTCCGGCTGCATGAACGCCTGCGGCCATCACCACGTCGGCCACATCGGCATCCTTGGCGTAGACAAGAAGGGTGAGGAGTTCTACCAGGTGTCTCTCGGCGGCAGCGCCGGCCGAGACGCCAGCCTGGCACAGATTCTCGGCCCCTCGTTCGCCCAGGAGCAGATGGCCGACGTAATCGAGAAGATCATCAACGTCTACGTGGAACAGCGCACCGAAGAGGAACGCTTCCTCGATACCTACCGTCGCATCGGCATCGATCTCTTCAAGGAGCGCGTATATGCAGCGAATCATTAAAAACCGCGAGGTGGTCGACGACCGCTGGCACCTGCTGCCCAAGGACGCGACCCTGGAAAGCGTGCCCAACAGCGACGACGTGATCATCCCGCTGGCACTATGGCTGGAGCATGGCCCCGCACTGCGTGGTCGTGACGGCGGCATCGGCGTCTGGCTGGACGCCGATGAAGAACCTGAAGCCATTGCCGACGACCTGGACGAGCTCAAGGTAATCGCCGTGAACTTCCCGGCCTTTACAGATGGCCGTGGTTTCAGCACTGCCCGCCTGCTGCGCGAGCGCTTCGGCTATAAGGGCGAAGTGCGCGCCATCGGCGACGTGCTTCGCGACCAGTTGTTCTTCATGCAGAGCTGCGGCTTCGATGCCTACGCGATCCGAGCGGACCGCGATCCTCACGACGCGCTGGCCAGCCTGAACGACTTCTCCGAGGTCTATCAGACCTCGGTTACCCAGCCCCTGCCGTTGTTCCGCCGCCGCCAGCTCGCCTGATCCGACCGACATGAAAGAGCCCCGCATATGCGGGGCTCTTTCATTTGCGCCACTGATTCATCGGGCAGACGGAGATTTCTCACGAGTCCTTCAGGCACGCACGCTGTCCCAGGCGATCTGCGCCAATTGCTCCCGGCAATCGATCAGATCGACTCGCGTGCGTCCCGCCAGCCAGTTGCGCGCGTAATCCTGCGCAGGGCCGATTACGACCGAATTGAACAACTCGGGCGCCAGATTCTTGAAGGCACCCGCCTTGCGATATTCGGCCAGCAACTCGGCAATCCGTCGGCCCTGCTGCCGATTGGCCTCGCGCAACGCTTCACCGACCTCACCTGCCTCGACCCGCCCACGGCTGTGCAGAATGAACCGAGCCCAATCCGGGTTGGCCGATACCCAGTCGATGTAGCAAGTGACGAACAGCTTCACCACGGTCTCGGCTCCCTGCGCCTGCTGCAGGCCTTCGTCAAGCAGGGCGGCATACTGCCCGACACCTTCGAGATAGAGAGCACCGATGATGCGCTCCTTGTTGCCGTAGTGGTGGTAGAGGCTGCCGATGCTGGCGCCGGAGCGGTCGCGAATCATCTCGATGGTGGTGGCATCCACCCCCGATTCGCTGAAGCAGGCCAGCGCGGCCTGAAGGATGTCGTCTTTGCGTGAAGGTCGAGCCATAGAGTTCCTGTCGGGGGAAACCTGATCGAAGAGAATTCTAGAATATTCTTCTAGAATAAAATTCTAGTATTTGTATACTGCCTGGGCGCGCATCCATCTTCAATCTTCCGCCACGGAGTCACCATGAGTCAGATGATGCAGATGTACCAGCAGGTAGGCCCGGCGCAGTTCAGCGCCATGATCGGCCAGATCGCTCCTTATTTCTCCAGTATCGCTCCGCAGTTCATCGAACTGCGCCCGGGCTATGCGGAAGTCACCTTCCCCAAGCGTCGCGAAGTGCTCAATCATATCGGCACCGTACATGCCATCGCCCTGTGCAATGCCGCCGAACTGGCCGCCGGTACCGTGACCGACGTATCCATTCCCGCTGGCCGACGCTGGATTCCGCGCGGCATGACGGTGGAATACCTGGCCAAGGCAACCGGCGACGTCCGCGCCGTCGCCGATGGCAGCTCGGTGGACTGGAATGCCGAAGGCGACATCAAGGTTCCGGTGGTCGCCTATGTCGACGACAAGCCGGTGTTCCGTGCGGAAATCACCATGTACGTCAGCCAGGCCTGATGCGGTTTCTATGGAGTCAGCCATGACCACCCCGCTCCCTCGCCCGCTCCACAACGGCAACGGGCACACCCTTTCCAGCCATTGGTACTACCCGCAGGGAGCCGCCCGCGGTGTCGTCCTGGTCGTCCCGGCCATGGGCGTCGAGCAGCGCTTCTACGCCGCCTTCGCCCGCTGGCTCGCCGAGCGCGGCTACCTGACCGTGACGTTCGACTACGTTGGCATGGGCTTGTCGCGCAGCGGTCCGCTTCGCGATCTCGATGTGGACATCATCAGTTGGGGCCGCCATGACTGCAGTGCCATGCTCGACGCAGCGGTGGAAACCGCCGGAGAACTCCCGGTGTACTGGATCGGCCATAGCCTGGGCGGCCAGATCCTGCCCTTCGTCCGTGGCAGCGAACGCATCCATCGCGCCTTCACCATCGCTACCGGCAGTGGCTACTGGCGCGAAAACACCAAGTCGCTGCGGCACAAGGCATGGCTGCTCTGGTATTGCCTGGCACCAACGCTTACGCCACTGACCGGTTACTTCCCCGGCGGCAGAATCGGCGTCGTGGGCGACCTGCCACGCGGCGTGATCCAGCAATGGCGTCGCTGGTGCCTACACCCGGAATACTCGGTGGGCGTGGAAGGGGCCGAGGTGCGCGAAGCTTACTCGGCCATACGTACCCCGATCACGTCGATCTCGTTCACTGACGATGAAATGATGTCGGGCCGCAATACCGAATCGCTTCACGGTTTCTACCGTGGCGCGACGAAGACCGTGAAACGGATCGCTCCACAGGATATCGGCGTGAAGCGCATCGGCCACTTCGGGTTTTTCCGCAGCCAGTTCGCCGATTCGCTATGGGCGGACTACCTGTTGCCGGACCTGGGCTGATCCCAGGTCCGGCAGGAGGGTCAGTCCAGCTTCACCAGTACCCGGCCGACCAGCTTGCCGGCGAGAATCTGGTGGATGGCGGCCGGGAGATCGTCGAGGGAGACTTCGCGGACTGCCGCTTCGAGGTTGTCGAGCTTCCACTGCAAGGACAGCTTGTCCCACATGGATGCCTTGACCACCAGCGGCAGCTCCACCGAGTCCACGCCCAGCAGGTTCACGCCACGCAGGATGAACGGCAGCACCGTAGCCTTGAACGCCGCACCGGCGGTCAGGCCGCAGCAGGCGACACTGCCGCCGTACTGCAGCGACTTGACCACGTTGAACAGGATATCGCCGCCCACGGTGTCTACCGCGCCGGCCCACTGCTCGCGCAGCAGCGGCTTGTCGACGCCATCGGAAACGGTGGCGCGGTCGAGAATCTGCCGTGCGCCGAGACGATTGAGCAGCTCCGCCTGTTCCAGCTTGCCGGTGGCGGCCGCCACGGTATAGCCCAGTTGCGCCAGCAGCATCACCGCAATGCTACCCACGCCGCCAGTGGCACCAGTGACCAGGATAGGGCCGGCGGACGGCGTCAGGCCGGCACGTTCGAGCTTATCGACGCACAGCGCGGCAGTCAGGCCGGCAGTACCGAGAATCATCGATTCACGCAGCGAAAGCCCCTGTGGGCGTTTGATCAGCCAGGCCGCCGGAACGCGGATGTACTGGCCGAAACCACCCGGGGTGTTCATGCCCAGGTCGTAACCGGTGACGATCACTTCATCGCCCGGCGCGAACTCCGACGCGGAGGACTCTTCCACCACGCCAGCGGCGTCGATGCCGGGAGTGTGCGGGTACTTGCGAGTCACCCCGCGGTTACCGCTGGCGGACAGCGCATCCTTGTAGTTCAGCGAGGAATACTTCACTCGCACCAGCACTTCGCCCGCAGGCAGATCGGCGACCTGCCGCTCGGTCACCTGCAGGTCGTACACGCCATGCGCGCTTTCCGTGACCCACAACGCCTTGAATGCACTCATCTCGCCCTCCTCGTTCGATAGTCTGACGGGCGCACTCCCGCGCCCGCTGGATTCATTGCCAGAAACGGCTGCGCCCCAGGCGCTCCCACCATGTCACCAGCACGCGATCGATCACGCTGCTGACACCCACGCCGAAGCGCTCCTGGATGGATTTCTTCTGTACATAGCTGAGCTGGTAGACATCCGCTTCGCGGGCGCGTTCGGCCAGGTATTCGTCGCTGGTCTTGAGCTCGTCCACCAGTTTCTTGCCCAGCGCCGCCTGCCCCAGCCACACCTCACCGGTGGCGATCTCATCGATGGCCAGTTGCGGGCGGTAGTGCACGACGAAGCGCTTGAACAGCTCGTGGGTGGTTTCCAGGTCTTCCTGGAACTTCTCCCGCCCCTTGTCGGTGTTCTCGCCGAAGACGGTCAGGGTGCGCTTGTACTCGCCGGCGGTGAGCACTTCGAAATCGATATCGTGTTTCTTCAACAGGCGATGGACGTTCGGCAACTGCGCCACCACGCCGATGGAGCCGAGGATAGCGAAGGGCGCGGAGAGAATCCGCTCGCCGATGCAGGCCATCATGTAGCCGCCGCTGGCGGCGACCTTGTCGACGCACACCGTCAGCGGCACGCCCGCCTGGCGGATGCGCGCCAGTTGTGAAGCTGCCAGGCCGTAGCCGTGCACCATGCCGCCACCGCTCTCCAGACGCAGCACCACTTCGTCGCGCGGGGTGGCGAGGCTGAGCAGCGCGGTTACCTCATGGCGCAGTTGCTCGGTGGCCGAGGCTTTAATGTCACCGTCGAAGTCCAGCACATAGACACGGTTCTTCTGCTCGCCGCCCTTCTTGGCCTTCTTCGCATTCTTTGCGGCCTTCGCCTCGGACTTGCGCAGGGACTTCAGTTTGTCCTTCTCCAGCACGCTGTGCTGCAGGCGCTCGCGTAGTTCCTTGTAGAAATCGTTGAGCTTGTGTACCTCCAGGTGCCCACTGCCACCGCGACGACCGCGACCGCGCAGCGCAGCGATCACGACCAGGATCACCACCACCGCCACCAGGACGGTGAAGGTCCTCGCCAGAAAACCCGCGTAATCCGCTAGAAACTCCACATACTTCCCCTTTTGCAACACTGTCCCGCCCAGGCACCGGGCGCACCGAATCCCGCAAGCATACCCACGCCGCCGGCCAGCCACCAGCGCCGGCAAAGCCCTGTATCAGTCAAACGAATGGCATTCAAACAAGCGTATGTTTTTTCGTTGACAGCCCCAGGTGATCCTCATAACCTCGCCGGAACTTTCAGCCCTGCCGAGAACCGCGCGTGGGAAGCATCTATCTGATTCGACATGGCCAGGCTTCGTTCGGCGCCGACGACTACGACGTGCTCTCGCCCACCGGCGTGCGCCAAGCCGAAGTCCTCGGCGATCACCTCGCCGGGCTGGGCCTGCGCTTCGACCGCTGCGTCAGCGGCGATCTGCGTCGCCAGCGCCATACCGCCGAATCGGTGCTGGGCCGGCTGAACGAAGCAGGCATCGAGACTCCCTCGCTGGAAATCGATTCCGCCTTCAATGAATTCGAAGCCGACGCAGTGATCCGCGCACACCTGCCCGACCTGCTGGAAATCGAGCCGCAGGCACTGCACATCATGCGCAACGCCGCCGACCATCGCGCCGAGTTCCAGCGCCTGTTCTCCACGGTGATCGCCCGCTGGGTTTCCGGCGACCATGCGAAGGACGGGCTGATCAGTTGGGCAGAATTCCTCGACACCGTACACGCTGGCCTGCAGCGCCTGCTGCAAGAGGCCAGCGGCAAGGACAGCATCGGCGTATTCACCTCTGGCGGCACCATCACCGCATTGCTGCAACTGGTGACTGGCATCCCGCCGCTGAACGCCTTCGAACTCAACTGGCAGATCGTCAACACTTCGCTGAACCGCCTGAAGTTCCGCGGTAGCGAAGTAGCCCTGGCTTCCTTCAACAGCCACGTGCACCTGGAGCTGTTGAAGGCGCCGGAACTCATCACCTATCGCTGAGTACCGGCCTACTGCGACCTTGAGCGTCGCGCGAGAAAACCTAGAAAAGGAATAGAACCATGAGCGTTGCTGACATCGTTTCCACCATGAAGAGCAAGTTCAACGCCAGCGCCGCCGCCGGCCTGGACCTGGTGTTCCAGTTCAACATCGAAGACGGTGACAACCACTATCTGGTCGTCAAGGACGGCACCTGCGAAGTGGTACAGGGCGATGCCGCCAACCCGAACGTCACCCTGATCATGGACAGCGAAACCCTCAAAGGCATCACCAGCGGCGAAACCGACGGCATGCAAGCTTTCATGGCTGGCAAGCTGCGCGCCGAAGGCGACATGATGCTGGCCATGAAGCTGGGCGAACTGTTCCCGGTCTGATCCGCGGATACCTGCCTACGCAGCATGAAAAACCGGAGTCTCAGGCTCCGGTTTTTTTATGCCCGCACAAGCGCAAGCCCGCGAATCAGGCAGTTTGATCGGGGGCCAACACGCTCGCCAATAACGTCCCGGCGCGCTTGTGACAGGCAGGCTCGGACATTAGATTAGCCAATGATCACCCGGCGCCATCATTGCTCTGCCTGATCCGGAGAGAGAACGACGCCGGCCTGCGCGCCACCTCGCGCGGAGCCTTGGGCCCGCCGGGGAAGACCAGTACAAGAAGGGACCAGCATGTCGTTGACCGACCAGACCATCCGCTCCCGCGAAGGTGAAGAACTCGATGCCGCCGTGATCGACGGTTATCTCAAGGACCACATTCCCGGACTGCAAGGCACGCCGCGCATCAGCCAGTTCCCCGGCGGCGCCTCGAACCTGACCTACCTGATCCAGTACGATAACCAGGAACTGGTCCTGCGCCGCCCGCCGTTCGGCAAGAAAGCCAAGTCGGCTCACGACATGGGCCGCGAATACCGCATCCTGAACCAGCTCAAGGATGGCTTCCCCTACTGCCCCAAGGCGTACACCTATTGCACTGACGAATCGGTGATCGGCGCCGAGTTCTATGTCATGGAGCGGGTCAACGGCATCATCCTGCGCAGCGACCTGCCCAAGGAGCTGAACTTCGATGCCGGGCAGACCACAGCACTGTGCAAGAGCTTCATCGACAAGTTCGTCGATCTGCACAACGTCGACTACAACGCCTGCGGCCTGGGCGACCTGGGCAAGCCCGAGGGCTACGTCCAGCGCCAGATCGGCGGCTGGATCGACCGCTACGAGAAGTCCCTGACCCCCGACGCACCGGCCTGGGAACAAGTGAAGGTGTGGCTGCGCGAGAAAATGCCTGCCGACCACCACAAGCCAGGCATCGTCCACAACGACTACCGCTTCGACAACGTCATCCTCGACCCGAACAACCCGATGCAGATCATCGGCGTGCTCGACTGGGAAATGACGACGATCGGCGACCCGCTGATGGACCTGGGCAATACCCTCGCCTACTGGATTCAGGCCGACGATCCGCAGCCGATGCAGATGCTGCGCCGTCAGCCCAGCCACGAGCCGGGCATGCTGACCCGCCAGCAGTTCGCCGACTACTACGCCGAGCGTGCCGGCATCCAGATCGACAACCTCGATTACTACTACACCTACGGCATGTTCCGCCTGGCCGGCATCATGCAGCAGATCTACTACCGCTTCTTCCACGGCCAGACCCAGGACAAGCGCTTCGCCACCTTCATTCACGCCAACAAGCTGCTGGAACAAGTAAGCCTGCAGGTCATCGGCAAGTCCCGCCTGTAAGGCGTGCTCAATAACAAGGAGCCCTCCCATGTCCAAGACCCAACTGTTCGACCTCGACGGCAAGATCGCCTTCGTTTCCGGCGCCAGCCGCGGCATCGGCGAAGCCATCGCCAAGCTACTGGCCCAGCAGGGCGCTCACGTGATCGTGTCCAGCCGCAAGATCGACGGCTGCCAGGCAGTCGCTGACGAAATCGTCGCCGCCGGCGGCAAGGCCACCGCCATCGCCTGCCACATCGGTGAAATGGAGCAGATCCAGAGCGTCTTCGCGCAGATCCGCGAGCAGTTCGGCCGCCTCGACATCCTGGTCAACAATGCCGCCACCAACCCACAGTTCTGCAACGTGCTGGACACCGACCTGTCGGCCTTCCAGAAGACCGTCGACGTGAACATCCGCGGTTACTACTTCATGTCCATCGAAGGCGGCAAGCTGATGAAAGCCAACGGCGGCGGCAGCATCATCAACGTCGCGTCGGTCAACGGTGTCACCCCGGGCGAGTTCCAGGGCATCTACTCGGTGACCAAGGCCGCGGTGATCAGCATGACCAAGGTATTCGCCAAGGAATGCGCGCAGTTCGGCATCCGCTGCAACGCCCTGCTGCCGGGCCTGACCGACACCAAGTTCGCCTCGGCACTGGTGAGCAACGACGCCATCCGCAACGTCGCCCTGCAGCGCATTCCGCTCAAGCGCGTAGCCGATCCCAGCGAAATGGCCGGCGCCGTGCTGTACCTCGCCAGCGATGCGTCCAGCTACACGACTGGCGTGACGCTGAACGTCGATGGCGGATTCCTCGCCTGAGGCTGATCGCAGACCTAAAAAAGGGAGCCCGTCGGCTCCCTTTTTCATTGGCTCGCCTGCCCTTATTGCCAGTCTTTCAGGGCTTGCGTCGCCATCGCGTTCATCGGCTCGGCGGTCAACCCACCCGGCCCATAGCGCACCGCAAATACAGCCTGGTCGGCAGTCGGCAGGTAATTCACTCGTCCAGCCTTGGGGGCGAAGGTAAGCAGGTCGTGCTGGCCATCGCGTAGCCAGTGCCACAGATCGACGCCAAAGACATCCCCGGCCAGCGGCACCTTGCGCCCCTGCGCCTGCTGCTCCACCGCCAGGAAGCGGCCACTGAGGTCCTGCAGGCGATACCCCGGCACCAGGCCGATCAACCGGGCCAGCCCTTTCCACTCCAGCACTCGCGCATCCAGTTGCCAGAGATCGCCGGCCAGTTCCACATGGCGCTCGCGGTCCCCCTCCAGCAACGTCACCTCGAAGCTCTGCGGGCTCAATTGCTTGAAGCTGAGCGTGGCCAAGGGCCGCTCCTGGGGCAGCGGATCGTAGCTGCGCAGGTCCCAGGCCACCAGGCCGACCAGCACGGCAAGGGCGATGAAGACGATACCCGTCATGCCACGCAGCCAGCCGAGAAACCAGTGACGATCGAACAGAATGCGCGCCGCCACCAGCAGGGCCAGCAGCGCCACGAAGGCAACGACCCAGGCCAGACCGTCGTACTGCATCGAATGATTTCCTTCCACGTAGAATTGCCGGCATTATGCGCACCGCGTACCTGCACGGCCAGCCAGACCGTTGCAGCTTTCGGGTCCGTTAACGTTTTCCTTCCGCCCACGCCTTACAAGGGAGTGGCGCAACGGGCCCCCGATCAAGGCGAACACCATGCCCTTCGAACTCGTCGTAGACCCCAGCACCCTCCTCATCCTCGCGGGCGTGGCCTTCCTGGCCGGCTTCATCGACGCCATCGCCGGCGGCGGCGGCCTCCTGACCATTCCCGCCCTGCTCACGGCCGGCGTGCCGCCGCACCTGGCGCTGGGCACCAACAAGCTGAGCTCCACCTTCGGCGCCGCCGTGGCCAGCCACACCTTCTACCGGCGCAAGCTGTTCGAACCGCGCAAATGGCGCAATGGGCTGCTGGCAACCGCCATCGGTGCGGCACTGGGCGCCTGGGCGGCACACTTGATGCCGGCCGAATGGCTGAACCGCATGTTGCCGGTGGTGGTATTCGGTTGTGGCCTGTACCTGCTGCTGGGCAAGACACCCGAGGCACCGCTGGACGCCAACCCGCGCATCGCCCAGCGCCGCCAATGGCCACAGGGCCTTGGCCTGGGCTTCTATGACGGTGTCGCCGGCCCGGGAACCGGCGCATTCTGGACCGTCAGCACGCTGCTGATGTACCCACTGGACCTGGTGCGCGCCAGCGGCGTGGCTCGCAGCATGAACTTCGTCAGCAACATCGTTGCGCTGGCGGTGTTCATCGCCTCGGGACAGGTGGTCTGGCTGATGGGGCTGTGCATGGGCAGCGCGCTGATGATCGGCGCCTACTTCGGCGCACGCACAGCGATTGGCGGCGGGGCCAAATTCATCCGCCCGGTGTTCATCCTGGTTGTGCTTGCGCTAACCGTGCGCCTGGCCTGGCAGCACTGGTTCAACGCGGCCTGACGGCGACTCAGACGCTTCCAGGCAGTTGCGGATCAGGCCGTCCGGCACGGCGCGCCAGGTACAGCTCGATCAGGTAGCGAGCGATGGAGCGCTCTGCGGGCAGGCGCGGCAACTCGTCGATGTGGAACCAGCGCGCGTCTTCAATTTCGTCCGGTTGCGGGACAATCTCACCGCTGACGTACTCGGCGTGATAGCCGAACATCAGCGAGTGCGGGAACGGCCACGGTTGGCTGCCGATGTAGCGGATATTGCCAATTTCCACCCCGACCTCTTCACGTACCTCACGGGCGACGCAGTGCTCTACCGACTCGCCGGGCTCGACGAAGCCGGCCAAGGTGCTGTACATGTCCGGCACGAAGCGCGGCGAACGCGCCAGCAGCAACTCGTCGCCGCGGGTCACCAGCACGATCATGCTCGGCGACAACAGCGGGTAGCGCTGGATACCACATGCCTCGCAGTGCATCGCACGGTCGCGCGGCATGCGCTGATTGGGCTGGCCACAACTGCCGCAGAAGCGGTTCTGCCGCCACCAGATACCGATCTGGCTGGCGAAACCGAGCATGGCGAAGATGTCTTCCTCGGCCTGCATCATGAACTGGCGCAGACCGATCCAACCGGCACCATCCAGCGGATCGGGACGGTCGATTTCCAGCAGGTATACCGGTTCGCCATCGAAATGGCCGACAGCGTGCTCGGACAGCACCGAGATGTCCTGGCGCTTCAGCCAGTCCCGGGGAAACAGCACGCCGTTACTATCGGCGAGGAATTGCTGCTGGCAATGGGCGAGCGCCCAACCGCCATTGGCAGCCACCTCGAACATCGAGGATACCCAGCGACCGGTACGCATCAGGCAGCCACCGTCAGTCCGAGCGCCTTGACGCTCTCGCTGGCAACGTCCAGCACGTCGGGCTGTCCTTCAGGGCGCATCATGGCTCCGCCTTCCAGATAGTATTCCAGGCCGGTAAGAGCATCCGCCAGGGTTTCCAGCATCTGCTCGGAGGGCATCTGGGCCGTTTCGATCATCTGCTGTTGAATATAGTCGGCACAGGCGCCTACCAGCAGAGCCGCGCGCTCGAGGCCGAGGAACCAGAGGCCGCCACGCACCGCCTGCAGGCTGGTGGGTACGTTGGCCAGATGCAGCTTGTCGCCATTGGATTCGAGGTACGCGGTGATTGCCCGCTTGGCCAGGGCAAGCCCGGCCTGCGCCTCGTCGATCACCACGATGCGGGCCTCGGCCAACTGGTGCACGGCGAAGGACTCGTCCTCCCCCTGCGGCGCCGGACGCGCGTTCATGCGCTCGCCCCGCTCCAGATTGCTGACCATGCTTTCGACATAGAGCAAGGCGTCCGCCAAGGCGTTCAGCGCATTGCGGTCGTCGGCCGAGCCCTGGGCCGCCCAGCCAGCGACGACGCCATGCTGGTGCTGCAAGACATTGGAGGCGGAATTCAGGCCGACCATGCCGAGGGTCTTGGCCAGCTTGCCCAGTTGGGTATGCAGGATACCCAGTGCATCGGCCTGGGACACACCGCGCTCGATCAGGTCGAGCTGGTCCTTCACCGCGGTCAGTTCCTCGCGGATCGCCACCGACAGCGAGCGCATGACCGACTGCCCCGGGCCGGATAGCCGCTGTGACTCGTCTTCGAGCAGGTGATCGGTGAAGGGCAGCGGCGTCAGGCCGAACACCTGGCGCAGTTCACTGGCACGCGGGCCGCTGGTATCGGCCAGGGCGGTGAGGTACAGCAGTTCCTTGAGCAATTGGCGCGGAGCTTCGTACTGCGGGTTGCCGATCAGTTGCTTGAGCTCGCGGTCCAGGCGGGCGAAGACCTGCTTGCGGGTCTTGCGCGGCAGCATCTGCGCATCCACCAGAGCCTCCAGCGCGCCAGCGCCCACCCAGCACAGCCGGGTTCGCGCGGCACTGCCCAGCAGCACATCGAGCTTGCCCAGGGCGCGGCTCATCAGTTTCAGGCTGGGATAGAGATTCTGGTCGCGGATCAGCCCCAGCAGGCCGACCTGGTACATCTGCCGCAAACGGCGGACTTCGCGGGCGGGATCGTCCACCTGCGGCACCGTCACGGCACGCAGCGGGCGCGGCAGGTCCAGCCGCGCACTGAAGAAGAAGCTTTCCGGCAGTGCCGGCTGCCCGGCGGCCTGGCGTACGTCGTTGATCGCCGGCAGCAGCAATTCCGGAATTTCCTGGCGATGCGCCTCGAGGTTCTCGAGGTAGCGGCGCAACACGTAGAGTGCATTGCCCAGGGCCGCCAACTGACCATCACGGTCCTCGCTGACGCCGGCAGGAATGTCGGTAGCCAGGTCCAGGGCTTCCTGGGCCAGCAGCTCGGCGCCCGCCAGCTCGATGAGATTGAGGGTGCCGCGAATCTGGCTCAGGCACTCGACCGAATGCTGCAGCAGGCTACCGTTCTGGCGCTCAGCGATGAAGTGCTCGAGATTCTGCTCGGCCTCCTCCATCGTGGCGAACAGCTCGTCGCGAACCAGACTGAGGGACGTGGCTCCAGTAACCATCGGCCTAGTGCGCCTCCTGCGCGCAAGAAGAGTGGATGGGCATCAATCGGCGAACTCGGGGTTCTTCTTGCTCATGTGCGCCATCATGGCCGTCTGCAGATCGGCAGACTGCAGCATCGCGGCATTCCAAGTGGCAATGTATTCCAGACCGTCCTCGACGCGGTGGTCGCGGGCGAAGCGGATCATTTCCTTGGTACCGCGAATGGCGATGGGCGACTTCGAAGCGATCTGCCGGGCCAGCCCCATGACTCCGTCGAGCAGCGCGGAATGGTCGGCATAGACGTTATTGACCAGGCCGATGCGGCGGGCTTCCTCGGCATCGACATTGCGCCCGGTGTAGGCCAGCTCACGCATGATGCCATCGCCGATCAGCCGTGGCAGGCGCTGCAGGGTACCGACGTCGGCGGCCATGCCCATGTCGATTTCCTTGATGGAGAACTGCGCGTCAGCGCTGCAATAGCGCATGTCGCATGCGGAGATCAGGTCGATCCCGCCACCGATGCAGTAGCCCTGGATCGCAGCGAGTACCGGCTTGCTGCAGTTGTCCACGGCGTTGAAGGATCCCTGCAGCTCCAGGATGGTCTTGCGCAGGGCACGGGCATTGCGGCCGACATCCTTGCCCAGACGGCTGCCAGCCTGGGCCAGCAGGGCGAGATCGATGCCCGCGGAGAAGTGCTTGCCGGCGCCGCTCAGGACCACGGCGCGCACCTCGTCGGTGTCGTCGGCCCACTGGAAGATTTCAATGATCTCCTTCCAGAAGTCGGCGTTCATGGCATTGAGTTTTTCCGGACGGTTGATCTGCACATGAGCGATCTTGTCCGCCAGTTCGACGCGGAATGCTTTGTACTCGGTCACGGGGGGCATCCTCGGAAAATGCCCGGTCCATCACCACGACGGATCGCCGCGAGAACCCGGGCCAACGGTTCTTATAGTGTTGAAAAACGCGTCACTATAACAAGGCAAAGGTAAAAGTCGATGCGGCGCACTGTGACACAGCCCACGGCGCCGGGCTGGAAATGGCTCGCAGAACAGCCACCAAGTGCTTGATCTGACAAGGTCCACTGCCTGCCCAACGCGGGAAAGTCAGTCCCCGCTCGCCAGGGGGAGCCCCTGGGCACGGTTACGGTACTGCCGCCAGGTGTACATCGGGATGCCCGCCATGAACACCAGGAAGCCCCAGAAGATCGCCTGCTGGCCGGTGCCATAGAGCGCCCACAGCGAGTAGAGGAAGCCCAGGCAGCCGATTGCCAGCACCTGCGGACGCGAGCGCGGCGAGAAGGACTCCGGCTTCACTGCCAGCAGCTGCAGCAACGCGGCGGTGCAGAAGGCATAGGGCACAACGCCGGTCATGGTGCCGAGCAGGATGATGACGTTGAATACGTCGACCAGGTCGCCGTGGCCGTCGACCATCACCAGCGCGGTGACCAGCAGGCCCGAGGCGAGCAGGCCATTACCCGGCGCGCCATTCTTGTTGAGCTTGCCCAGGGACTCCGGGAACAGCCCGTCGCGCGCCGGAGCCACCGGAATCTGCCCTTGCAGCAGGACCCAGCCATTGAGGGCGCCGAGACAGGCGATCACCGCACCGGCAGCCACCAGGTAGTAGCCCCACTCGCCCAGGAGAATGCGCGCGGCATCGGCGAACGGCGACGTGGACTTGGCCAGCACTTCGGGCGGCATCAGTCCCTGCACGGCGGTGATCGAGAGGATGTACACCGCAGCCGCGGCCAGAGTGCCGAACAGCGTCGCGCGGGGAATGGTCCTCTTCGGATCGTGCACGTCATCGGCCGGCACAGTGGCCGACTCCAGGCCGATGAACGACCATAGGGTCAGTGCCGCGGTGGTGGCGATGGCCTGGGCATAGCCCATGTTCGGCAGTTCGCTCGGCGCGGGAATGCTCAGGTAGTCGGGATTGAAGTGGAACCAGCCGAGAATCCCCACCAGCAGCAATGGGATCAGCTTTAGCGCGGTGAGGCAGTTCTGCACCACGGCAAATGCGGTGATACCACGCAGGTTGATCAGGGTACACAGCCAGATGGAACCGATGGCGGTGACCACCATCAACATCGGGTCGGCGAGCGCAGGAATGAACACCCGCAGGTAGCCCACCAGCGTCACCGCTATGGCGGCGTTACCGATCCACGCGGCTTTCCAGTAGGTCCAGGCGCACAGATAGCCGGCGAAACTGCCGAAACCGTCGCGGGTATAGGCGTACGGGCCGCCAGCACCGGGGTTGAGTCGCGCCAGCCGGGCGAAGGTGAACGCCAGGATCACGGCTCCCGTGGTCGAGACCAGCCAGCCGAGCAGGCTGAGCCCACCGAATGCCGCCAGGCTCGACGGCAGCAGGAATACTCCCGAACCGATCATGTTCCCCACTACCAGCGCGGTGCAGCTCCAGAACCCCATGCTGCCCTTTTTCGCTCCCGCCATCTGCACTCCTTAAAGCCTGCGGCCTGTTCAATTGGTTCCTATCCGTGCCGATGCGCCGTGCGCCAGCCACGGTGAAGGCCTATCGGCCCGGAAGTATCGTTCCGATCTGCCCTACAGGGTAGTCAGCGCACGGCAAAGGAGGAAACAGTTTCCGCAGCGTTCGTATCGGCTTCGAACGAATTCATCGCGCAGATCAATCGGCGCGGCGAAATTTCACCGCTGGTGCTCTCAGGCTGAGCCGAACTGGCGGCCTCCGATAGCGAATGCCTGCTCGAACTGACTGGCCGGCATCGGCTTGGCGAACAGGTAGCCCTGCCCCTCCGTGCAGCGTTCTTTGCGCAGCCGGTCTCGCTGTGCGGTGGTCTCGATTCCTTCGGCGATGGTTTCCAGGTCGAAGCTGCGAGCCATGTCGAGAATGGCGCGGATCACCGACAGATCCTGCTGGGACTCCAGCATGCCCAGCACGAAGCTGCGATCGATCTTGATACGGCTCAGCGGATAGGTCTTGAGCAGACTGAGCGAGGCGTAGCCCGTGCCGAAATCGTCAAAGGCGATGCCCACACCGTGGCTGCGCAGGGTTCGCAGGGTATTGAGAACCGCGTCGTCGTGGTTGAGCACAATGTTCTCGGTGATTTCCAGCTCCAGCGCCTCGGCCGGGAGTCCGTGGCGGTCGAGCGCTTCGAGCACCTGGGAGACCAGGTTGCCCATGCGGAACTGCGCGCCGAACAGGTTCACTCCGACACGCAAATACGGCGCACCGTTGCGTCGCCAGTACGCAGCCTGGGCGCAGGCTTCGTCGAGAATCCAGGTGCCGACGATCGCCGCCAGCGGCCCGCCTTCCAGGGACGGCAGGAATGCCGCTGGCGACAGCAGGCCACGTTGCGGGTGCTGCCAGCGCAGCAGCGCTTCGGCGCCTCGCAGGGCACCGTCCTTGAGGCTGACCTGCGACTGGTAGAACAGCAGGAACTCGCCATTGGCCACTGCCCTGTGCAGCTCCATGCCGTACAGATGCCGTGCCGCCGCCTCCATTTTCAGCGCCGGCACGAAGACGAAGGCGTGGCTGCGCCCGCTGCTCTTGGCCTTGAATAGAGCCAGATCGGCATCGCCAACCAGCTCCAGGGCCTCCTGGGCGTGCAGTGGCGCCAGCGCAACCCCGCAACTGGCCGCGACCCGCACCTCGTGGGAATCGATCACGATCGGCTCGGCAATACGGCTGATAGCCGTCTGCGCCAGGCGCATCGCCTGCTCCGGAGAAATCAGGTTGGATTCGAGGATAGCGAACTCGTCGCCGCCGATCCGCGCCACCGTGGCGCCGGTACTGGCCAGCCGCTCCAGCCGGGCGGCGACTTCGCGCAGGATGCCGTCCCCCACGGCATGGCCGAGCGAATCGTTGACATCCTTGAAGCCGTCCAGGTCGATCACCAGCACCGCCGCGGGCCTCGACTGCACCAGGATATCCTCGGTAATCCGATAGAAACGCCCACGGTTCACCAGGCCGGTGAGCATGTCGACATTGACCAACTGGCGCAGCGCATGCTCCTCCTGGTGCAGCACGGTCAGGTCCTTCAGTACGGCCTCGAACTTGAGCTTGCCCTTCTCCGTCCAGCAGAACAGCGTGAGCCCCAGCGCCAGCTCGGAACCATCGCTGCGTACGCCAGTGATCTCCGCCGGGACGTCCATGCCGTCCAGCGAGGTGGCGTCGATTGCGCGGTTGATCAGGCTGCGAAACGCGGCCCGGTTGCGCTCAGGCAGCAGCGCCTCGAACGACTGCCCCGCGCCCTCTTCCAGCGAGTAGCCGTAGAGGCCGGCAGCCGCTTCATTCCAGGCAGCGATCTCCCCCCAGCAGTCGAACCACACCACAGGCGTCGGAGAGCTGCCGGCGTATTCGTCGAACAACGGCCGGGTGCGCGCCGAGGCCACCTCGATGCGGCGCAGTTCCAGGCGGTCGGCGGCCATGCGCGCCAGTTCGCGCAGACGCTCGCGGTCGTCGCCCGAGAAATCCTCATGGGGCTGCCTGTCGATGATGCACAACGCCCCCAGCGGGAGGCCGTCCACCGAGAGCAGCGGAACACCAGCATAGAAGCGCACGCCGGCCGAGCCGGTGACCAACGGGTTGTCATGGAAGCGCCCGTCACGACGGGCATCGGGCACCACCATCACCTCTGCCTGGCTGATGGCGTGGGCACAGAAGGAAACGTCGCGCCCCATGTCCACTTCTCCCACACCGGTGGCAGCGGCGAAGAACACGTGGTCGCTGCCGATCATGTTCACCGCCGCGGCCGGCATGCCGAACATGCGGACAGCGATCTGCACCACCGGGTCCAGGCTGGGCAGCAGCGCTTCGTCATCGAATCCATAGTCGGAAAGCGCTCTCAGGCGCTCGTTTTCGTTCGGCAACGTCGAGGGGCAGCGCATGGGAAACCTCCCTTTTTCCTCGTTTCTCCCTGTACCGATTCCGACAAGAATAGTTGGACTTTGCAAAACCGCCGGCAGGCCCGCCCTGCCCGGGCTACCTGCAGCACTCCACGGTGTAACGCCGCTCGCCGTCCACCTCGCGCACTTGCAGGCCGTGGACATCGGAGTCGAAGCCTGGGAAGTTGCGCTCGAAGCTCTGCGCAAAGGCCAGGTAGTCGAGGATCGAGCGGGTGGACTCGGTGAAACGTTCGCCCGGCATGATCAGCGGGATGCCCGGCGGATATGGCACCAGCATCACCGCTGCGATACGACCTTCCAACTGGTCGATCGGCACCGCTTCGACTTCGCCACGCACCAACTGTGCGTAGGCGTCCGCCGGACGCATGGCGATCTCCGGCAGCACGGTGTACATGCGCTTCATCGCCTTGGCCGTGGCGTGGTCGCGGTAGCAGCGGTGCAGTTCGTCGCACAGGTCGCGCAGCCCCATGCCGGCGTAGCGGCCGCCACCGGCCAGGGCGACGCTGGGCAGCACCTCGGCCAGCGGCTGGTTGGCGTCGTAGCTGCGCTTGAACTCCAGCAGCTCGGTGACCAGGGTGCTCCACTTGCCCTTGGTCACGCCCATCGAGAACAGCACCAGGAAGGAGTAGAGGCCGGTCTTTTCCACCACCAGTCCACGCTCCCAGAGGAAGCGGCTGACCACCGCGGCTGGAATACCGCGAGCATCCAGTCGCCCGCCAGCGGTCAGGCCCGGGGTTGCCAGGGTGACCTTGATCGGATCGAGCAGGACGTAGTCCTCGACCGCATCGCCAAAACCATGCCAGTCGGCGTTGGGCTCCAGCACCCAGTCCTGCGTGCGCACCTCGTCGGTACCTTCCACTCCCGGCGGCTGCCAGACGCAGAACCACCAGTCATCCTCGGCCAGGTTCTGCTGCACGTTGGCCAGGGCGCGGCGGAAGCTCAGTGCCTCGTCGAAGGTTTCCTGGATCAGCGAGCGCCCGGCCGGCCCTTCCATCATCGCCGAAGCCACGTCCAGGGAGGCGATGATGCCGTACTGCGGCGAGGTGGAGATGTGCATCATGAAGGCTTCGTTGAAGCGTGCCCGGTCGAAGCGCCGCGCGCCGCCATCCTGGACATGGATCATCGACGCCTGACTGAACGCGGCCAGCATCTTGTGGGTAGAGTGCGTGGTGAACACCAGCGGGCCATTGTCCTGCCGGCTGGTCGCCATGCCGTAGCGGCCGGCGTAGAAATCGTGGAAGGCCGCATAGGCGTACCACGCCTCGTCGAAGTGCAGCACCTCGACGCTCTCGCCTAGCGCCTGCTTGATCATCTCGGCGTTGTAGCAAAGGCCGTCGTAGGTGGAGTTGGTCACCACCGCCAGCCTGACCTTCGGCTCGCGGCCGTGAGCCAACGGGCTGGCGGCAATCTTCGCGGCGATCGACTCGCGGCTGAATTCGGAGAGCGGGATAGGTCCGATGATGCCCAGCTCGTTGCGCTCCGGTGTGAGGTAGAGCGGAATCGCGCCGGTCATGATGATCGAGTGCAGCACGGACTTGTGGCAGTTGCGGTCCACCAGCACCAGGTCGTCGCGGCAGACCATCGAATGCCAGACGATCTTGTTCGCGGTAGAGGTGCCGTTGATGACGAAGTAGGTATGGTCCGCACCGAAATTGCGCGCGGCGCGTGCTTCCGCCTCGGCCAGCGGGCCGGTGTGGTCCAGCAGCGAACCGAGCTCAGGCACCGACACCGAGAGATCCGAACGCAGGGTGTTCTCGCCGAAGAACTGGTGGAACGCCTGCCCCACCGGGCTCTTGCGGTAGGCGACGCCACCACCGTGGCCGGGCGTATGCCAGGAATAGTTGGATTGCGCGGTGTGCTCCACCAGCGCGCGGAAGAATGGTGGCAGCAAGCCTTCCAGGTATCGTCGCGCTGCGCGGCTTACCTGGCGGGCGAGGAATGGCACGGTATCTTCGAAGAGATAGAGAATGCCGCGCAACTGGTGCAGGTCGGCCATCGATTCAGCCGGCGCGTTCTCGATAGTCATCTGCTCGCCAAGGGCGAAGATAGGCAACTGCGGGGCGCGAACCCGCGCCATCCGGATCAGTTCCACCACGTCCTGCAACAGGCGCTGGTTCTCCCCCGCCCCTTCGGCGGCCACCAGAATGCACGCCAGCCCGTGGTGGGTGGAGGCGACGATTCGTCCTTCGGCGGAACTTGCAGTGGAAAGGATGCTGAAACCGTCCTGCTCCAGCTCCCGGGCGATGTCGCGGACTCGGTCGCCGGCCACGGTATCGGCCTTGATGTCGCGGTGAACGATGAGGATGGGGAACTTGAGGTCTTTATACATTGTGAGCCCCTGAACGGACGAACTGCTGACGTCGATCCTTACCAGAGTATGGACTCACAGAATGTAGGGGAATGCTCTTGACTGACGCCTGTAAGAAAACGTCGCACCGCCGACAGGTCCGGCGCTGCCGCAGAAACGAAGAAGGCCCTTCGCAGGGCCTTCTTCGTCGAGCGGAGCCGATCACTCCTTGGGGGCGTCCATCTGTACCCAAAGCGACGGGCCGCCAGCGGACTTCTCGATCACTGCCAGGCGCGCCATATGGGCCGCCAGTTCTTCCTCGCTGGCACGGATCACCCGGGTCGCCGCGCGACCGGCGGCAAGGCGCCGGATCGCACTGGCCTGCGCGCGACCGCTGCCGTCGACATCCGCACCATTGCCAGCCAGCGACAGGCTGGTCTGGCCACCAGTCATCGCCAGATAGACGTCGGCGAGAATCTCGGCATCGAGCAGTGCGCCGTGCAGGTCGCGGCCGGAGTTATCGACGCCATAGCGCTTGCACAGGGCATCGAGATTGTTGCGCTGGCCCGGATGGCGCTCACGGGCCATCAGCAGGGTATCGAGGATCGAACAGTAGTCGCTGACCTCGGCGCGCTCCGACTGCCCCAGCAGGGCGAATTCGTTGTTGATGAAGCCGACGTCGAACGCCGCGTTGTGGATGATCAACTGGGCGCCGTTGATGAACTCGAAGAAGTCGTCGGCAACCTCGCGGAAACGCGGCTTGTCCTTCAGGAAGTCATTGGTGATGCCGTGGACAGCAATGGCGCCCTCGTCCACTTCGCGGTCCGGCTGCAGGTAAACGTGGAAGTGCCGACCGGTCAGGCGGCGGCCTTCCAGCTCGACGCAGCCGATCTCGATGATCCGGTGGCCATCGGTGACCGGCATGCCGGTCGTTTCGGTATCCAGTACGACGCTGCGCATTGTGTTTGAAACCTTCTTGCGGAAAGTTCGCCCGGCTCAGCCGGACGACTCTGATATCTGGATGGTCAGCGCGGCAGTTCGCTCACGCCACGGTTGGCGAGCATGTCCGCCCGCTCGTTGCCGGGATGGCCGGTATGCCCGCGCACCCAGCTCCACTCGACATTATGCCGGTTCACCTGCTCGTCCAGTGCCTGCCACAGGTCGGCATTCTTCACCGGCTGCTTGGCGGCGGTCTTCCAGCCACGCTTCTTCCAGTTGACCATCCACTCGGTGATACCCTGCATGACGTACTGCGAGTCGGTAACTATGCGCACATCACAACGCCGCTTGAGCGCGGCAAGGGCCATGATGGCTGCCATCAGTTCCATGCGATTGTTGGTGGTTTCCGGCTCGCCGCCCCACAGTTCGCGCTCGGCGCCCTTGTAGAACAGCACGGCTCCCCAGCCTCCGGGGCCAGGATTGCCCTTGCAGGCGCCGTCGGTGTAGATCTCGACTTTCTCTTCGCTCATATCGCTCGTGTTCAGGACTCGGAATCGCGGCGGCTGACCTTGGCCACCGGCAGCGGCACCAGTTGGCCGCGCGGCTCCCGACGGAGCTGGCGCAGCGGCCGCAGGCCTACCACCAGCTTGCGCGCCACAAGAAGATAGAAGCCCGCTCCCGAACCCTGCAGGACCGGCCCCCAGGACTCCATGCGGGCCAGGCGAGCCTGCCAGGCCGCCGACGCAAGCGGCGGACGATAGCACCCGTAGCGGCGTTTCTCCAGCGCGAATCCCAGCAGATTGAGCCAGTCGCAGACCCGCGCCGGCGAGATGCAGCGCGCGCGGCGCAGGGCATCACGGGCGAAGTAATGACGGATGCCCCAGGCGCTCCAGGGATTGACCCCGACCACCAGCAGATGCCCTCCCGGGCGCACGCTGCGCGCCGCTTCGCGCAACAGGCGGTGCGGCGAAAGGCAGAAGTCGAGGCCATGCTGCAGGAGCACGACATCGGCTGCGTGCTCGCCCAGCGGCCAGGCCGCTTCGTCGCAGGCTATCTCGACACCCGGCAATGGTGGTCCGAGGCGCACGCCGCGCTGGATGTTGCCGGTACTGGCCGGCAGTTCGGCGTGGGGGCCGTAGTGCACCAGATAACCACCGAAATAGCGTTCCAGTTCGTCGATCAGCAACTGCTGCTCTTCGGCGAGCATCATTCCGCCGATCGGCCCGGCGAGCCAGTCACGTGCCTGGGCGATCAGCTCAAGCCAATCCGCGTCGGCCTGGGCGAAAGGTTCCTGTTCGATCATCACTACCCCCTGCGGGAGCGCGCGACACAAAAGTACGTAATCGCACTACTATGCGCCAACGCCCACTACTTAGCGACTTTCCGGCCATGATACAGATAGACGCGCTACCCGCCTTTTCCGACAACTACCTCTGGCTGTTGCAGGATGTGACCCGTCTCCAGTGCGCGGTGGTCGACCCGGGCGATGCCGGCCCGGTACTGGCCTGGCTCGAGGCCCATCCTGGCTGGACGCTGACCGATATCCTGGTCACCCATCACCATGCCGATCACGTTGGCGGCGTCGCCCGGCTGAAGGCCGATACCGGCGCGCGGGTGCTCGGCCCGGCTGGCGAGAATATCCCCGCGCGCGATCTCGCCCTGGAAGACGGTGACCGCGTCGAAGTGCTCGGGCTGGGCTTCGAGATTCTCCACGTTCCAGGACATACCCTCGGCCACATTGCCTATTTCCATGACGCCGACCAGCCGCTGCTGTTCTGCGGCGATACCCTGTTCGCCGGAGGCTGCGGCCGCCTGTTCGAAGGAACGCCAGCGCAGATGTACGCGTCACTGAGCCGCCTGGCCGCGCTGCCCGGTCAGACCGGCGTTTACTGCACGCACGAGTACACCCTGAGCAACCTGCGCTTCGCCTGCGCGGTGGAGCCGAACAACCCGGAAGTACAGGCGCGCTTCGAGCAGGTCAGGCAATGGCGCGAACAAGGACGGATCAGCCTGCCCTCTTCCATCGCCCTGGAACGCGCGACAAACCCCTTCCTGCGGGTACAGGAAACATCCGTTAAGAAAATAGCCGACGAGCGGGATGGCCAGGAAATCCGCACTCCCGAAGAGGTTTTTGCGACTATTCGTCGCTGGAAGGATCAGTTCTGACGGTTGGCGAAATCTTGACCAGGGCTGGCGCGATTCCTAGAATCCCCGAAATTTTTGCCCCGGACACAGTCATCAGCCAATGCCGCCAAAGACCAGAAAGACCTCCGATCTAGACGCATTGGCTCGTGCCATCCGAGTCTCCGTGCTGCTGCTGGCAGCCGGTCTCGCCGGCTGCCAGTCGACCAAGCAGGTCGACAATGACGGCCCGGCCCGCAACGCCTCTCGCGCAGTCGATGTGCAGTTCAATCCGGCCTGGTCGGAGTCCCAGAACGACATCTGGGAACGCATGCGCTCCGGTTTCCAGTTGCAGGACCAGATCGACACCAATCCGCGCATCGAGCGCCAGCGCCTCTGGTTCATGAGCAACCAGTCGTTCCTGGAAAACGCCAGCGAGCGCGGCAGCCCTTACATGCACTACATCGTCGAGCGTCTGGAAGAGCGCGACATGCCGCTGGAGCTGGCCCTGCTTCCGGTGATCGAGAGCTCCTACAACCCGATGGCGGTATCCCGCGCCCAGGCTGTCGGCCTCTGGCAGTTCATCCCGAGCACCGGCACGCATTTCAATCTGCGCCAGACCAACCTGTACGATGGTCGTCGCGATATCACCGCATCGACCAACGCCGCCCTGACCTACCTGACCCGCCTGCATGACATGTTCAACGGCGACTGGCTGCTGGCCCTGGCCGCCTACAACGCCGGCGAAGGTACCGTCAGCCGCGCCATCGAGCGCAACCAGAAGCTCGGCCTGCCAACCGACTACTGGAACCTGCCGCTGCCGCAGGAAACCCAGGACTACGTGCCCAAACTGCTGGCTCTGTCGCAACTGGTGATGGCGCCCAATATCTACGGCATCAGCCTCAACCCGATCGCCAACGAGCCGTACTTCACCTCCATTCGAGTGAAACCGGGCCTTGACCTGTCGCGCGTCGCTGCCCTCGCCGACCTGGATGAAGACGAGCTCTACCAGCTCAACCCGGCATTCAAACGCCGTATCACCGTCGATGCCGCGAACCACCTACTCGTGCCGATGGACAAGGCCGACACCCTGCGCGCGAGCATCGCCACGCTCAAGCCCCAGGAAATCGTCGCCTCCCAGCAGTACCGCGTTCGCAAGGGCGACAGCCTGCACAGCATCGCCCAGCGCTACCGCCTGACCGTCGCCGAGCTGAAATCCGCCAACCGCCTGAGTGCAAACCGCCTGCGCAATGGCCAGGTACTGGTCATCCCCGGCCAGCCGGGTCGCCCGGTCATCGAGCCGGAGAGCCCGCGCCAACTGGCGCAGGTCGAGCGCTCTCCCGCACGCACCGCCAGCCGCACCTACACCGTGAAGAGCGGTGATAACCTCTGGCAGATCGCCAAGAAGAACAACGTCGATGTTGCCGATATCAAGCGCTGGAACGACCTGGGCAGCCACGGCGTCAAGCCGGGCCAGGTGCTCAAGCTGCAGGGCGGCACCACCGCGGCGACCCAGGTGGCATCGCGCAGCAAGAGCAAGCAGGACAATGTGACCTACTACAAGGTCAAGCAAGGCGACTCGATGTACCTGATCGCCAAGCGCTTCAACGTCGAAATGCAGCACATCAAGCGCTGGAACCCGCGCAGCGGCAAGGCCCTGAAGCCTGGCCAGACCCTGACGCTCTATCTCGACACCGCCAGCCGCTGATCCTCGCGTGGCGCCGGATGCAAATGATCCGGCGCCATGACTTCTTGCAGCACGGACAAGCTGCTACTGTACGGGACCACTCGCCCCGCCAGCCCAGGATCGGATCCTACGCCTGATGCGTCGCCTGCCCCTCCTGCTCCTCGGCCTCATCTTCGGCCTGCCCGCCTTCGCACAAATCACCGAAAGCCACGGCTATGCGCAATTCGGCGACCTGAAGTATCCCGCCAATTTCGATCACTTCGACTGGGTGGATCCCAGGGCGCCCAAGGGCGGCACGCTGCGGCTGATGGGAATGGGCAGCTTCGATACGCTCAACGCCTACACCTTCAAGGGCAGCCCGCCGATCAGTACCGCGGACTTCCTGCAGTACGGCGTCAACGAGCTGAACGAGCCGTTGATGGTCGGCACCGGCCTGTATGACCCGTCCGGTGACGAGCCGGCCTCCAGCTACGGCCTGATCGCCCGCAGCGTGGAGTACGCCGAGGATCGTAGCTGGGTGGTGTTCAACCTGCGCTCCGAGGCGCGCTTCCACGATGGCAAGCCGATCACCGCCTACGACGTGGCATTCTCCTACCGCACGCTGCTCAAGCGGGGGCACCCGATGTACCGCACGGCGCTGCAGGAAGTGCAGCGGGTCGACATCCTCTCATCCCAGCGCATCCGCTTCGTCTTCAAGCGCCGCAACAATCCGCTGCTGATCCTGCGCCTGGGTGAAATGCCGGTGCTGCCACAGCACTACTGGAAGGATCGAGACTTCCAGGCCACCACCTTCGAGCCGCCCCTGGGCAGCGGACCTTATCGGATCACAGCCGTAACGCCCGGCCGCAGCCTGGTATTCGAGCGGGTCAAGGATTGGTGGGGAGCGGACCTGCCGGTGAACCGTGGCAAGTACAATTTCGATCGCGTCGAAGTGGAGTTCTATCGGGACTCTGGCATTGCCTTCGAAGCCTTCAAGGCCGGCGAGTTCGATTTCTACATCGAGCACCAGGCGAAGAACTGGCGTAACGGCTATAGCTTCCCTGCGGTACGCCGCGGCGCGGTGATCCGCGCGGAAATTCCGCACCGGATTCCAACCCAGACCCAGGCGCTATTCATGAACACCCGTCGCGCCACGTTCGCCGATCGACGGTTGCGCGAGGCGCTGGGCATGATGTTCGATTTCCAGTGGACCAACCGTGCGCTGTTCAACGACGCCTATGTGCGTGCTGCCAGCTATTACCCCAACAGCAGTTTCTCCGCCAACGGCCTGCCGCAGGGCCAGGAGTGGCTGCTGCTCTCGCCCTACCGCAAACAGTTGCCGGAGGCATTGTTCAGCAAGCCCTTCGCGCTGCCGGTTACCGATGGTCGCGGCATTCCCCGTGAAACCCTGCGGCGCGCCCTGGGTCTATTGGCCGATGCCGGCTGGAAGCTCTCCGGCGACCGACTGCTGGACGCTTCGGGCAAGCCGCTACGCTTCGAAATTCTGCTGGTCAACCCCAGCCTGGAACGGATACTTCAGCCGTATCGGGAAAATCTTGCCAGCATTGGCATCGATGCACGCTTGCGCACCGTGGACCGCGCCCAGTACAAACAGCGTCTGGACCAGTTCGACTACGACATGATTCTGATGACCCTGCCCCAGACCCTGAGCCCCGGCCTCGAACAGTGGCAATACTTCCATTCCAGCCAGGTGGCGGTGAAGGGCAGCAAGAACTATGCGGGTATCGCCAATCCCGTGGTGGACGCGATGCTGGAAAAACTTCTCGGCGCTACCGACCGCGACCAGCAGGAAGCCGCCGCCCGCGCCCTCGACCGGGTGCTGCTGTGGCAGCACTACAGCATTCCCAACTGGTACCTGAACCGACATCGACTGGCGTACCGCAACCGCTTCGCCTTCGTCACCACGCCGCCCTACACGCTGGGCCTGCGTGCCTGGTGGCAGAAAAATCAGGAGAACTCCCTATGAAAAGCCCCCGACGCGCCGCGCTGCTCGCCGGCCTGTTGCTGGGACTGCTGGGCAGTGCACAGGCCGCGCCGCAGCACGCTATCACCCTCTACGACGAAGCACCGAAGTACCCCGCCAACTTCAAGCATTTCGACTTCGTCAACCCGGACGCGCCCAAGGGCGGCACTTTGCGGCTTTCCGATTTCGGCGGCTTCGACAGCCTCAACCCGTTCATTGCCAAGGGCAACTCTGCGCCACAGATCAACCTGATCTACGACACACTCACCTTCCACTCCCTCGACGAACCCTTCACCGAGTACGGCCTGCTCGCCGAGAAGATCGAGAAGGACCCGGAGCACCGTTTCGTTCGCTACTACCTCCGCCCCGAAGCGAAATTCCAGGACGGCACGCCGGTCACTGCCGAAGACGTGGTCTTCACCTTCGAGACCCTGATGAAGGACGGTGACCCGATGTACCGCAACTACTACGCGGACGTCGACAAGGTGGTAGCCGAAGACAAGCTGCGCGTGCGCTTCGACTTCAAGCACGGCAACAACCGCGAACTTCCGCTGATCCTCGGCCAGATCGCCATCCTGCCCATGCACTGGTGGGCAACCCGCGACTTCAACAAGACCAACATGGAGCCGCCGTTGGGCAGCGGCCCTTACCGCATCGCACGGGTGGATGCCGGCCGCTCGATCCGCTACGAGCGGGTCAAGGACTGGTGGGGCGACAAACTGGCGGTAAACCGCGGCTTCAATAATTTCGACGCGGTGGTGGTGGACTCCTACCGGGACCTCACCGTGGCGCTGGAAGCCTTCAAGGCCGGCCAGTTCGACTTCAACGACGAGCGCATCGCCAAGAACTGGGCGACCGCCTACGACTCCCCGGCGGTGCGCGACGGCCGCATCGTTCGCGAAGAGCCGGTGAACGGCAACCCCTGGGGGATGCAGGGCTTCGTCTTCAACATCCGTCGCCCGGTGTTCCAGGACCCGCGTGTGCGCGAAGCCATCACCCAGCTGTTCGACTTCGAGTGGACCAACAAGCAGTTGTTCTTCGGCTCCTACCTGCGCGACGGCAGCTACTTCGAGAACTCCGAGATGGCCGCCCACCAGTTGCCGGATGCGGAGGAGCTGAAAATCCTTGAGCCGCTGCGCGAAAAACTGCCGCCGGAAGTCTTCACCCAGGTCTACGTTCCGCCCACCAGCGATGGCAGCGGCATCATCCGGGAACAGAAGCGCAAGGCGTACCAACTGTTGCTGGATGCCGGCTACAAGATCGAGAACGACAAGATGGTCGACCCGGATGGCAAGCCGCTGAGCTTCGAGTTCATGCTCGCCCAGGCAGATTTCGAGCGTGTGCTGCTGCCGTTCAAGCGCAACCTCGCGGAACTGGGTATCGACATGCAGTTGCGCCGGGTGGACGTATCCCAGTACGTCAACCGCCTGCGCTCGCGGGACTACGACATGATCGTCAGCAGTTGGCCGCAGTCCAATTCGCCGGGCAACGAACAACGCGAATTCTGGCACTCCAGCAGCGCCGACAAGCCCGGCAGCCGCAACTTTATCGGCCTGCGCGATCCCGGCATCGACGCCCTGGTGGACTCGCTGATCAACGCCGACTCCCGCGACAGCCTGGTGCGCCACGCCCGTGCCCTGGACCGCGCACTGCTCTGGGGGCACTACGTCGTGCCCAACTGGTACCTGGGCAACTGGCGCATCGCCTACTGGAACCGCATCGCCCACCCGAAAAATCTGCCGCCCTACAGCTACGCGCTGATGACCTGGTGGCAGGCCCGCGACCAGGCAGTGCCGACCAAGACTGACGCCAAGGCCGCCGACACGGCGCCGGCAGACGAAGCCGTCGTCCAAGGGGCCCAGTGATGCTGGCCTACATCCTGCGGCGACTGCTGCTGATCATCCCCACCCTGTTCGGCATCCTGCTGATCAACTTCATCATCATCCAGGCCGCCCCCGGCGGTCCGGTGGAGCAGATGATCGCCAAGCTGGAAGGCTTCGACGCCGCAAGCGGCGGCGCCACCGGGCGCATCTCCGGCGGCGGCGGCGAAGTCGCCTCGGCCGGCACGCACTACCGCGGCGCGCAAGGTCTGGACCCAGAGCTGGTGAAGGAAATCGAGCGCATGTACGGCTTCGACAAGCCGGCGCCCGAACGCTTCTGGATCATGCTCAAGAACTACGTGCACCTGGACTTTGGCCAGAGCTTCTTCCGCGACGCCAAGGTCACCGATCTGATCGTCGAGAAGCTGCCGGTCTCCATCTCTCTCGGGCTATGGAGCACCCTGATCATGTACCTGGTGTCGATTCCGCTGGGCATCGCCAAGGCAGTGCGCCACGGCAGCCACTTCGATGTATGGACCAGTTCGGCAATCATCGTCGGCTACGCCATTCCCGCCTTCCTCTTCGCCATCCTGCTGGTGGTGCTGTTCGCCGGCGGCAGCTACTGGGACTGGTTCCCTTTGCGCGGACTGACATCCAACAACTTCGATGAGCTGTCCGTCGGCGGCAAGATCCGCGACTACTTCTGGCACCTGGCGTTACCGATCACCGCGCTGGTGATCGGCAACTTCGCCACCATCACCCTGCTGACCAAGAACAGCTTCCTCGACGAGATCGGCAAGCAGTACGTGGTCACCGCCCGCGCCAAAGGCCTGACCGAGCGCCGCGTGCTCTACGGCCACGTGTTCCGCAACGCCATGCTGCTGATCATTGCCGGCCTGCCGTCGGCACTGCTGGGGATTTTCTTCACTGGCTCACTGCTGATAGAAGTGATCTTCTCCCTCGACGGCCTCGGCCTGCTCAGCTTTGAAGCAGCGCTGAACCGCGACTACCCGGTGGTGTTCGGCACGCTGTTCATCTTCACCCTGTTCGGCTTGATCATGAAGCTGGTCAGCGATGTCCTCTATACGCTGGTCGATCCGCGCATCGACTTCGAGAACCGGGAGTAATCCGATGCGCCTGTCTCCCATCAATCAGCGCCGCTGGGCGCGCTTCAAGGCCAACAAGCGCGGCTGGTGGTCGCTCTGGCTGTTCCTCATCCTGTTCGTCGTAAGCCTTGGCGCCGAGCTGATCGCCAACGACAAGCCGCTCGCCATCCACTACGACGGCCAGTGGTACTTTCCAGTCGCCAAACGCTACCCCGAAACCACCTTCGGCGGCGAGTTTCCGATGGAGGCGAACTACAAGAGCCCCTACATGCGCGAACTGATCGCCGCGAAGAACGGCTGGACCTTGTGGCCGCCAATCGCCTACAGCTACGACACCATCAACTACGACCTGCGCGTCCCCGCACCGTCACCGCCCAGCGGCGAGAACTGGCTCGGCACCGATGACCAGGCGCGCGACGTACTCGCGCGAGTCATCTATGGCTTCCGCATATCGGTGCTGTTCGCCCTGATCCTCACAGTGCTCAGTTCGATTATCGGTGTCACCGTCGGCGCCCTGCAGGGCTTCTACGGTGGCTGGGTAGACCTGCTCGGCCAGCGCTTCCTGGAAATCTGGTCGGGCCTGCCGGTGCTCTACCTGCTGATCATCCTCGCCAGCTTCGTCCAACCCGGCTTCTGGTGGCTGCTGGGCATCATGTTGCTGTTCTCCTGGATGAGCCTGGTGGATGTAGTGCGTGCCGAATTCCTGCGCGGCCGCAACCTCGAATACGTCCGTGCCGCGCGCGCGCTGGGGATGCGCAATGGCGCGATCATGTTCCGCCACATCCTGCCCAACGCAATGATTTCCACGCTGACCTTCATGCCCTTCATCCTCACAGGAGCCATCGGCACCCTGACCTCGCTGGACTTCCTCGGCTTCGGCCTGCCCGCCGGTGCGCCGTCGCTGGGCGAGCTGGTCGCCCAGGGCAAGTCCAACCTGCAAGCCCCCTGGCTCGGCATCAGCGCCTTCATGGTGCTGGCAGTAATGCTCAGCCTGCTGGTGTTCATCGGCGAAGCCGCCCGTGATGCCTTCGACCCGAGGAAGTGAGATGACCCAAACCGACAACCTCATCGAAGTCCGCGACCTCTCGGTCGACTTCCTCTGCGGCAACGAGACGGTCCACGCGGTCGAGCGCATCAGCTTCGACATCCGCAAGGGCGAAACCCTGGCCCTGGTCGGCGAGAGCGGCTCCGGCAAATCGGTATCGGCCCACTCGATCCTGCGCCTGCTGCCCTACCCCACGGCCAGCCATCCCAGCGGCTGTATCCTGTACGCCGGCAAGGACCTTCTCAAGTTGCCGGAAAGCAAGCTGCGCGGCATCCGCGGCAACCGCATAGCGATGGTGTTCCAGGAGCCGATGACGTCGCTGAACCCGCTGCACACCATCGAGAAGCAGATCGGCGAGGTCCTCGCGCTGCACAAGGGCATGAACGCTGGCCAGGCTCGGGCACGTACCCTGGAATTGCTGGACCTGGTCGGCATACCCAATCCGGCCAGCCGCCTGAAGTCCTACCCCCACGAGCTCTCGGGTGGCCAGCGACAGCGGGTGATGATCGCGATGGCTCTGGCCTGCGAGCCGGAACTGCTGATCGCCGACGAACCGACCACCGCACTGGACGTCACCGTGCAGTTGAAGATCCTCGATCTGCTACGCGACTTGCAGCAGCGTCTGGGCATGGCACTGCTACTGATCACCCACGATCTCAACCTGGTTCGACGCATCGCCCATCGCGTCTGCGTCATGCAGCATGGGCACATCGTCGAACAGGCGGAGTGCGAAACACTGTTCCAGTCGCCACAGCACCCGTACACCCGCGAGCTTCTGGGTGCCGAGCCACGTGGCGGCCCTGCCGACAACCCACCCGGCCCGGTGCTGCTTGACGTGAATGACCTGCGCGTCTGGTTCCCGATCAAGAAAGGCGTATTCCGCCGCACTGTGGACCACATCAAGGCTGTGGACGGCATCGATTTCACCCTGCCCCGCGGGCAGACCCTGGGCATCGTCGGTGAGAGCGGCTCGGGCAAGTCCACTCTAGGCCTCGCTATCCTGCGACTGATCAACAGCCAGGGCGGCATCCGCTTCGAAGGCCAGGCGCTGGAAGACATGAGCCAGGCGGAAGTTCGCCCGCTACGCCGCGAGATGCAGGTGGTCTTCCAGGACCCGTTCGGCAGCCTCAGCCCACGTATGTCAGTCGGCCAGATCGTCGGCGAAGGGCTGGAAATCCACGGCATAGGCAACGCCGAGGAACGAGAGCAGGCGATTATCGACGCACTCCGGGAAGTCGGGCTCGACCCCGAAACCCGCCATCGCTACCCTCACGAGTTCTCGGGCGGTCAACGCCAACGCATCGCTATTGCCAGGGCATTGGTACTCAAACCCGCCCTGATCTTGCTGGATGAACCCACCTCGGCGCTGGATCGCACGGTGCAGCGCCAGGTCGTGGAGCTACTTCGTCACCTGCAGAGCAAGTACAACCTGACCTACCTGTTCATCAGCCACGACCTTGCAGTAGTCAAGGCGCTGAGCCACCAATTGATGGTGATTCGCCAGGGCAAGGTTGTCGAACAGGGCACGGCGGAGCAGGTCTTCTCCGCCCCGCAGCATGCCTATACGCAGCAACTGCTGGAGGCCGCCTTCATGGCTCCCGCAGAAGCTCACTGAGCCACCAGGAAGAGGAAGCGAACATGGGATTTCTCGCAGGCAAGCGCGTATTGATCGTAGGTGTCGCCAGCAAGCTGTCCATCGCCTCGGGCATTGCCGCTGCGATGCACCGCGAGGGAGCGGAACTGGCCTTCACCTACCAGAACGACAAGCTCAAGGGCCGTGTCGAGGAATTCGCCGCCGGCTGGGGCTCCAGCGCCGAGCTGTGCTTCCCCTGCGACGTGGCCAACGACGCGGACATCGCCGCAGTGTTCGCCGCACTGGGCAATAAATGGGACGGGCTGGACTGCATCGTTCACTCTGTTGGTTTCGCCCCGGGGGACCAGCTCGACGGTGACTTCACCGAGGTCACCACCCGCGACGGATTCAGGATCGCCCACGATATCAGCGCCTACAGCTTCATTGCTCTGGCCAAGGCTGGTCGGGAACTGATGCGCGGCCGCAACGGCAGCCTGCTTACCCTCTCCTATCTCGGCGCCGAGCGCACCATACCCAACTACAACGTGATGGGCATGGCCAAGGCCAGCCTTGAGGCCGGCGTGCGCTACCTGGCCGGCAGCCTCGGCCCGGAGGGTACTCGCGTCAACGCAATTTCCGCCGGCCCCATCCGCACCCTGGCCGCCTCGGGCATCAAGAGCTTCCGCAAGATGCTCACCGCCAACGAGCGACAAACACCGCTGCGCCGTAACGTCACTATCGAAGAAGTCGGCAATGCCGGCGCATTCCTCTGCTCGGACCTTGCCAGCGGTATCAGCGGCGAAATCCTGTACGTGGATGGTGGCTTCAATACCACAGCAATGGGGCCGCTGGAGGAAGACTGATCCACTTCCTCCCGGCTCCAATGAAAAAAGGCCGCATTCGCGGCCCTTTTTTTCACTACCCGGAAAGAACAAGGGCCGCTGAAGCGGCCCTGATTCCATTACTTGGCGTTGTCGAATTTCTCGATCTTCGCCTGCTCCTGCAAATGGCGACGGAAGGCAGAGAAATCGTCCTGGCCGCTGCGCGAGGCAAGGAAGCGCTGGTACATTGCTTTCTCTTCCTCGGTCATCTTGGCTTCAGGCTCGCTCACACCGCTCAGGCGAACCAGCACATAGTCGCCGTTAGCCAGAGCGACGCCGGACAACGTCGGCTTTTCGGCAGAGGCCGGATGCGCCATGCGGAACACATCCTGCAGCACAACCGGATCGACTCCCTCCTGGCCACGGGAAGCTGCTTCCACAACCTTCCAGTTCTGGCCATCCTGAGCCTGGTTCAGCGGAGTCTTGCCGTCACGCAGGTCGGCAAGCAGCGCTTCGCCACGAGCCTTGGCATCGGCAGCCGCGTGCTCCTGCTGCAGACGGGTACGGATGGCCGCACTCACCTGCTCCAGGCTTTCCTGTTCAGGCTTGCGATGCTCCTTGACGCGGAGCACGACGACGGTATCCGGGTCCAGTTCGATCGCACCGCTGTTGGCGCCGTCTTCCAGCACCTCGGTGCTGAATGCAGACTGAACCACCTGACGGTTGGCAGTGATGCCATCGCCACCTTCACGGCCGAACGGCTTGCTGGTCTGTACCTTGAGGCCCATGTCCTGAGCTGGCTGGGCCAGATCGGACGCCTCGTAGGCGGCGCTTTCCAGTTGCTTGGTCGCATCGACGAAGCGCTGCTCGACCAGTTGGGTCTTCACTTCCTTCTCGAGCTTGGCCTTCAGGCTGTCGAAGCTCGGGATATCCGGTGCTTCTACGCCCAGCAGCTTGATGAGGTGCCAGCCGTAAGGAGTCTTCACCGGAGCGGAAACTTCGCCCTTCTTCAGCGCGTACAACGCTTCTTCGAAGGCCGGGTCATAGACACCGCGACCGGCATAACCCAGATCGCCACCGCTGGCAGCCGAACCAACGTCGTTGGACTGCTCCTTGGCCAGCTTGGCAAAGTCCTCACCCTTGTCCAGGCGCGCCTTGATCTCGTCGATCTTGGCCTTGGCCTGGGCATCGGTCTGCTTGTCATTCACTTCGATGAGGATGTGCGCGGCGTCACGTTGCTCAGCGAGGCCGGCGATCTCTTTCTGATACAGGGCATCGAGATCTTCCTTCTTGACCTCGACCTGATCGAAGAAGCCCGACTTCTTAAGCTCGATGTAATCGATGACCACCTGCTCCGGAGTCATGAACTCGGTGCTGTGTGCGTCGTAATACGCCTTGATCTGGCTGTCCTCGACCTTGCTCTTGGACGGATCGGCCTTGAGGGTCAGCGTTGCGAAATCACGGGTCTGTTTTTCCAGACGTGCAAACGCCTTCAGCTCTTCATCGGTCACGAAGCCGGTGCCGGCGATACCGGCGCGAAGTTGGCCGATCAGCATTTCCTCCTGGAACATCTGGCGGAACTGCATGCGGCTATAGCCCATCTGGCGAATCACCTGGTCGAAGCGATCGGCGTTGAACTTGCCATCCACCTGGAACTCAGGGGTCTGCAGAATCAGTTGGTCCAGCGACTGCTGGGAAAAGGCGAATTTGTCATTCTGCGCAGCCTGCAGGATCAGCTTGCGCTCAACGAGTGACTTCAGCGCGGAATCCTTGAGCAGCTTGTCGTCCAGCATGGACGAATCGAAGTCCTTGCCCAGACGCTGCATCAGCTGGCGACGTTGCATGTCCACAGCCTGCTGCAACTCGTTCAAGCTGATGTCATCACCGTTGACCTGGGCAGCGACGTTCTCATGATGGGTCGCGCGAATGATCGCATCGAAGCCAGTCAACGCCATGAGCACGACGATGACGCCAATGATGGTCTTGGCGATCCAGCCTTGAGAATTGTCCCTGATGTTTTGCAGCATGCGGCCCCCACAAGCGGCCACGGCCCGCCGTCAATGGCGGCGCGGCGTGGAAGAAAGGCGGATATAAGAAAGGCGCATCCAAGGATGCGCCTTCTCGTAACTGTGGAGCTTGCGGGCCTAGGCCCGTGACCCCTGGCGAACACGGCAGGCTGAACACCTGACTTGCCGCCGCTCCGTAACCGATTCAGCCGAAGCTGAATCGGTACAGGTCAAGTCCAGAAAGACGCTTAGTTGACAGCATCCTTGAGGGCTTTACCGGCCTTGAAGCCCGGGATCTTAGCAGCAGCGATCTTGATCGGCTTGCCGGTTTGCGGGTTGCGACCGGTGCGAGCAGCACGCTCTTTAACGGCGAAGGTGCCGAAGCCTACCAGTACGACGGAGTCACCAGCCTTCAGGGCGCCAGTTACAGACTCGATCACCGCGTCCAGAGCGCGACCGGCAACAGCTTTCGGGATATCAGCAGATGCGGCGATAGCATCGATCAGTTCCGACTTGTTCACTCTAAGTCCCCTTATTTCTGTTGAGTATGTTTCTATGTGTTAGGTGTAAGCAAAAGCAGGTGTTGGTTTGCCAACTGACAAAGCAAGTGCCGCTTTATAACAAGGGCTCAAAAACAGTGTCAAGAAAGCCCCCCAACTAATGCGTGCTGATTCGCTCCTTGGAATCAGACTCGCGTTTCTCATCCTTTGCAACCATCTCGGGAGCCGCATCGGGCAAGGGCTCCGGCGCGTATTGCAGCGCAATTTGCAGGACCTCGTCAATCCATTTAACCGGTTTAATAACGAGATCAGCCTTAATATTATCCGGAATTTCCCTAAGATCCCGTACATTTTCCTCGGGAATGATCACAGTCTTGATTCCACCGCGATGCGCGGCCAGAAGTTTTTCCTTCAGGCCACCGATAGCCAGTACCTGCCCCCTCAGGGTGATCTCGCCAGTCATTGCGACATCTGCGCGCACCGGAATCTGGGTGATGGCGGAAACCAGCGCCGTACACATACCGATGCCAGCACTTGGGCCATCCTTAGGTGTGGCGCCTTCCGGGACGTGAATATGGATGTCGTGCTTCTCATGGAAGTCCGGCGCAATACCCAGACTCTTCGCGCGGCTACGCACCACGGTCAGCGCGGCGGTAATGGACTCCGCCATCACATCGCCCAGCGAGCCTGTCTTGGTCAGGGCACCCTTGCCAGGGACGATAGCCGACTCGATCGTCAACAATTCGCCGCCTACCTGAGTCCAGGCGAGGCCGGTAACCTGGCCGATCTGGTCCTGCTGCTCGGCCAGGCCGTAGCGGAACTTGCGCACACCCAAGTAGTTCTCCAGGGTCTCAGGAGTCACCTTGGCGTCGATTCGCTTGGCCTTGCCACCCTCCTTCACTGCCTTGCGGCAGACCTTGGCAATCTGTCGCTCAAGGCTACGCACACCGGCTTCCCGGGTGTAGTAGCGGATGATGTCACGAGTAGCCGCTTCTTCGAAGGTCAGCTCGCCCTTCTTGAGACCATTGGCGGCAGTCTGTTTCGGTACAAGATATTTCGAGGCAATGTTGACCTTCTCATCCTCGGTGTAGCCCGGCAGGCGAATCACTTCCATACGGTCCAGCAGTGCGGCCGGAATGTTCATGGAGTTCGCCGTGCAGAGGAACATCACGTCGGACAGATCGTAATCGACTTCAAGATAGTGGTCGTTGAAGTTGTGATTCTGCTCCGGATCAAGGACCTCGAGCAGCGCCGACGCGGGGTCGCCACGCATGTCGCTGCCCATCTTGTCGATCTCGTCGAGCAGGAACAGCGGGTTGCGCACGCCGACCTTGGTCATTTTCTGAATCAGACGACCGGGCATGGAACCGATATAGGTACGGCGGTGACCACGAATCTCGGCTTCGTCGCGCACGCCACCCAGCGCCATGCGCACGAACTTGCGATTGGTGGCGCGAGCGATGGACTCCGCCAACGAAGTCTTGCCCACCCCGGGGGGACCGACCAGGCAGAGCACCGGTCCCTTGAGCTTCTTCACGCGCTTCTGCACTGCGAGGTATTCGAGGATACGCTCCTTGACCTCCTCGAGGCCGTAGTGGTCCGCGTCGAGGATGTCCTCGGCCTTTTCCAGGTCGTGGCGTACCTTACTCTCAGCCTTCCACGGCACGTTCACCAACCAGTCAATGTAGGAACGTACGACGGTCGCCTCGGCGGACATGGGCGACATCTGCTTGAGCTTGTTCAGCTCAGCATTGGCCTTGGCCAGAGCTTCCTTGGTGAGACCAGCGGCGTCGATACGCTTTTTCAGCTCCTCGACTTCGTTATGGCCTTCGTCGATATCACCCAGTTCCTTCTGGATGGCCTTCATCTGCTCGTTGAGGTAATACTCACGCTGGCTGCGCTCCATCTGCTTCTTGACGCGGCCACGGATGCGCTTCTCGACCTGCAGCAGGTCGATCTCTGCATCCAGCATCGCCAGGACGTGCTCGACGCGGGCAGACAGCTCGGTGATCTCGAGGATCTCCTGCTTCTGCTCGATCTTCAGCGCCATGTGCGCCGCCATCGTGTCGACCAGGCGGCCCGGTTCATCGATGCTGTTCAGCGAGGACAGCACTTCAGCAGGAACCTTCTTGCCCAACTGCACGTACTGCTCGAACTGGCTCAGCAGGCTGCGGGTAAAGACTTCGGACTCACGCTCACCGACCGATACCTCGTCGATGATCGAAACTTCGGCGCGGCAGTAGGCCTCCTCCTCGATGAAGCGCTCTACCTGACCACGTTGCTCGCCCTCCACCAGCACTTTGACAGTGCCATCAGGCAGCTTGAGCAGTTGCAGGACGGTAGCCACAGTCCCCATGCGGTACAGGCCGTCTTCACCCGGATCGTCGTCAGCCGGATTCTTCTGCGCCAGCAACAGGATCTGCTTGTCGCTGGTCATGGCGGCCTCGAGGGCCTCGATGGATTTCTCACGCCCCACGAACAGCGGGATGACCATGTGCGGATACACCACTACGTCACGCAGGGGGAGCAGGGGCAACTCGACGAGTGTTTTCATGATATTCGGCTCTACAGCGGCACTTGGCCAAAACGATGGGATTGGACCCTTCGGCCTAAGATGGGGTTAGGACTGGGAAAAAACAAGCGCGGTAGATGGGAAGAAAAAAGGGGCCCGAGGGCCCCTTTCACATTCAGGCGTCAGGCGCAGCCTTGGCCGGCTGCTCTGTGTTCTCATAGATCAGCAGGGGCTGGGACGCCCCATCGATGACACTTTCGTCGATCACCACCTTGCTTACGTCAGTCTGCGAAGGAATTTCGTACATGGTGTCGAGCAGGATGCCTTCGAGTATGGAGCGCAGGCCGCGGGCACCAGTCTTGCGCTCCAGAGCCTTGCGAGCTACTGCCTTGAGGGCATCGGGGCGGAATTCTAGATCCACGCCTTCCATTTCGAAGAGCTTGGCATACTGCTTGGTCAAGGCATTCTTCGGTTCGGTGAGAATCTGCATCAGCGCAGCTTCGTCCAGCTCATCCAAGGTCGCAATGATCGGCAGACGACCGACGAACTCCGGAATCAGGCCGAACTTCACCAGATCTTCCGGTTCCACTTCGCGCAGCGCCTCGCCAACTTTCTTGCCCGCTTCCTGACTGCGAACCTCGGCATTGAAGCCGATGCCACCTTTGGTGGATCGGTTCTGGATGACCTTTTCCAGGCCGGCGAACGCACCACCACAGATGAACAGGATGTTACGGGTATCGACCTGCAGGAACTCCTGCTGCGGGTGCTTGCGACCACCCTGCGGCGGCACGGAAGCCACAGTACCCTCGATCAGCTTCAGCAGAGCCTGCTGAACGCCCTCACCGGACACGTCGCGGGTAATCGAAGGGTTATCCGACTTACGCGAGATCTTGTCGATTTCATCGATATAGACGATGCCCATCTGGGCCTTTTCGACGTCGTAATCACACTTCTGCAACAGCTTTTGAATGATGTTCTCGACGTCTTCGCCGACGTAGCCTGCCTCGGTAAGGGTGGTGGCATCGGCGATGGTGAAGGGAACATTGAGCAGGCGAGCCAGAGTCTCGGCGAGCAAGGTCTTGCCCGAGCCAGTCGGCCCGATCAGCAGGATATTGCTCTTGCCCAGCTCGACATCATCCTTGCGCTCGCGCTGATTCAGGCGTTTGTAGTGGTTGTATACCGCTACTGCCAGGGTTTTCTTGGCACGTTCCTGGCCGATCACGTACTGATCGAGGATCGTGCGGATCTCTTTCGGCGCCGGTAGCTTGTGCGCACTGCTCTCCGCCTGTGCTTCCTGCACCTCCTCACGGATGATGTCATTGCACAGGTCGACGCACTCGTCGCAGATAAAGACCGAGGGGCCGGCAATCAACTTGCGCACTTCGTGCTGGCTCTTGCCGCAGAAGGAGCAATACAGCAGCTTGCCGTTGTCCTCGCCGTTGCGGGTGTCAGTCATTCGATCGTTCCAATCGGGGATATACGTGAGGGACAAGATGAAGGCATTCGCGGGCATTTTCAAGCCCGCGAAGCGGCCGGATCACCGGCCGCAGTGTTGCGGAGAGACTCAGCTCGCGGAAGGGCGCTGAGTAAAGACCTGATCGATCAGACCATACTTGACCGCCTCATCGCCGCTCATGAAGCGATCGCGGTCGGTATCACGTGCAATAACGTCCAAGGGCTGGCCGGTGTGGTGTGCCAGCACCTGGTTCAAGCGTTCCTTGATGAAGAGGATTTCCTTGGCGTGGATCTCGATATCCGAAGCCTGGCCCTGGAAGCCGCCCAGCGGCTGGTGAATCATCATGCGCGAGTGCGGCAGGCAGTAGCGCTTGCCAGCGGCGCCGCCAGCCAGCAGCAACGCCCCCATACTGCACGCTTGACCAACGCAGATGGTGGACACGTCGGGCTTGATGAACTGCATGGTGTCATAGATCGACATGCCAGCAGTCACGGAGCCGCCCGGGGAGTTGATGTAGAGATGGATGTCCTTGTCCGGGTTTTCAGCCTCGAGGAACAGCAGCTGGGCAACCACCAGGTTGGCCATGTAATCCTCGACCTGGCCTACCAGGAAGATGATCCGCTCCTTCAGCAGGCGCGAATAGATGTCGTAGGAACGCTCACCGCGGGCGGACTGTTCCACCACCATCGGCACCAGACCACCGGCGGCCTGGATGTTCGGAACTTGCGGCATATATGAATTGTGCATGTCCGACGATCACTCCCTAATAAAAAGTCATGTCTCTATAGACGCACAAGCCAGCCCGAGGGCTGGCTTGTGACAATCGAACGAAGCGATTAATCAGGCCGCTTGCGGAGCTTCTGCAGGCTTGACCGCATCTTCGTAGGAAACCTGCTTGTCAGTCACATTGGCCTTCTGCAGGACAGTATCTACAACTTGTTCTTCCAGTACAACCGAGCGGACTTCGTTCAATTGCTGGTCATTTTTATAATACCAGGCAACGACTTGCTCGGGTTCCTGGTAGGCCGAAGCCATTTCTTCGATCATTTCGCGAACGCGCGCTTCGTCAGCCTTCAGCTCGTGCTGCTTGACCAGCTCGGCAACGATCAGACCCAGCACAACGCGGCGCTTGGCCTGCTCTTCAAACAGCTCTGCCGGCAGTTGGTCCGGCTTGATGTTGCCGCCGAACTGCTGGACAGCCTGTACACGCAGGCGGTTCACTTCGTTGCTGACCAGGGCCTTCGGGACTTCGATCGGATTGGACTCGACCAGACCTTCCATCACCTGATTCTTGACCTTGGACTTGATAGCCTGGCGCAGCTCGCGCTCCATGTTCTTGCGAACCTCGGTACGGAAACCTTCCAGGGTGCTTTCCTTCACGCCGAACAGAGCGAAGAATTCTTCGTTCAGTTCCGGCAGCTTGGGCTCGGCGACACTGTTGACGGTTACGGTGAACTCGGCAGCCTTGCCGGCCAGGTCCAGGTTCTGATAATCCTCGGGGAAGGTCACGTTCAGGACGCGCTCTTCACCGGCCTTGGCGCCGACCAGGCCTTCTTCGAAGCCCGGAATCATACGACCGGAGCCCAGCACCAGCAGTGTGCCCTTGGCGGACCCGCCAGCGAAGGCTTCGCCATCGATTTTGCCAACGAAGTCGATATTCACCTGATCGTCGTTCTGAGCGGCGCGGTCAACAGCCTCGAAACGAGTGTTCTGCTTGCGCAGAATTTCCAGCATGTTGTCGAGGTCGGCATCGGCGACTTCAGCCTGCAGGCGCTCGATCTTGATGCCGTCGAAGCCGGCAACCTGGAACTCGGGGAAGACTTCGAAAGTAGCGACGTACTCGAGGCCCTTCTCCTTTTCGAAGACCTTCGGCTCGACGGAAGGCGCGCCAGCCGGGTTCAGCTTCTGCTCGACCACAGCTTCGTAGAAGGTTTCCTGGATCAGGTCACCAAGGGCTTCCTGACGAGCGGCGGCTTCGTAACGCTGACGGATCACGCTCATCGGCACCTTGCCGGGACGGAAGCCAGGAACCTTGGCACGACGAGCGGTCTGCTGCAGACGCTTGTTGACTTCGGTCTCGATACGCTCGGCCGGCACGCCAACGGTCATGCGGCGCTCAAGAGCGGAGGTGCTTTCAACGGAAACTTGCATGGATATTCCTCGTGGCACAGACGTAAGCCGGTCCTTCCGGCTCCCAGAATCAAGGGCAAGCATTTTAGTAGCTAGAAATGCAGAAGTCACCCAGGCTGAAAGCTGCGAAAATTCACGGATGCGAGAACTAATGGAGAGAAGATGGTGCGGACGGAGAGACTCGAACTCTCACAGCTTGCGCCACTGGAACCTAAATCCAGCGTGTCTACCAATTTCACCACGTCCGCAGGGTACCGCAGAAACGAAAACGCCAGGCTCTGGGCCTGGCGCTTCGGAATATGGGGTGGACGATGGGAATCGAACCCACGACACCAGGAGCCACAATCCTGTGCTCTACCAACTGAGCTACGCCCACCATATTACATGCTTGCACCGAACGCCACTTGGCGCACCCGGCAGGACTCGAACCTGCGACCATCCGCTTAGAAGGCGGATGCTCTATCCAGCTGAGCTACGGGCGCTTTAGTGGCTGCAACCCTTGCTAAGCAGATCAGTGGAACCCACTGAACCGGTTCGCACCGCCTTCTGCTTTTGCTTCAGGCTGTGCTCGGCAAGCGGGGCGCATGTTATCGATGAGCCTCTACCCCGTCAACACCTTTTTCAAAAAAAATTCAAAGAGATAAAGGAGTTACGGCAAATCAGGGGGGCCTGCCTTTGCCTTATGAAGGCAGCATGCGAAAATGCGCGTCCTTTTTTCACCCGCCCCGATGGTTCCCCCCTGACATGACTGCAAAACTGATCGACGGCAAAGCGATCGCCGCCAGCCTCCGCCAGCAGATTGCCCAACGCGTCAACGAACGACGTCAGCAAGGACTGCGCATTCCCGGCCTGGCTGTGATCCTGGTCGGCAGCGATCCCGCCTCTCAGGTCTATGTCGCGCACAAGCGCAAGGACTGTGAAGAGGTCGGCTTCCTCTCCCAGGCGTACGACCTCCCCGCCAGCACCACCCAGGACGAGCTGCTGGCACTGATCGACCGCCTGAACGCCGATCCAGCCATCGACGGCATCCTTGTCCAGCTCCCCCTGCCCGCCCACCTCGATGCCTCGCAGTTACTTGAGCGCATCAGCCCGGACAAGGACGTTGACGGCTTCCACCCCTTCAACATCGGCCGCCTGGCCCAGCGCATCCCGCTGCTGCGCCCCTGCACCCCGAAGGGCATCATGACCCTTCTGCAAAGCACCGGCGTCGACCTGTACGGCATGGACGCAGTCGTCGTTGGCGCGTCCAACATCGTCGGCCGCCCGATGGCACTGGAGCTGCTGCTGGGCGGCTGCACCGTGACCGTGACCCACCGATTCACCCGCGACCTGGCCGATCATGTGCGGCGCGCCGACCTGGTGGTCGTGGCCGCCGGCAAGCCGGGCCTGGTCAAGGGCGAGTGGATCAAGGAAGGCGCCATCGTCATCGACGTGGGCATCAACCGCCAGGCCGACGGCAAGCTGGTGGGCGACGTGGAATACGACGTGGCCGCCGAACGCGCCAGCTGGATCACCCCGGTGCCGGGCGGCGTCGGCCCGATGACCCGCGCCTGCCTGCTGGAAAATACCCTGTACGCCGCCGAACACCTGCACCCCTGAGGTTTTGACGCGCAGGAAAAAGGCCGCTGATCAGCGGCCTTTTTCATTTCCCGGGGACGATTACTCGGCAAGACGCCAGGTAGTACCGCCCTTGCCATCTTCCAGCACTACACCCAGAGCGGTCAGCTCGTCGCGAATGCGGTCGGACTCTGCCCAGTTCTTCGCCGCGCGAGCATCCAGACGCGCCTGGATCAGAGCCTCGACCTGCGCTGCATCGACCTTGCCAGCCGCACCCGCCTGGAGGAACTCGTCGGCATCCAGTTGCAGCACACCCAGCAGAGCACCCAGCTCACGCACTCGCGCCGCCAGCGCGGCAGCCGCCGCCGGATCGCTTTCGCGCAGACGGTTGACCTCGCGGACCATCTCGAATAGTACGGCAACCGCTTCCGGCGTACCGAAGTCGTCGTCCATCGCCGCGCCGAAGCGCTCGACGAACGCTTCTCCGCCTTCGGCAGCCACCTGCGGCAGGCCGCGCAATGCAGTGTAGAAACGCTCCAGCGCGCCCTTGGCCTCCTTCAGGTTGTCTTCCGAATAGTTGATCGGGCTGCGGTAGTGACTGGAAACCAGCAGGAAGCGAACCACCTCCGGGTGGTACTTTTCCAGCACTTCACGAATGGTGAAGAAGTTGCCCAACGACTTGGACATCTTCTCGCCATCCACACGCACTGCGCCAGCGTGCATCCAGTTGGCCGCGTAGAGCTTGCCCGTGGCCGCCTCGCTCTGGGCGATCTCGTTCTCATGGTGCGGGAACACCAGATCAGGGCCGCCGCCGTGGATATCAAAAGTCTCGCCCAGGCAGCAGGTGGACATCACCGAGCACTCGATGTGCCAGCCTGGGCGTCCCGCACCCCAGGGCGACTCCCAGCTCGGCTCGCCCGGCTTGGCACCTTTCCAGAGCACGAAGTCCAGCGGGTCTTCCTTGGATTCGTCGACCTCGATTCGTGCCCCGATACGCAGGTCCTCGATCTTCTTACGCGACAATTTGCCGTAGCCAGCGAACTTGCCGACCCGGTAGTAAACGTCGCCATTGCCCGGCGCATAGGCATAACCCTTGTCGATCAGTGTCTGGATCATCTCATGCATACCGGCGATGTGGCCGGTGGCGCGCGGCTCGATATCCGGACGCAGAACCGACAGCCGCGCCTCATCCTCGTGCATCGCGGCGATCATGCGGGCGGTCAGGTCTTCGAACGATTCGCCGTTCTCCTGTGCGCGACGAATGATCTTGTCGTCGATGTCGGTAATGTTGCGTACGTAGGTCAGGTCATAACCACGATGGCGCAACCAGCGGGCGATGACGTCGAACGCCACCATCACGCGGGCATGCCCGATGTGGCAGAAGTCGTAGACAGTCATGCCGCACACATACATGCGCACCTGGTTGCCCACCAATGGCTTGAAGGCGTTCTTGGTCTTGGACAGCGTGCTGTAGATCTGCAAGTCAGCCATCCCTTACTGCCCCCAGGAATCGCGCAGGGTCACGGTACGATTGAACACCAGCGCGCCAGCCTTGGAGTCCTTGGAGTCGATGCAGAAGTAGCCTTCACGCTCGAACTGGAAGCGGTCGTCGGCACTGGCACTGGCCAGGGACGGCTCGGCGCGGCAACCCTTGAGCACCACCAGGGATTCCGGGTTGATGTTATCGAGGAAACTACCGCCCTCTTCCGCTTTTTCCGGATTGGCGGAACGGAACAGACGATCGTACAGACGCACCTCGCACTCTACGCTCTCGGCGGCCGGCACCCAGTGGATCACGCCCTTGACCTTACGGCCTTCGGGGTTCTTGCCCAGGGTGTTCTCGTCATAGCTGCAGCGCAGTTCGACGATGTTGCCGGCGGCGTCCTTGATCGCCTCGTCGGCGCGGATCACGTAGCTGCCGCGCAGGCGGACTTCGCCCCCCGGGATCAGGCGCTTGTAGCCGACCGGCGGGACTTCTTCGAAGTCGCTGGCGTCGATGTAGATCTCGCGGCTGAACGGCAGCACCCGCACGCCCATGTCCTGCTTGGGATGGCGCGGCAGTTCGAGGTTCTCGACCTGGCCTTCCGGGTAGTTGGTGATCACCACTTTCAGCGGTTTGAGCACGCACATGGCGCGGCCAGCGTTAGCATCCAGATCGTCACGGATGGCGAATTCCAGCATGCCAATGTCGACCACCCCGCCAGCGCGGTTCACGCCGATCATGTCGCAGAAGGCACGGATCGACGCCGGGGTGTAGCCACGGCGACGGTAGCCGGACAGGGTCGACATGCGCGGGTCGTCCCAGCCGCTCACGTGCTTTTCATCGACCAGTTGCTTGAGCTTGCGCTTGCTGGTGATGGTGTAGTTCAGGTTCAAGCGTGCAAATTCGTACTGGCGCGGCTGCGCCGGAACCGGCAGGTTGGCCAGGAACCACTCGTACAGCGGGCGATGATCCTCGAACTCCAGAGTGCAGATGGAGTGAGTGATGCCCTCGATGGCATCCGACTGACCGTGGGTGAAGTCGTAGCTGGGATAGATACACCACTTGTCGCCGGTCTGGTGGTGATGGGCGTGGCGAATGCGGTAGAGGATCGGATCGCGCAGGTTGATGTTCGGCGAGGCCATATCAATCTTCGCGCGCAGCGAGCGGGCGCCATCTGGGAACTCACCGGCCTTCATGCGAGCGAACAGGTCCAGGTTCTCTTCCACCGAGCGGTCGCGGAACGGGCTGTTCTTGCCCGGTTCGGTCAGGGAGCCGCGATAGGCACGCATTTCCTCGGCGTTCAGGTCGCAGACAAAGGCCTTGCCTGCCTTGATCAGATCCACGGCCCAGGCATGCAACTGGTCGAAATAGTTGGACGCATAGCGCACCGGGCCGACCCAGTCGAAGCCCAGCCATTTCACGTCGGCCTCGATGGCGTCGATGTATTCCTGGTCTTCCTTCGCCGGGTTGGTGTCGTCGAAGCGCAGATGGCAGTCACCGCCGAACTCCTTGGCCAGACCGAAGTTCAGACAGATGGACTTGGCGTGGCCGATGTGCAGGTAGCCGTTGGGCTCCGGCGGGAAGCGGGTAACGATTTTCTGGTGCTTGCCACTTTCCAGGTCGGCCGCAACGATCGGGCGCAGGAAGTTGGCGGCAACAGTGGCTTCTTTCGTATCGGCGGTAGGCTTGCTCATGGTGTCCTTGATCATGCTGGTGTTCGGCCAGGGTAGGCCAGCCAAACCAAAGCGCTTATCATAGCCGAAGCTGTCAACCCCCTGACAGGCCTTCGATTTTTCCAAAGAGCGGAATTCCCTGATGACTACCACCGTCAAACTTCAGACCAACTTCGGCGACATCACCCTTGAACTCTTCGACGACAAGGCGCCGGAAACCGTGGCCAACTTCAAGGAATATGTGAAGGCCGGCCACTACGACAACACCGTCTTCCACCGTGTCATCAACAACTTCATGATCCAGGGCGGCGGTTTCGAGCCGGGCATGAAGCAGAAGAGCACCAGAAAGCCGATCAAGAACGAAGCCAACAACGGCGTCGGCAACAAGGTCGGTACCGTCGCGATGGCCCGCACGATGGAACCGCACTCCGCCAGCGCGCAGTTCTTCATCAACGTCGCCGACAATGACTTCCTCAACCACAGCGAGCCGACCGTGCAGGGCTGGGGCTATTGCGTGTTCGGCCAGGTGAGCGATGGCATGGACGTGGTCAACAAGATCAAGGGCGTAGCCACCACCATGCGCTCGGGCCACCAGGACGTGCCGGCCGACGATGTGATCATCGAGAAAGCCGAAATCGTCGGCGAGTGAGTTGATGAGCGTCCTGTTCATCTCGGACCTGCATCTCGAAGTGGAACGCCCGGACATCACCCGGGCGTTCTTGCATTTCCTTGCTACCCGCGCCCGTTCGGCCGAAGCGCTATATATTCTCGGCGACTTCTTTGAAGCCTGGATCGGCGACGACGGCATGGACGAGTTCCAGCACTCCATCGCCCGCTCCTTGCGCGAGCTGGCCGACAGCGGCACACGCATATACCTGATGCACGGCAACCGCGACTTTCTGATCGGCAAGGCGTTCTGCCGCGAGGCCCGCTGCACACTACTGCGCGACCCCAGCCTGATCGACCTCGGCGGCGAGAAGATCCTGCTGATGCACGGCGACAGCTTGTGCACCCTCGATGCAGCCTACATGAAACTGCGACGCTGGCTGCGCAACCCGCTGTCGCTGTTCATCCTGCGCAACCTGCCGCTGGCCACCCGTCGCAAGCTGGCGCGCAAGCTGCGCAAGGAAAGCCGCACCCAGACACGAATGAAGGCCAGCGAGATCGTTGATGTCACGCCAGCCGAAGTCGAACGCATCATGCGCGACAAAGGCGTACGCATTCTGATCCACGGCCATACCCACCGCCCGGCGGTTCATGAGCTGGACATCGACGGCCGCTCGGCCCGTCGCATTGTGCTTGGCGACTGGGACCAGCAAGGCTGGGCGCTGGAAGCCGACGACAGAGGCATGCGGCAGGCACCCTTCCCTCTCTGAATCCCGGCCACCGCACCGGTGGCCTTCTGGTGCTAACCCACCCGCACTACCAGACGCGTCCTATTGACCAATACCGCCTCCTTGCGCAGCATTGCCGGTTTGCTCACTCAAGGAAGAAACATGCTGATCTCAAAGGGAAATCTCATCAAATTCGGCGCTGCCCCGCTGGCGCTGGCAGCTGCCGGCTTCATCCTGTTCAACGGGGTCTTCTTCTATAACGAAGCCGGCTACATGACCCACGTGCGAACCATCTTCGGCGACGAAAAGATCGTCGATGACGTCGGCTATGCCACCAAGTGGTTCGGCCGGGCCACCACTTGGAAGAAAGCCATCAGCGTGCAGTCCGTGCTGGTCATGGACGAGAACGACAACAATCCGGATAACGATGCCCTCGGCGCCACCATCGAAGCATTCCCCATCGTGTTTCTCGGCAACGTCGACGCCAAGGTGGAGTCGTCTGCGCGCTTCCGTCTGCCAGGCGGCGAGCAGTTCCTGAAAATGGCCCAGGAATACCGCAACCCTGACAACTTCATCCGCACAGCACTCGTACCGGCCATCAAGGAAACCCTGCAGGCCACCGCATCCCTGATGACCGCCGACGACTATTACGCCGGCGCCCGCAGCGAGTTCGCCGCCGAGTTCGAGAACCAGCTCAACGACGGCCTGTACCTCATCAAGCGCAAGGAAGTCCGCGGCCCGCGCGGCGCAGTCCCGCATCAGACCGCCATCCTGCAGGCAGGTACCGAACAGGGCAGCTTCGGCGACAACAACGCAAGTCAGTTCGTCACCGAGAAAGTCACCGATACCAAGGGCATCCCGGTGCGCAAGCAGCAGCAATTCCGCAAATTCGGCGTGGAAGTGGTCGAAGCGCGCATCACCAACGTCGACCCCAACCCGCAGTACAAGCAACGCATGGTCAAGGTCCAGCAGGCACTGGCCGAACTGGCCGTGGCGCGGCAGAACCGCCTGAAGGAAGAGGAAGAAAAGCTGCTGGTCACCGCCCGTGGTGAAAAGGAAGTGGAAGCCAAGCGCCAGGAAACCCTGCGCGACCAGATCGAGCGCACCACCCAGGCAGAGACCGATAAGCAATTGGCGGTGATCAACGCCGAGCGCGAGAAACAGCGCGCCGAGATCGAGAAACAGACCGCCGAGCTGCTGCGCGACAAGGCCACCGTCACTGCCCAGGCTACCAAGATAACCGCCGATGCCGAAGCTTACGCCCGCGAAGCGGTAATCAAGGCAGACGGTGCGCTGCAGCCCAAGCTTGACGCGCTGATCGCCATCAACAAGGTATGGGCAGAAGCCGCCGCCCAGGCGCCGGTGCCCAGCGTGATGATGGCCGGCAGCCCGACCGGCGCCAGCAGCCGACAGGACGAAATCGGTCAATTGATGGGCGTGCTGGCCACCAAGGCAGCACGTGATCTGGCACTGGACCTCAAGGTGAAGGACTGAGGCTGGCGAAGAGCAAAATAAAAAGCGCCCGTCAGGGCGCTTTTTCACTCCGGCGAGCGGCTCAGGCCGCCTGCTCCACCGGCACACCACTATGGAAGCGGAATTCACTGTCCGGCGACCGGATCAGGCCAGCCTCCACTTCGCGGATCTCCGCCACGCGTCGATCGATGTCGGCGCCATCGCCGTAGCGCCGCGCCAGGCTCAGATATCCCTGAAAATGCCGCGCCTCGGACTTCAGCAGAGAACCGTAGAACTTTGCCAGATCGGCATCCAGGTGATCCACCAGCGCCGCGAAACGCTCGCAGCTGCGGCATTCGATGAAGGCACCCACGATCAGCGTGTCCACCAGCTTCTGCGGCTCGTGATTACGCACCACCGCGCGCAGGCCGGAAGCATAGCGGCCCGCGGAGATCGGCCGCAGCGGGATACCGCGCTTCTTCAGGATCGTCAGGACCTGCTCGTGATGGCGCAGCTCCTCGCGCGCAAGGCGCGACATGAAGTTCACCAGATCCTCGTGGGCACTGTACTTGGCGATCAGGGCCAAAGCCGTGCTGGCGGCCTTGAACTCGTTGTTCTTGTGGTCGATCAGCATTACCGCCTGATCCCGCAGAGCGGCCTCCACCCACGCATCCGGCGTGGCACAACCGAGGAATTCCCTGATTTCAGACAGCATGTTCCACTCCAACGAAAAGCCACTCGGCGATACTCGCCACACCGGCGTCAGGCTGGCCGGTGTCGTCGAGGCGGAGCATTATACGAATGCCGCCGCGCGGAACCAGCTTCCGGCCTTGATATGCCTCAACGTCATCAAGGCGATATCCCGACTACAGTTGTTCCACATATAACAACGCGCACGAAGGGAGACGATCATGCAAGCCATCCGTAGCATCCTCGTAGTCGTGGACCCCGACCAGCCGGACGGTCTCGCCCTCAAACGGGCCAGACTGATCGCCAGCGTCACACAGTCCCACCTGCACCTGCTGGCCTGCGAGAAGCGCGGCGACTTCAGCGCTCAACTCGAAGAAACCACCGGAGCCCTGCTCCAGGAAGGTTTCAGCGCATCATGCCGGCAAGCCTGGAAAGACAGCCTGCACCACACCATCATTGCCGAGCAGCAAGCCGAGGGCTGCGGCCTGGTGATCAAGCAGCACAGCCCGGACAACCCACTGAAGAAGGCGCTGCTGACCCCGGATGACTGGAAGCTGCTGCGCTACTGCCCCGCCCCTGTGCTGCTGGTAAAGACCGAACAGCCCTGGGCCGGCCGCAACATTCTCGCCGCCGTGGATGTTGGCAACAATGACGCGGAGCACCGCACGCTGCATGCGGGAATCGTCAGCCATGCCTACGACATCGCCGGCCTGGCACATGGCCAGTTGCACGTGATCAGCGCCCACCCCTCGCCGATGCTTTCGGCCGCTGACCCGACCTTCCAGCTCAGCGAGACCATCGAAGCGAAGTACCGCGAGGCCTGCCGCGCCTTCCAGGCGGAATATGGCGTCGACGACGAGCACCTGCACATCGAGGAAGGCCCGGCGGACGTACTCATACCGAGCACCGCCCATCACCTCGACACGGCTGTGACGGTGATCGGCACCGTGGCGCGCACCGGCTTTTCCGGCGCTCTGATCGGCAATACCGCCGAAGTCGTGCTCGACGCGCTGGAAAGCGACATTCTGGTCCTCAAGCCGGACGACATCATCGCCCACCTTGAGGAACTGGTCGCCCAACGCTAGACGCACCTCCAAGAAAAAGCCGCCTCCAGGGCGGCTTTTTCAATGGCGGGTTGCTCAGATGCGCGTTTCCATGCCCTCGGCCAGGAATCGCGGTGCGATATAGCGCTCATAGTGCGCCTCGGAAAGGATGAAGAACTCCTTGTCGATCGCATCGCGCAGGTCCGGCAATGCCCAGCCACGGAATTCCGGCAGCAGCGCCAGGCCATATGCCTCCAGTTGGTTGATCATCCGCGAGCCACGGGCAATCAACTGATAGGCCCAGCAATACGGCGACTGATCGGGGACGAAGCGGATCTGCCGCTGCTCAAGCTGCACGCGCAGACGCTGCGGATCGAAGACCTCGACCTTGGCCATCATCACCTGCCCCAGCAGCAGTTCCAGGCGCGTCCACACCGAACGCTTCTCGTCGTCGCTGTAACCATTCCAGTTCACCACCTCGTGGTGGAAACGCTTGCAGCCACGGCAGACCAGGTCACCGTAGACCGTCGAGCAAAGGCCGACGCAGGGGGTTTTGATACGCTGAGAAGACATGGCGAACAGGTTACGGGCAAAGCCGGCATCTTAGCCCTTTGTCTAGGCAAGATCACCCTTTGAGGTGCGGTAAATCGGCTTACCAACACGGCCTTTTTCCATTAGAATTGCTCCGCCTTTTTGGCGTCATTGTCCGAAAGAAGCTGTTTTCAAAGCGTCACGAAGCACAGATTCCGGCAGCCGCGCGGCCTGGCGCACCCCTCAAGCGTCCAGGCCCACTCGTCCCAGGCCACACCGGCGTAAAACTTTGAAAACAGCTTCTGCCCGGAGATCGCCGGTGCCGTCGTAGGTCCGTGGATTACCGTCCACCATGCCTGACGAATGGATCGGAAGGGTCTCCTGGATACGCGTCCTCCGGGACCACTGATGAGGGAAAAACTGTGCTTGAAGCCTACCGCAAACACGTAGAAGAGCGTGCCGCCCAGGGCGTCGTGCCCCAGCCGCTGAACGCCGAACAGACCGCTGGTCTGGTCGAACTCCTGAAGAACCCGCCGGCCGGCGAAGAAGAATTCCTCCTCGATCTGATCACCAACCGCGTACCGCCGGGCGTCGACGAAGCCGCCTATGTGAAGGCCGGTTTCCTCTCCGCTATCGCCAAGGGCGAAGCCACCTCCCCGCTGCTGAACAAGACCCGCGCCGTCGAGCTGCTGGGCACCATGCAGGGCGGCTACAATATCGCCACGATGGTAGAGCTGCTGGACAGCGCAGAGCTGGCTGAAGTCGCCGCCGAGCAACTGAAGCACACCCTGCTGATGTTCGACGCCTTCCACGACGTCGCCGAACGCGCCAAGAAAGGCAACGCCGCCGCCAAGGCCGTGCTGCAGTCCTGGGCCGATGGCGAATGGTTCAAGGCCCGTCCGGCTGTCGCCGAGAAGCTGACCCTGACCGTGTTCAAGGTCCCCGGCGAAACCAACACCGACGACCTGTCCCCCGCTCCGGACGCCTGGTCGCGCCCCGACATCCCGCTGCACGCCCTGGCCATGCTGAAAATGGCCCGCGACGGCATCGAGCCGGTCCAGCCGGGCGTAGTCGGTCCGCTGAAGCAGATCGAAGCCGTCAAGGCCAAGGGCTTCCCGGTCGCCTACGTCGGTGACGTGGTCGGCACCGGTTCGTCCCGCAAGTCCGCCACCAACTCGGTGCTGTGGTTCTTCGGCGACGACATCCCCTACGTTCCGAACAAGCGTGCCGGCGGCTTCTGCTTCGGCACCAAGATCGCGCCGATCTTCTACAACACCATGGAAGACGCCGGCGCCCTGCCGATCGAATTCGATTGCACCAACCTGGCCATGGGCGACGTCATCGACGTGTACCCGTATGAAGGCAAGGTCGTGCGTCATGACAGCGGCGAAGTGGTCACCACCTTCGAGCTGAAGACCCCGGTTCTGCTGGACGAAGTCCGCGCCGGCGGCCGTATCCCGCTGATCGTTGGCCGTGGCCTGACCGAGAAGGCCCGCGCCGAACTCGGCCTGGGTGCTTCCGACCTGTTCAAGAAGCCGGAAGCGCCGGCCGACAGCGGCAAGGGCTTCACCCTCGCCCAGAAGATGGTTGGCCGCGCCTGCGGTCTGCCGGAAGGCCAGGGCGTGCGTCCGGGCACCTACTGCGAACCGAAGATGACCACCGTCGGTTCCCAGGACACCACCGGCCCGATGACCCGCGACGAGCTGAAAGACCTGGCTTGCCTGGGCTTCTCCGCCGACCTGGTGATGCAGTCCTTCTGCCACACCGCTGCCTATCCGAAGCCGATCGACGTCAAGACCCACCACACCCTGCCGGACTTCATCATGACCCGCGGTGGTGTTTCCCTGCGTCCGGGCGACGGCATCATCCACAGCTGGCTGAACCGCATGCTGCTGCCTGACACCGTCGGCACCGGCGGCGACTCGCACACCCGCTTCCCGATCGGCATCAGCTTCCCGGCCGGTTCCGGCCTGGTGGCCTTCGCCGCTGCCACCGGCGTCATGCCGCTGGACATGCCGGAATCGGTTCTGGTGCGCTTCAAGGGCAAGCTGCAACCGGGCATTACCCTGCGTGACCTGGTCCATGCGATCCCCTACTACGCCATCCAGGCCGGCCTGCTGACCGTCGAGAAGAAAGGCAAGAAGAACATCTTCTCCGGCCGCATTCTCGAGATCGAAGGTCTGAACGACCTGACCGTCGAGCAAGCCTTCGAGCTGTCCGACGCCTCCGCCGAGCGTTCGGCTGCCGGTTGCACCATCAAGCTGCCGGAAGAGGCTATCGCCGAGTACCTGAAGTCCAACATCACCCTGCTGCGCTGGATGATCGGCGAAGGCTACGGCGATGCCCGCACCCTGGAGCGCCGCGCCAAGGCGATGGAAGCCTGGCTGGCCAACCCGCAGTTGCTGGAAGCCGACAAGGATGCCGAATACGCTGCAGTCATCGAGATCGACCTGGCCGACGTCAAGGAGCCGGTACTCTGCGCGCCGAACGACCCGGACGACGCTCGCCTGCTGTCCAGCGTTCAAGGCCGCAAGATCGATGAAGTGTTCATCGGTTCCTGCATGACCAACATCGGTCACTTCCGCGCCGCCGGCAAGCTGCTGGACAAGGTCAAGGGTGGTATCCCGACCCGTCTGTGGCTGGCTCCGCCGACCAAGATGGACGCCCACCAGCTGACCGAGGAAGGCTACTACGGCATCTACGGCAAGGCTGGCGCGCGCATGGAAATGCCAGGCTGCTCGCTGTGCATGGGTAACCAGGCTCGCGTACAGACCGGCTCGACCGTGGTTTCCACCTCGACCCGTAACTTCCCGAACCGCCTGGGCGACGCGACCGATGTGTTCCTGGCATCGGCCGAACTGGCCGCCGTTTCCTCGATCATCGGCAAGCTGCCGACCGTCGAGGAATACATGGCCTACGCGAAGGACATCGACAGCATGTCTGCCGATATCTACCGCTACCTGAGCTTCGACCAGATCGCCGAGTTCCGCGAAGCCGCGGCCAACGCGAAGATCCCGGTCGTTCAGGCCTGAGTCTCCTAGCGTGACGAAAAGCCCCGCCCAGTGCGGGGCTTTTCTTTTCTGCGTTACCTGCAATAGAGCGCCCCACGCCCCACTCACGATGGCGCTAATACTTATTGACCGTTGCGCCACCGGGCCATGCAGCTATGGTGACAACAGGCCCTGCCGATATCCGTGCTCAGGTGCCCTTGATGGAACCCTCCAGAGGTGCGCTCCCTTCCTCTGCGCCCCGCCTTCGAGCGGGGCTTCTTTTTTCTGCCGCGACTGGCACATCCCTTGCTGAGCCCATGATCTCAGGCAGCCCAACGGTGGGCCCCTGACAGACAATGGCGTCGTATCCACCCGTCCACCGACGGTCCGTGGAGCGGCGCCTTTTGCATTCAGAGGTGGAAATGATCGACAGCACAAGCCCGGACAGCCTAGCCTGGGTTGCCGGCTCCGATGCCCCGGAAAGAACCGAGCTCAATCTAGGCTTCATGGCCCTCAGCGACTCTGCCTCGCTGATAGTCGCTGCCACCCAGGGCTTCGCCCAGCCCTACGGGCTGACCCTCAACCTACGGAGGCAAAGCTCCTGGGCCAGCCTGCGCGACCGCCTGCTCAGTGGCGAACTGGACGCCGCCCAGAGCCTTTACGGCATGATCTATGGCATCCAGCTCGGCCTTGGCGGCACACCTGCCACCGACATGGCCGTGCTCATGGGCCTGTGTCAGAACGGCCAGTCGATCAACCTCTCCGCACCGCTGCTGCGCGATGGCGTGACCTCTGTCGAGGCACTCCGGCATCACGTGATCCACAACGGTGCGCGACTCACCCTGGCCCACACCTTCCCCACCGGCACCCACGCACTGTGGTTGAACTACTGGCTGGCCGCCCACGGCATCCACCCACTGCACGACGTGCGCACGCTGGTGGTCCCGCCAGCGCAGATGGTGGAGCACCTCAAGGCCGGTCGTATCGACGGCTTCTGCGCAGGAGGCCCGTGGGGCGCGCTGGCGGTGGACGAGGGAATGGGGTTCACACTGGCGACCAGCCAGCAGATATGGCCGGATCACCCGGAAAAGGTGCTGGGCACCACACGCGGCTTCGTCGAGCAGTACCCCAACACCGCACGCGCGCTGGTGATGGCCATGCTGGATGCCAGCCGATTCATCGAGGCCAGCGAAGACAACCTGCGCAGCACCGCGCAGTTGATCAGCGGCCATGAGTACGTTGACGCGCCGCTCTCCTGCATCGAGCCCCGCCTTTTCGGCCGCTACCAGGACGGGCTCGGCCACGCCTGGCAGGATGCGCACCCGCTGCGCTTCTTCAATCACGGCCTGGCCAACATGCCCTGGCTGTCCGACGGCATGTGGTTCATGACCCAATTCCGTCGCTGGGGCCTGCTGCGCGACGACATCGACTACCTCGGCGTCGCCCGCCAGGTCCAGCAACTGGCGCTGTACCGGCAAGCCGCCGAGGCCGTGGGCGTGGCCGCGCCCGAAGCAGACCTGCGCAGTTCGGCACTGATCGACGGCCGCATCTGGGACGGCAGCGATCCCGCCGGCTATGCCCGCGGTTTCGAACTGAACGCCCTGGTAGAGCGAGGTTGAGCATGCTGCGCGTCCTGCTGATCAACGACACCCCGAAGAAAGTCGGGCGCCTCAAGGCCGCCCTGCTGGAAAGCGGCTTCGAGGTGGTCGATGAGTCCGGCCTGACCATCGACCTGGCGCAACGGGTGGAAGTCCTGCGTCCGGATGTGATCCTCATCGACACCGAGTCCCCCGGTCGCGACGTGATGGAGCAAGTGGTGCTGGTCAGCCGCGACCAGCCACGGCCCATCGTAATGTTCACCGACGAGCACGACCCGCAGGTGATGCGCCAGGCCATCCGCTCCGGGGTCAGCGCCTACATCGTCGAAGGCATCCAGGCGCAGCGCCTGCAGCCGATCCTCGACGTGGCTATGGCGCGCTTCGAGAGCGACCAGGCGCTGCGCGCGCAGCTCCAGGCCCGCGAACAGCAACTGGCCGAGCGCAAGCGGGTCGAGCTGGCCAAGGGACTGCTGATGAAGATGAAGGGCTGCACCGAAGAGGAGGCATATACCCTGATGCGGCGGCAGGCGATGGGACGTCAACAGAAGCTGGTGCAGGTGGCCGAGCAGATCATCGCCATGCACGACATGCTCGGGCAATGACGCGCCGCCGGCCATCTGCCAGCGGCGGCATACCGCGATCAGAACGCCAGTTGCGCTGCTGGCCCCCGCCGCCGAACACGCTGCGTATGCTGCCCGCGCCGCGACGCACCTTGCGCGGTCCCCCTCGCTTCCATTGCACGACCGTGGAAGTCCGCAGTGCGGCCTGCCGGCCAGGAACCCGCCGGCCGCGCCCGAACCCATCGCGAGCGAGACAGCATGATCGACCTATCTACCTGGAACCTCACCATCCCCAGCGAACCCCGCCCCACCGAAGTCCCCACCCAGCAATTGCAGAAGGGTTATCAGAGCCGCTACTTCAAGCGCGACGGCGACAGCATCGTCTTCTGGGTCCCCGTCGGTGGCTCCCACACCCAAGACAGTACCTTCCCGCGCACCGAGCTGCGCGAAACGTCACGCGATGGCAGCCTCTACAACTGGTACTACAGCGGTGGCGACAATGAACTGCGCGCCACCCTCAGCGTCGGCCGTGTGCCATCGCAGAACAAGATCATCATCGGCCAGATCCACAGCAAGTCGCCCACCAGCGGCGATGGCGAGCCACTGGTGAAGCTTCAGTACCACTACTATCCCAGGACCAGGACCGGCAGCATCGAAGCGCTGGTGCGCAACCACCCCGACGACAGCGCTAGCAAGAACATCCCACTGCTCACCGATGTCCGCCTGAACGAGCGCGTTACCTACAGCCTGCGCGTCACATCCTCCGGCCAGCTCGGCCTGCGCGCAGAGAGCGCCGATGGCGAAAAGCAGTATTACCGCCAGGCCCTGAGCAAGACCTGGAGCAAGCAATTGCTCTACTTCAAGGCTGGCGCCTACATCAGCGACAACAAGGGCGCCGACGACGAAGGCGGCCGCGTGACCTTCTATCACCTCAACGCAGCGCACTGAGGCTCCCATTCAGCCCGCCAATGGCACTGCGAAACCGGTGGCGGGCTTCGTACAATGACGCATTCATCGTCATTCGAGATCGCTATGGCCCGCCTGAAACTGGAATTCCCCGACGAACTCTTCATCTACAGCACCAAGCTGACCGTCCGCGTCACCGACATCAACGGCGCCAACCACCTGGGCAACGATTCGATGATCTCGATGATTTCTGAGGCCCGCGCGCGCTTCCTGTTCGATTACGGCATCCGCGAGACCGGCATCATCGTCACTGACCTCGCCACCACATACCGCGCCGAAGCGCACGCCCGCGACCAACTGCTGTTCGAGGTCGGCGTCATGGACTTCAACAAGTACGGCGGCGACATCATCTTCCGCATCACACGCCCAGCGGACGACACCCTCGTGGCAATGGCAAAATCCGGCTTCGTGTTCTTCGACTACAAAGCCGGTCAAGTCACCCCGATTCCCGACGCCTTCCGCGATACCTTCCCCAACGTCAACTGGGTCGCCTGAGCCATCCCGGCAGGCACGCCGACAACGCGCTATACCTCTGGAGCCGTGAACCCGATCGCTATCAGAGGAGATACACACCATGCCGTCCTTCCCTCGGGTGGGCGCGCTGTCCGGTTGTCTGTGCCTGCCACTTATGTCCCTTTCCGCGCCAACACCAGCTGCGGACTCCGATTCCCTGCAACGCGGCCGCTATCTGGTGCAGATCGCCGGCTGCAACGACTGCCACACCGCCGGCTACGCGATGGCGCCGGAGAAAGTCCCGGAGAGCGCCTGGCTCACCGGCGATCAACTGGGCTGGAGCGGCCCCTGGGGCACCACCTATCCCAGCAACCTGCGCCTGTACATGCAGGGCTACAGCGAGGAGCAGTGGCTGGCCAACGCGCGCCAGGCGAGCTTCCGGCCACCCATGCCCTCCCATGTGCTGCGCATCATGAGCGATGACGACCTGCGCGGTATCTACCGCTATCTTCGTCACCTTGGCCCGGCCGGCCAGATCGCCCCTGCCTACCTGCCGCCAGGGACCGTACCGCAAGGGCCGGTGGTGCTCTTTCCCTCCCCACCAACGCTCTGAGCCCACGCCCCAACGCAGCGCACGCGCCCCGCCGCTAGCGCTGCGTTGGGGCATCGCAAAACGGCTGGATCACGGTAATCCACTGAGTCCAAAAGACTTTTTACACTTGGCCCAGCGCTTGCTGTAGTCCAGCCGGTGGTAATCAACGGCGGTTACCCAACTACGACAAAGGCGTCGCATCCGCACCCGCACCTAGTGCGAGGGTGGAGCGACGCCTTTTTCGTTTGCCCCGGCGCAGGGGCCTTGCAGCACCGGCGGATGCCATATGGGCGCCCGACCGGGGTACTCAACCGTTGCTGATGAGGTGTTCCATGCAGACGAGCTTCTGGAAAGCCGGCCACGCGCCGACGCTCTTCGCCGCCTTCCTCTATTTCGACCTGAGCTTCATGGTCTGGTACGTGCTCGGCCCACTGGCCGTGCAGATCGCCACCGACCTCGAACTGTCCACCCAGCAGCGCGCGCTGATGGTGGCCACACCGATTCTTTCAGGCGCCGTACTGCGCTTCCTGATGGGCCTGCTGGCCGATCGCTGGTCGCCCAAGGCCGCCGGCATCCTCGGCCAGGTAGTCGTCATCTGCGCGCTGTCTGGAGCCTGGCAACTGGGAATCCAAACGCTGGAGCATGCCCTTCTGCTGGGCGTACTGCTGGGCATGGCCGGCGCCTCCTTCGCCGTAGCGCTGCCCCTGGCCTCGCAGTGGTACCCGCCGCAGCACCAGGGCAAGGCGATGGGTATCGCTGGCGCGGGAAACTCCGGCACAGTGCTCACCGCACTGTTCGCGCCCGGCATCGCCGCCGCATTCGGCTGGCAGAATGTATTCGGCTTCGCGCTGATCCCCTTGCTGGCGACCCTCCTGGTATTCGCCCTGTTCGCCCGCAATGCGCCGGGGTGCCCAGCGCCCAAATCCCTGGCCGACTATCTGAAGGCCCTTGGTGACCGCGACAGTTGGTGGTTCATGTTCTTCTACAGCGTGACCTTCGGCGGCTTCCTTGGCCTGGCCAGCACACTGCCCGGCTACTTCAACGACCAGTATGGGCTGGACCCGGTCAAGGCGGGCTACTACACCGCCGCCTGCGTGTTCGCCGGCAGCCTCATGCGTCCAATGGGCGGCGCGCTGGCCGATCGCATCGGTGGTATCCGCAGCCTGCTGGTGATGTACACCGTCGCCTCGATCTGCATCGCCGCGGTGGGGTTCCACCTGTCCAGCGCGGTTGCCGCCCTGAGCCTCTTCGTGGCCGCGATGCTCAGCCTTGGCGCGGGCAACGGTGCAGTGTTCCAGCTCGTGCCGCAGCGCTTCCGCCAGACCATCGGGGTGATGACCGGCCTGATCGGCATGGCCGGCGGCATCGGCGGCTTCTGCCTGACCGCGGGCCTGGGTGCGATCAAGCAATCCACTGGTGACTACCAGATCGGCCTCTGGCTGTTCGCCAGCCTCGGCGTGCTGGCCTGGTTCGGCCTGCACGCGGTGAAGGCGCGCTGGCGCACCACCTGGGGCTGCGCGGCCGTGACAGCGGCACGGGTATAGCCATGCGCACCGGCAAGGGACTGGCATGAGCCTGGCGCTGAGCTTCGCCCAGGCCAGTGCCACCGGACCGCGGGACGAGAATCAGGACGCCCTGCGGGTGGTCACTCCGCCCGCAGAGCTGGCGGCCAGCAAGGGCTATCTGTTCGCCATTGCTGACGGCGTAAGCCATTGCGCCGACGGCGGACTCGCCGCACGCCTGACGCTACAGGCGCTGGCCACCGACTACTACGCCACGCCGGAAACCTGGGCCGTCGCCCAGGCCCTGGAGCGCCTGCTGATCTCGCAGAATCGCTGGCTACAGGCCAATGGTGGAGGCCAGCCGCTGTTGACCACACTCAGCGCGTTGGTGCTGCGCGGCCGGCGCTTCACCCTCGCCCATGTCGGAGACTGCCGCCTGTATCGGTGGCATGACGGGCAACTGGATTGCCTGACCCAGGACCACGTGTGGGAACAACCGGGCATGCAGCACGTGCTCAAGCGCGCGCTGGGCCTGGACCAGCACCTGGTGGTGGACTATCGGGACGGCGAGCTGGAGGCAGGGCAAGCCTTCCTGCTGATCAGCGACGGCGTCTGGGCAACGCTCGGCGACGCCGGCATCCGCCGACTCCTGGAGGACGCGCCGACCCTGGAGGCCTGCGCAGAAGCGCTGGTCAGCGCCGCGCACCTGGCCGGCAGTCAGGACAACGCCAGTGCGCTGTTGGTTCGGGTCGACGAATTGCCCGAGGCCAGCCTGGGCGATGCCCTGGCGCAACTGGAGCACTGGCCGGCGCTGCCCACGCTGCGCAATGGCCAGGAGTTCGAGGGCTGGGAGATCGAAAGCCGGCTGGCGCGGTCGCGACAATCGCTGATCTACCGGGTACGCGACCGCCAGGGCCGGCCGTGGCTGTTGAAGACACTACCTCCCGCCTTGCGCGAGGCGCCCGGTGCCGCCCAGGCGCTGCTGCTGGAAGAGTGGTTCCTGCGCCGCGTGCAAGGCCGCTACTTCCCCGAGCTGCACAGCCTGCCGCAACGTCAGCACCTGTATTACGTGATGCGCGACTACCCCGGCCAGACGCTCGCCGAACACCTCTCGCTGAACGGCCCGCTCCCGCTCGGCGACTGGCTGGACCTGGCCCGGCGCCTGTTGCGCGGCCTCGGCCAGTTGCATCGGCGTAACATCCTGCACCGCGACATCAAGCCGGAGAACCTGCACTGGTCCAACGACGGAGAACTGCGCCTGCTGGACTTCGGCCTGGCCTACTGCCCCGGCCTGTCCCACGACGATCCGCATGACCTGCCCGGCACACCGAGCTACCTGGCCCCAGAAGCCTTCCAGGGCGCGCCGCCGGACGTTCGCCAGGATCTCTACGGCGCTGGCGTCACACTGTACCGATTGCTCTGCGCCCAATACCCCTACGGCGAAATCGAAGCCTTCCAGCACCCACGTTTCGGCACGCCGACACCGGCCAGCCGCTACCGACCGGATTTGCCAGCGTGGCTGGACGACTGGCTGGGCCGGTTGCTCGCCAGCCAACCGCAGCAGCGTTTCGAAACCGCGGAAGAGTGCCTGCTGGCCCTGGAGCACGGTGAACGCCAGGCGCCGGCCCGACCAAGGCCGCTGCTGGAGCGCGAACCGCTGCGGGTGTGGCGTGGAGTCGCCCTGACGTCCCTGGCGATCAATCTTGGGTTGACCCTCTGGCTGCTGCATCGCGGCTAGGCATGCACCAGATCGGTTCGAGGCGCCTCAGCGCAGTGCACCGCACAGCCAGGGAATATCGCCGAACACCGCGAAAACGAGCGACGAACAAGTTGGCACATCCCCTGCAAGAGCCTTGGCAACAATCTACAAAAGCGCGTCCCTCAACGAAGAGGCTCGCACCTCCCGATCGAACGGGACTTGGACAAAGGCGTCCTCGCTGGGCAACCAGCGGGACGCCTTTTTTGTTTTCCGTGATTTTTCGTGAGAGCCATACATGAAGAAGCTCAAGCTCGTGTTGATCGGAAACGGCATGGCCGGCGTGCGTACCCTGGAAGAGCTGCTGAAGATTGCCCCGGACCTCTATGACATCACTGTGTTCGGCGCGGAGCCGCACCCCAACTACAACCGCATCCTGCTCTCCCCGGTGCTGGCCGGCGAGCAGACCTTCGAAGACATCGTCCTCAACGACCTCAACTGGTACAGCGACAACGGCATCCGCCTGCTGCTCAACCGCAAGGTCACCCGCATCGACCGCCATTGCCGCCGCGTGATCGCCGAGGACGGCAGCGAGGCTGAGTACGATCGACTGCTGATCGCCACCGGTTCCAACCCGTTCATCCTGCCGGTCCCAGGCAACCGCCTGCGCGGCGTGATCGGCTACCGCGACATCGCCGACACCCAGACCATGATCGACACCGCCGGCAGCCATAGCCACGCGGTAGTCATCGGTGGCGGTCTGCTCGGTCTGGAAGCGGCCAACGGCCTGAAGCTGCGCGGCATGGACGTAACCGTGGTGCACCTCTCCGACTGGCTGCTGGAACGCCAGCTCGACCGCACCGCCGGCAAGCTGCTGCAAGGCGCGCTGGAGTCGCGCGGTATCCACTTCCGCCTGAACACCCAGACCGACGAACTGATCGACGACGGCAACGGCCACGTCTGTGCCATCCGCTTCAAGGACGGCGAAGTGCTCGCAGCCGACCTGGTGGTGATGGCCGCCGGTATCCGCCCCAATACCGAGCTGGCGGAAAAGACCGGCCTGCCCTGCAATCGTGGCATCCTGGTCAACGACACCCTGCAGACCTACGATCCGCGCATCTACGCCCTGGGCGAATGCGCCAGCCATCGAGGCATCGCCTACGGTCTGGTGGCGCCACTGTTCGAGCAGGCCAAGGTCTGCGCCAACCACCTGGCGATGCTCGGCTTCGCCCGCTACCAGGGTTCGGTGACCTCGACCAAGCTCAAGGTGACCGGCATCGATCTGTTCTCCGCCGGCGAATTCATGGGTGGCGAAGGCACCGAGACCATCACCCTCTCCGATCCCATCGGCGGCGTGTACAAGAAGCTGGTGATCAAGGACGACGTACTGGTCGGAGCCTGCCTCTACGGCGATACCGCCGACGGCGGCTGGTACTTCCGGCAGATCCGCGAGAACCACAACGTTGCCGAGATCCGCGACCACCTGATGTTCGGCGAAAGCAGCGTTGGCGACGTCGGCCACCAGGGCCAGAGCAGCGCGGCGAACCTGCCCGATACGGCGGAAGTCTGCGGCTGCAACGGCGTGTGCAAGGGCACCATCGTCAAGGCCATCCAGGAGAACGGCCTGTTCAGCGTCGACGACGTGAAGAAGCACACCAAGGCGGCCAGCTCCTGCGGCTCCTGCGCCGGGCTGGTGGAGCAGATCCTGATCAGCACCGTGGGCGGCGCGGCGGACGTGAAGCCCAAGAGCGAGAAAGCCATCTGCGGCTGCAGCGATCTCAATCACGGCCAGGTACGCCAGGCGATCCGCGACCATCATCTGACTTCTCTCAGCGCCGCCATGCGCTTCATGGACTGGCGCACCCCGGACGGCTGCGCCACCTGCCGCCCGGCACTGAACTACTACCTGATATCCACCTGGCCCGGCGAGGCCAGGGACGACCCGCAGTCACGCCTGATCAACGAGCGCGCCCACGCCAACATCCAGAAGGACGGCACTTACTCGGTGGTGCCACGCATGTGGGGTGGCGTGACCAACGCCGCCGAGTTGCGGCGCATCGCCGACGTCGCCGACAAGTACCAGGTACCGATGGTGAAGGTTACCGGCGGCCAACGCATCGACCTGCTGGGTGTGAAGAAGGAAGACCTGCCGGCGATCTGGAAGGACCTCGACATGCCCTCCGGACACGCCTACGGCAAATCCATCCGCACCGTGAAGACCTGCGTGGGCAGCGAGTTCTGCCGCTTCGGCACGCAGAACTCGACCCAGTTGGGCATCGATCTGGAACACGACCTGTTCAACATGTGGTCGCCGCACAAGGTCAAGCTGGCGGTCTCCGGCTGCCCGCGCAACTGCGCCGAGGCCGGCATCAAGGACATCGGCATCATCGGCGTGGATTCCGGGTGGGAGCTGTACATCGGCGGCAACGGCGGAATCAAGACGGAGGTGGCGGAGTTCTTCGTCAAGCTCAAGACCTCCGATGAAGTACGCGAGTACAGCGGCGCCTTCCTCCAGCTCTACCGCGAGGAAGCCTTCTACCTCGAACGTACCGTGCACTACCTGCAGCGCGTCGGCCTCGAACACGTCCGCAAAGCCGTGCTGGAAGACGCGGAGAAGCGCAAGGCGCTCAACGCACGACTGCGCTTCGCCCTGTCACTGGAGCAGGACCCGTGGCAGGAACGCATCGCCCAGCAGCCGCTGAAGAAGGAATTCGAACGGATTCCCCTGACGCAACTGGAAACCGCCTGAGAGCTCGCCAGGCCCCGCCAGAGGGGCCACTCCCACCCGCTTGCTGGAGACATCCCATGAACTGGTTCGACATCTGCGCCCTCGATGACATCAACCCCCTCGGCTCCCGTGTCGTGGCCGGCCCCAGGGGCGACATCGCGATCTTTCGCAGCGCAGACGACGAGGTCTTCGCCCTCGACGACCGCTGCCCGCACAAAGGCGGCCCGCTGTCTCAGGGCCTGATCTACGGCAAGCGCGTGGCCTGCCCGCTACACAACTGGCAGATCGAGCTGGAAAGCGGCGCAGCAGTAGCACCGGACCACGGCTGCGCCCATCGCCATGACGTGAAGGTCGAAGACGGACGCGTGCTGCTGGCGCTACGCGCCGCTGCGGCCCACTGCGCTTGAGGCGAGCGAGGGAGGCCCGCGCCATGAACCCGAACCGTCGTACCACCGCGTCCACCTGCTGCTACTGCGGAGTGGGTTGCGGCGTACTGATCGAGCACAACGACGAACGCATCCTTGGCGTACAGGGCGACCCAGAACATCCGGCCAACTTCGGCCGCCTGTGCAGCAAAGGCTCCACCCTGCATCTCACCGGCGACGTGGATGCCCGCGCGCAATTCCCTGAGCTACGGCTGGGCAAACAGCTGCCACGTGCCCGTACCGACTGGGACACCGCACTGGAGCATGCCGCCGGAGCCTTCGCCGAGACCATCCGCGAATACGGTCCGGACAGCGTGGCCTTCTATGTTTCCGGCCAACTGCTCACCGAGGACTACTACGCCTTCAATAAACTCGCCCGCGCGCTGGTCGGTACCAACAACATCGACAGCAATTCGCGACTGTGCATGTCCTCGGCGGTGGTCGGCTACAAGCGCAGCCTCGGCGCCGACGCCCCGCCCTGCAGCTACGAAGACATCGAACTGGCCGACTGCGTGATGATCGCCGGTAGCAACATGGCCTACGCCCACCCGGTACTGTTCCGCCGCCTGGAAGAAGCCCGCGCGCGCCGGCCGGAAATGAAGCTGATCGTCATCGACCCGCGCCGCACCGATACCGCCGAACAGGCAGACTTGCACCTGGCGATCCTCCCCGGTACCGACGTGGCGCTGCTTCACGGCATCCTGCACATCCTGCTATGGGAGGGCTGGGTCGACCGGGCATTCATCGACGCGCACACCGAGGGCATGGCTGAGCTCAAGGGGCTGGTGCGCGACTATGGCCCGCTGGCGGTCGCGCAAATCTGCGGCATCGCCGTGGACGACCTGCAACGCTGCGCCGAGTGGATCGGTCAAGCGCCGGCGTTCCTCTCGCTATGGTGCATGGGCCTGAACCAGTCGAGTTCCGGCAGTGCGAAAAACAGCGCGCTGATCAACCTGCACTTGGCCACCGGACAGATCGGCCGCCCCGGAGCCGGCCCGTTCTCGCTCACCGGCCAGCCCAATGCGATGGGTGGGCGCGAGACCGGCAGCCTGGCCAATCTGCTGCCTGGCCACCGCGAAGCTGGCAACCCCGAGCACCGCGCGGAAGTGGCGGCGTACTGGGGAATCGAGCGGCTGCCGGCGAGACCCGGCCTGAGCGCCATCGAACTGTTCGACGCAGTGCGCGAAGGGCGCATCAGGGCACTTTGGATCGCCTGCACCAACCCCGCACAGTCGCTGCCCGACCAGACGCGGGTACGCGAAGCGCTGGCGGCCTGTCCGTTCGTCATCGTGCAGGAAGCCTTCAGCACCAGTGAAACCTGTCAGTTCGCCGACTTGCTGCTGCCCGCCGCCACCTGGGGCGAAAAGGAAGGTACGGTCACCAATTCCGAGCGACGCATCAGCCACGTTCGCGCAGCGGTTCCTGCCATCGCAGAGGCACGTGCCGATTGGGACATTGCCTGCGATTTCGCCCGCCGGCTGGAGCGCAGGCTGCGTCCGGACGCCAGCAGCCTGTTCGACTTCACCTCACCCCACGCGCTGTTCGAAGAGTACAAGGGCCTGACACGCGATCGCGATCTTGATCTTTGCGGGATCGACTACTCGTTGCTGGATCGTCTCGGCCCGCAACAATGGCCGTTCCCCGCTGGCGCGGAACAGGGCACGGCCCGCCTGTACGGCAATGGCATCTTTCCGACAGCTAATGGCCGCGCCCGGCTGATCTCCGAACCCTACTGCGCACCGAAGGAGCGGCGTGAAGCGCGCTATCCATTGATCCTCAACACCGGCCGCCTGCGCGACCAATGGCACGGCATGACCCGCACCGGTACCGCGCCCCAACTGTTCGGCCATGTGGAAGAAGCCGTACTCGGCCTGCCCCCCGACGAACTGCGCCGCCGGCGGCTCACCGACGGTCAACTGGTGAAGCTGCACAGCCGGCGCGGGCAGATTGTCCTGCCGGTACAGGCCGATGACAGGCTGCGGCCAGGCCAGGCTTTCCTGCCGATGCACTGGGGAGAGCGATTCCTCAGAGGATTGGGTGTCAACGTCCTGACCCTGCCGGCAGTGGATCCGCTTTCCATGCAACCGGAACTCAAGCACGCGGCGGTGGAAGTCAGCCGGATCGATCTGCCGTGGCAGTTCTTCGCCCTTGCCGAAGGGCCGGTCCAACATCGCTTCGACTCCCTCCGCCCCCTGTTCGATGGTTTGCAGTACGCCAGCTTCAGCCCGACCGGCCGGGAGCGCCCGGCCCTGTTGATCCGCGCAGCGCACGATGAGGAGCCCAGCGCTGAATGGCTCGACGCCATCGACGCGCATCTAGGCTTGGTCGACGGCCCGGTGATGGCCTACGACGACCCACGCCGCGGGGTCGGCAGGCGGGTCCGTATCGAGCAATCGCGCATCGTGGCCCTGCGCCTGGCGGGAGAAACTGCGGCCAGCACCTGGCTACGGGAGTTATGGAAAGACAGCCGCGCCGACGAGGAGCTGCACCGCTGGCTGCTCGCTCCGCCCGGCGCCGCACCGGGCAAGGCGGTTGGCACGTTTGCCGACAAGACTGTGTGCAACTGCATGAATGTCAGCCAGAGCCGTATCCAGGCCGGTATTGAAAATGGACAGGATCTGGAGCAGCTCAAATGCCAACTCAAATGCGGGACCGCCTGCGGCTCCTGCATACCGGAAATCAAACGTCTGCTGGCCCAGCGCGCTATGGCCGCGAGCGCCTGAGATTCGCCGCATAACCGGCTGCCCGAGGAGAAGAATATGAGTGGAAAAGTCTGGCTGATCGGCGCGGGCCCGGGTGATCCGGAACTGCTGACGCTCAAGGCAGTGCGCGCGCTCGAACAGGCCGACGTGGTGCTGACGGACGACCTGGTTGATCCGGCAGTGCTGGAGCATTGCCCTGGGGCAAGGGTTATTTCCGTCGGCAAGCGCGGTGGCTGTCGCTCCACGCCGCAGGATTTCATCCATAGGTTGATGCAGCGATACGCCCGCCAAGGTCGCCGGGTCGCCCGTCTGAAGGGAGGCGATCCGTGCATATTCGGGCGCGGCGGTGAAGAAGCGGCATGGCTGGGTGCGCGAGGCGTGGCGTACGAGCTGGTCAATGGAATCACTGCAGGGCTGGCAGCCGCCACCCAATGCGGCATTCCGCTCACCCTTCGGGGCGTGAGCCGGGGCGTGACACTCATCACCGCCCACACACAGGATGACAGCGTATTGAACTGGCGCGGCCTGGCTGCGGCCGGTACGACGCTGGTTATCTACATGGGCGTGGCGAAACTGGCGGATATCCGCGACGGACTGCTTGAGGGCGGAATGACCGCGAGCACTCCAGTTGCAATGATCGAGAACGCGTCCCTGCCCAGCCAGCGCGAATGTCGCAGCCATCTTGCCGATATGCTGGAAGCGGCCCAGGGTTTCGCCCTGAAAAGCCCGGCGATCCTGGTTATCGGTGACGTCGCCGCTGCTTCGCAGCAGGTAGAACTGGCTAGAAGCGCCTGAGCGCTACTTTACGCAGGCAAAGAAAAACCCGGCCTAGGCCGGGTTTTTCTCGAAAGCTCAGACCACTTACTGCTTGGCTTGGGCTTCTACTTCGGCTTCTACGCGACGGTTGATGGCGCGGCCTTCGGCAGTTGCGTTGTCAGCAACCGGACGGGACTCACCGTAACCAACAGCGTTCACGCGACCGCCTTCAACACCGTACTCGTTGACCAGTACGTCACGAACGGCGTTTGCACGACGCTCGGACAGTTTCTGGTTGTAGGCGTCGGTACCGACGGAGTCGGTGTGGCCTTCAACGGTGGTGGAGGTGGACGGGTACTGCTTCATGAAGTCAGCCAGGTTCTTGATGTCAGCGTAGCTGTTCTCTTTAACCTTGGACTTGTCGAAGTCGAACTTCACGTCCAGCTGAACGCGAACGACTTCAGCAACGGCCGGGCAGCCATTGGCGTCAACGGTGACGTTGGCCGGGGTGTTCGGGCACTTGTCGACGTTGTCGCAAACGCCGTCGTTGTCAGCGTCGGAGCAAACTTCAGCAACCGGCTCCGGAGCCGGGGCGGCTTTGCCACCACCGAAATTCAGACCAACGCCCAGGCCGGCCATCCACTCGCCCTGGTGACCGTTGTCACGCTTCTCCAGGCCATACTGGCCGTCGAGGCTGGCCTTGGCGAAGAAGTTCTCGGTGAAGTAGTACTTCAGACCGGTACCAACCATAGCCATGGTCAGGTTCTGACGGCTGCCGTTGGCGTCGTGGATGTTGGTCAGGCTCTGATGGCCGATACCAGCCGACACGTACGGACGCAGGTTGCCAGCGCCCGGAGTACCGAAGTGGTAGATGGCATCCAGGGTGCTCAGGTTACCGTGGACCTTCTTGTTGCCGGTCTCGTAGGTGCCGCGAACGTCGTGGTATTCGCCGTAGGACAGAGCCAGCTCGACGTCGTCGGTCAGGAAGTAACCGACCGAGCCGCCGTACAGGTCGGCGTTCTTCATGTCGCGGGTGCTGTCGGTGAAGTAGCGCTTGCCGAAGGCCTCGACCTCGACCGCGCCCTGGCCTTGAGCAAAGGCGTTCACAGCGGTGGCGGCGATTACAGAGCCGACTACGACGCCAAGGGTGTTCTTCAGTTTCATCCGTTAAATCCCCATCTTGGTGGTCAATAAGTTGTCAAACCATAGGCCGTACAACTTGGTTGGCAAGTTTATCAGAACTTCCCAACCAAAGAGACAATATTTCCTGAACTAAGATTCCGTCGTACCGGAAAACTTTTCTCGCAATCGATCGAGTGCACGCTTGTAGCGCATTTTGGTAGCGCTCAGGCCCATGTGCATGATATCCGCAATCTCCTGGAACTCCAGTTCTGCCACAAAGCGCAAAACCAGAATTTCCCGATCGATGGGATTGACATGAACCAGCCAACGGTCTAGTCCGCCGCGCTCCTCAACCTTGGGAGCCTTCTCTTCGGAAGCCTCCTCCACCGGATCCAGACTCAGCGCATCGAGCAATCTGCGTTTGCGCCGTTCCTTCCGATATTGGGTAATGCACTCATTGTAAGTGATGCTGTACAGCCAGGTCTTGAACTTCGACTTTCCTTCGAAGTTCTTCAGACCATACAGAACCTTCAACATCACTTCTTGACACACATCATCGGCGTCCCGGTCGTTGCCCAGATATCGGGCACAGACATTGAACAGCGTGCGCTGATAGCGTCGCATCAGCTCTTCATAGGCCCGGGTCACGTGGAACAATTCCTCGTGAGAACGCTCCACCAGCTCCTCGTCGGTGAGCTGGCGCGGGTCATAGCGCAAGGACAGTGATTGCGGCTTGTTCAAGTCGGGTCGGGCCAGGTCAAGTCAGCTACCGATGCGGCTCCACGGGAGCGGCATCGGCGATCGGTCATCATCTCAGCGACTGGTCACGCGCTGATCGAGCAGGATTCGGTTGGCAATGGACACCAACTCGCCCTCCTCCGTCAGCAGGATAGTCTTGATGGTACCAATTTCTTCGATGATGCCTTCGACATCCGCGACTTTCACTTGTTGCCCAACCTGATACAGCTCACGCACATAAATACCCGCGATAATCTGGCCGGCCACTTCGCGACTGCCTAGGCCGAGTGCCAGCGCCGCCGCCAGACCGATGGTGATCAGCACGATGGCGATGATGTAGTTCAGCAGGTCGGTCTTCACCTCGAGCTGACCGATAGCCACCGAGATACTGATGATGATGACCAGCCACTGCGCCACGCGCCCCAGCCCATTGGCATATTCGAGACCGACGCCGTCGGCGGCACCGCGCACCAGGCTGTTCGCCAGTTGTGCAAGCAATACACCGACGATCAGCACCAGGGCCGCGCCGAATACCTTGGGCAGGTACAGCGCCAGCATGTCCAGTGTCGCGGAAACACGCTGGAGCCCGAGGGACTCGGCCGCGGACACCAGGAATACCAGCAGCACGAACCAGTAGATGATCTTGCCGATCAGGGTCGATACCGGGACCTGGATGCCGGCGCGAGCCAGCAGCTTGGTCAGGCCGGTGCCGGCCATCAGACGGTCCAGGCCGAGCTTGGCCAGGAGTTTGGAAAGCAGGGCATCGAGAAGCTTCGCGACGATGAAGCCGAGCAGCACGACCACCAGCGCGCCGAGCAGGTTCGGAATGAACCCGGCCAGTTTTCCCCACAGGGTATTCATGGCGGTGAGCAGGCTTTGCGTCCAGATGTCGAATTGCATGTTCAATCGGCCTTGTCAGCGGAAGGGGCGGAATTCTGCGCGCGACGCGAGACGGGTGCAAGATGGGCGGAGCCGCGGCTGACACCGATGGTCAGCGCTTCCAGCCAATGGCCCATCAGGCTGAACAGATCGCCCGCACCGACCTGGCGGTTGGCGGTCTTGAGCACGCGGCCCAGGCGCGAATCGTCGCCCGGCTGCTCCGGCGGCATCTTCAGCAGATCACGCAAGGATTCTTCAAATGGGTCGTGCATGCGCGCACCTCGCCTGTGTGAGGTGCTTGACGCCCCCACGAATTCACAAGTCACATCTAGAGCCAACGCAGCCGGCGGAAAATCCACCACTGGAAGGTGGCAATGCCGCCGATCAGCAGGCAGGCCACGGCGAAACCATACGGCGCGCTCGAGCCGGGAATCCCGCCGACATTGATCCCCAGAAGTCCGGTCACGAAGCTCATGGGGAGGAAAAAGCCGGTAATGATACCAAGCAGATACATGGTGCGGTTCATTCGTTCGGTAATTCGACGGTGTTCGGCTTCCTGGATCAGGCTGATGCGCTCGCGGATCAGCTCCAGCTCCTCGAGATTGCGGGTCAGCCGGTTGTACAACTCGTTCCAGTAGTCGGCGTCGTCAGCCAGCGTCCACGACAGCTTGAACTTCACCATCTGCGCGTAAATGTCGCGCTGCGGCGAGAGATACCGGCGCAAGCCGGCGGCACGCCGGCGCAGCATCCTCAACTGATGCTGGTCGGGAATGCTGCGCTCGTCTTCCTCGATGGCCTCTTCCATTGCGTCGAGCTGGTCCGCCAGGCCGCCGATCAGGGTGTCGACGCGGTCGGTCAGGTAATGCGCCAGGTACAGCACCACCTCCGAGGCCGTCTTCGGTCCGTGGCCGGCCTCCAGGTCCGCGCGCAGGTCGGCCACCGCCTTGAGCGGTCGCAGGCGCAAGGAGATCACCCGCTGCGACTCGGCATAGACGCGCAGCGACACCATGTCCTCGGGAACCGCACCGGGATTGAGGTTCACCCCGCGCAGGAACAGCAACAGGCGCTCGCCCCCCAGATCGACCAGTCGAGGCCGGGTCGCCTCCTCCAGCAGCAGGTCGCAGGCGAACTCATTGAGCCCGCTGGACTCGCGCAACCAGCTCTGCGCCTCGGGCACACCGCGGTCCCAATGCACCCAGAGACTCTCCTCCGGCTTAAGATCCAGCAGCGGCAGTTCGCTGCGCGCAACTTGTCGGCCACCACCGCGACCATCGAGCACGAAACCGTCGATCAAGCCACGCTCGGTGCCACTTTCGTACTGCTGCATGCCCTCTCCTGTGCCCCCTGGGAGACGCCCATGAAAAATGCCGGAAGCACTCGCTTCCGGCATTGACTCGAACCGCAGTCGGAGGTTCGCCTTATTCCGGCATTTTCAGCGCCTGGGGCGACACGATGATGCCGTTGTTGTCGGCATACACGAACTCGCCCGGGCGGAAGGTGATGCCGCCAAAAGTCACAGCAACGTTCAGGTCGCCGATGCCGCGCTTGTCGGTCTTCATCGGGTGACTGGCCAGCGCCTGCACGCCCAGGTCAGTCTGCGCGATCACATCGACGTCACGGATACAGCCGTACACCACGATGCCTTCCCAGCCGTTCTTGGCTGCTTTCTCAGCCAGCATGTCGCCCAGCAGCGCGCGACGCAGCGAGCCGCCACCGTCCACGACCAGCACCTTGCCCTTGCCGTCCTGGTCGACCTGTTCCTTGACCAGCGAGTTGTCTTCGAAGCACTTGATGGTGACGATCTCGCCACCGAAGGAGTCCCGCCCGCCGAAGTTGCTGAACATCGGCTCGACGACCTGGACCAGCTCCGGGTAGGCATCGCACAGATCGGGGGTGACGTAATGCATGGAGACGCTCCTCTTGATGAAAACCGGCGGGGCAAACCGGCCTGGATGTGACCGAAAGCCCCAATGGCGTCACAGTCTACTCGTTGCCGCGCCTCCTAGGAACGGCTCAAGCCTGCGCCAGAGCCGCCTGACTGGCCGGCAGGACGCCCTCCTCCAGCGAATGCCGCAGCAGGGGCCATACCTCACGCTGCGCACCTTTGCTGATCAGCATGTCGACATGCCCGAAATCTTCGCTGAAACCCTGCCGACGCCCCAGATGCAGGTACTCGCGCACCTCGGAGCCGAACTGCTGCAGCAGCTTGTTGCAGGCCCACGCCGGATCCTGGCGATCACCGTCCGACGCCACCGCCAGCACGGGTGTATGGACGTTCGCCAAGCCCGCCCACCAGTCGTTATCCTTCTCGCCGAATCGACCGAACAGACCATGCCAGCGCAGCGTTTCCAGTGCGAGGCCGGTTGGTTCGTCTTCCGGGCCACGCTTGAGCCGCGAGCCGGAAAGCCCGCCCATGCGCCGCAGCAGGAAGCGGCCGCTCCACTCGACCGGCGGCAGCTTCAATGGCCAGTAGGTACGGCTAACCTGGCTGCCACAGAGCGCCACACTGGCCGCCTGCTCCGACTCCAGGTAGCCGCCGCCAAGTGCTGCCGCAAGCGTGATGCCGCCCAGGGAGTGGCCGACCCAGTGAGGCGCCTGAACACTCTGCTCGACAACAAAACGGGCGATGGCCGGCAGGTCGAAGCGCGCATAGTCGGCCACGCGATTCAGGTCATAGTGGTGATTGCGTGGCGACAGGCCATGCCCGCGCATCTCCGGAATCCAGACATCGAAACCGGCCCGCGCCAGATAAGGCCCGAGGCCGATACCTCTGGGCGAATACCAGAAGCGCCTGTTGGAGAAGCTGCCGTGCAGCAGGATCACCGGCACGCCACGTGCGCCATCACGACACCCGATGCGAGTCATCGCCAGCTCGACGCTGGAATCGGGGCTGTTGCCAGGCTTGAGCCGGTATACGTCCTCGGTGAGATCGCCGCGGAGTTCTGCGCTCAGGAGCGCAACGGGAAAGAGTTGACTACTGCTTTGCATGGAATCGCTTGCACAAAAAAGGGCGGGTGATTCACCCGCCCTTTTCAGGATGGTAGAGGAACCGTCAGGCCTGACCTTCCGCAAGGAAGAACCAGGTATCGAGTACCGAGTCAGGGTTCAGCGACACGCTCTCGATGCCCTGCTCCATCAGCCACTTGGCCAGATCCGGATGGTCCGACGGGCCCTGGCCGCAGATGCCGATGTACTTGCCGGCGCGGTTGCACGCCTGGATGGCATTGGACAGCAGCTTCTTCACGGCAGGATTACGCTCGTCGAACAGGTGCGCGACGATGCCGGAGTCACGATCAAGACCGAGGGTCAGTTGGGTCAGGTCGTTGGAACCGATGGAGAAACCATCGAAGAATTCGAGGAACTCGTCAGCCAGCAGGGCATTGGACGGCAGTTCGCACATCATGATGACGCGCAGGCCGTTCTCGCCACGCTTCAGGCCGTTGGTGGCCAGCAGGTCGACGACCTGCGACGCCTCGCCCAGGGTACGGACGAAGGGCACCATCAGCTCCACGTTGGTCAGGCCCATTTCATTGCGGACCTTCTTCATCGCGCGGCATTCGAGCTCGAAGCAATCGCGGAACGACTCGCTGATGTAGCGCGAGGCACCACGGAAGCCGAGCATCGGGTTCTCTTCTTCCGGCTCGTACAACTTTCCGCCGATCAGGTTGGCGTATTCATTGGACTTGAAGTCCGACAGACGCACGATGACCTTCTTCGGCCAGAAAGCCGCCGCCAGGGTAGCGACGCCTTCGACCAGCTTCTCGACATAGAAGCCGACCGGATCGTCGTAACCGGCGATTCGCTTCTCGACGCTATCCTTGATGTCCGCCGGCAGGCTGGCGAAGTTCAGCAGCGCCTTGGGATGCACGCCGATCATGCGATTGATGATGAATTCCAGGCGGGCCAGGCCCACGCCTTCGTTCGGCAGTTGGGCAAAGTCGAAGGCGCGGTCCGGGTTGCCGACGTTCATCATGATCTTGAACGGCAGCTCGGGCATGGCGTCGACCGAGTTCTGGCGGATGTCGAAGCCCAGCTCGCCTTCGTAGATCAGGCCGGTGTCGCCTTCGGCGCAGGACACGGTCACACGCTGGCCGTCCTTCAGCGCCGCGGTGGCGTTGCCGCAACCGACGACAGCAGGGATACCCAGCTCACGGGCGATGATCGCGGCATGGCAGGTGCGGCCGCCACGGTTGGTGACGATAGCGCTGGCGCGCTTCATCACCGGCTCCCAGTCCGGGTCGGTCATGTCGGAGACCAGCACGTCGCCCGGCTGCACCTTGTCCATCTCGGAGACATCGTGGATCACCTTCACCGGGCCGGCGCCAATACGCTGGCCGATGGCGCGACCTTCAACCAGGACCTTGCCCTTTTCCTTGAGCAGGTAGCGCTCCATAACGGTGGCGCTGGAGCGGCTCTTCACGGTCTCTGGACGGGCCTGGACGATATACAGCTTGCCGTCGTCGCCGTCTTTGGCCCACTCGATGTCCATAGGACGCTGGTAGTGCTTCTCGATGATCAGCGCCTGCTTGGCCAGCTCGATCACCTCGGCATCGGAGAGTGCGAAGCGGGCGCGATCGGCCTTCTCCACATCGACTACCTTGACCGATTTACCGGCCTTGGCCTCGTCGCCGTAGACCATCTTGATGGCCTTGCTGCCCAGGTTGCGACGCAGGATCGCCGGACGACCGGCTTCCAGGGTCGGCTTGTGTACGTAGAACTCGTCGGGGTTCACCGCACCCTGAACCACGGTCTCGCCGAGGCCATAGGCACCGGTGATGAACACCACGTCACGGAAACCGGACTCGGTGTCCAGGGTGAACATTACGCCGGCGGTGCCGGTTTCCGAGCGAACCATGCGCTGTACGCCAGCGGACAGGGCGACCAGCTTGTGGTCGAACCCCTGATGCACGCGGTAGGCGATCGCACGGTCGTTGAAGAGGGAGGCGAAGACTTCCTTGGCCGCGCGGATCACGTTGTCCACGCCGCGGATGTTCAGGAAGGTCTCCTGCTGGCCGGCGAAGGATGCGTCCGGCAGGTCTTCGGCGGTGGCAGAGGAACGCACGGCGACGGCCATGTTGTCATTGCTGCCGGCCATCTCGGCGAAGGCCTTGCGAATGTCGGCGTCCAGTTGCGCGGGGAACTCGGCGTCCATCACCCACTGGCGGATCTGCGCACCGGTCTTGGCCAGGGCATTCACGTCATCCACATCGAGAGCATCCAGCGCAGCATGGATGCGATCGTTAAGGCCGCTCTGCTCGAGGAAGTCACGGTAGGCCTGGGCGGTGGTGGCGAAACCACCCGGTACGGACACACCAGCACCGGCGAGGTTGCTGATCATTTCGCCCAGGGATGCGTTCTTGCCCCCCACACGTTCGACATCATGGACGCCGAGCTTATCGAGGGAAACTACGTACTCTACCAAGGTGATCTCTCCACTAAGGTGTTGGAAAAGGTCGTACGGGCCGGTGCGGCCCCACTCGTCTGGTCCGGGCCAGAAAAATGAGTGAGAATGCCCCGGCAAAGGGCCTTGCAAACGCGCGGCCCATCATAGCCAAGAAACGTTCCTACCTTAAGGCCCGCAGCGCATATGAAACGAACTGCATTTTTCATTTCCGATGGCACCGGCATCACTGCCGAAACCCTCGGCCAGAGCCTTCTTGCGCAGTTCGAGAACATCAACTTCGTCAAACTGACGCGACCTTACATCGATACCGAAGAAAAAGCGCGCGTCATGGTACAGCAAATCAATACCGCTGCCGAGGCGGACGGGGCGCGCCCAATCATCTTCGACACCATCGTGAACCGTGAAATCCGCTCTGTTCTGGCGCAATCCAACGGTTTCATGATTGACATCTTCTCGACGTTTTTGTCCCCGCTCGAACAGGAATTATCCTCAGACTCGTCGTATTCCGTCGGAAAATCCCACAGCATCGGCCACAATTCCAACTACATGGAGCGTATCGATGCGGTCAACTTCGCCCTGGACAACGACGACGGCGCCCGTACCCACTACTACGACAAGGCCGACCTGATCCTGGTGGGCGTATCGCGCTGCGGCAAGACCCCGACCTGCCTTTATATGGCACTGCAATACGGCATCCGCGCGGCGAACTACCCATTGACCGAAGAGGACATGGAGCGCCTGCAACTGCCCAACGCACTCAAGCCCTACAAGCACAAGCTGTTCGGCTTGACCATCGACCCCGACCGGCTGACCGCGATCCGCAACGAGCGCAAGCCCAACAGCCGCTACGCGAGCTTCGCCCAATGCGAATTCGAAGTCCGCGAGGTGGAAAACCTGTTCCGGCGCGAGAACATCGCCTACATCAACTCGACGCATTTCTCGGTGGAAGAAATCTCCGCCAAGATCCTGGTCGAGAAAGGTGTCGAGCGGCGCCTCAAGTAATCGCGCGCCGACAAACTCTCCGACCGACGGCCAGCATCGCTGGCCGTTCGACTTTCGGCAGCTTTCCGCCAATGTGCCTATCATTCTTCAGACCCATGATTTACTCGTGACGCTTTCCACGGGTCGGGCATTCAACGGCACAGGCACAGGAGAGCGCCATGCGAGAATGTCGGTATCTGGCTCTGATAGCACTGCTGGCCATGTCGGGCTGCGACAAGAGTGAGCCGCCCAAGGCCAAGACCGCCTCCACAGCCCCTCCCGCCGCCAGCCAGCCCACAGCACAGCCGGCAAGCGCCGCGCCCGCTCCGGCTCCCGCGCCGGCGAACTCGACGGTCTCGGTAGCGCCGCCCCAGGCGGTATTCACGACCGAGCAGCTCGACCAGATGCTCGCGCCACTGGCGCTCTACCCCGACTCCCTGCTGGCCCAGGTGCTGATGGCCACTACCTACCCCGGCAACGTGGCCGACGCGGCGGCCTGGTCGAAAGCCAACCCCGGCGTAACGGGCGACAATGCGGTGAAGCAGGTTGCCAACCAGCCGTGGGACCCGAGCGTCCAATCGCTGGTCGCCTTCCCCCTGGTGCTCGCCACGCTCGGGCAGGATCCGGCGTGGGTACAGCGCGTCGGCGACGCCTTCCTGGCGCAACCCGATGCAGTGATGGATTCCATCCAGCGCCTTCGCCGCCAGGCCCAGGCCGCCGGCAACCTGACCTCCAACGAGCAACAGACCGTCACCGTCAAACCAGCCGCCCCTGCGCCCGACCAGAGCGTCTCCGATGGAGGCACATCGGCGCAGCGGGCGGTCCCCACCCAGACCATCATCATCGAGCCGACCAACCCGCAGGTGGTCTACGTTCCCAGCTACAACCCCACGCAGGTCTATGGCGCCTGGGCCTATCCTTCCAGCCCACCGGTGTATTACCCGCCCCCACCCGAATACCCGGTCGCCACTGCGCTGGCCACCGGGCTGGCGTTCGGCGCGGGCGTCGCCATCGTGGGCTCGCTCTGGGGCGACTGCGACTGGGACGACCACGAGATCGACGTCGATGTGGAGCATTACAACAACTTCAACAGCAACCGGAACGTCAATCGCAACGTGAATCGCGAGTTCAACGGCAACGCCAATGGCAACCGCGCCACCTGGCGACACGATCCGACCTACCGCAACGGCGTGCCCTACCGCGATGCGGCCAGCCGCGAGCAGTACAACCGCCGACTGGCGGGCGGCGAACAGCGCGAGGCCATGCGCGGCTTCGACTCGGTTCGCGCCGAGGAGCGTTCAAGGGCGCGGGAGAGCCTCGCCCAGCGAGGCGTCGCGCCGCCGATCAACAACGAGCAGGCTAGGCAGCGCGCGCAGGCGGCAACCCGCGACCTGCGCGACAACCCGCAAGCCCTCCAGCGTCCGCAACAGGGCGGCCGCGAAGCACGCGACAACACCCAGGCCCGCGAGCGCGCTCAGGCAGCCACCCGCGAACTGAACCGGCAGCCCGATGCGCGCGAGCGCGCCGGGAATGTCGCGCAGAATCGCAGCGCCCAGGCGCAGCAGCGTCCACGGGCACAGAACAATCAGCGTGCCCGCGAAGAGGCCCGTCTGCAGCACGCAAGAACCCAGGCCCCGCGCAACAATGCCTTTGCCGGCGCCAACAACCCGAGGCAATCGCGCGAGTTCACCAACCGCGGGCAAGCCAGCCGCGCAGCCGCCAGCCGTCCCCAGGCGGCGCGCGCCGGCCATGCCGTGCAACGCCCTGCCCGCGCGCCCTCCGGCGGCAGACGGAACAGATAGGAGACGGGCCATGAAAGTCGCATCGCGCTTGCTGACATTCACCCTCCTGGGGGCACTGCCTTGCACCCTGCCGGCCCAGGAAACCTTCCCCACTCCCGAGGCCGCCGCCGATGCGTTCATCGCTGCACTCGGCACCGAGAAGGCCGACCCCGAACGGCTGGCCGCGCTGCTCGGCAAGGACTGGCGCAACTACATCCCCGCCGAGAACATCGACCGCAACGAAGTGGACGCCTTCCTCGCCCACTACCGGGACAAGCACCAGATCGCCAAGGACAATCCCCACCAGGCGCACCTGGTGGTCGGCAACGATCCCTGGACGCTGCCCCTGCCCATCCAGCACGAGAAGAACGGCTGGGCGTTCAACACCAAGGCCGGCGCCGAGGAAATCCGCGTCCGCCGTATCGGCCGCAACGAAGAATCGGCGGTAGACGCTGTCCAGGCCTACCACGATGCACAGATGGACTTCGCCGAGGTCGACCGCAATGGCGACGGCGTCCTGGAGTACGCGCAGAAATTTCTCAGCAGTGACGGGCACCACGATGGCCTGTACTGGCCGGAGGAAGACGGCGGCGAGGAAAGCCCGCTCGGCCCGCTGTTCGGCGACGCCCTGCCCGGTGACGGATGGCACGGCTACTACTATCGGATACTGACGGCCCAGGGCCCATCGGCCCCGGGCGGCGCCTACGACTACCTGATCGGCGGCAAGATGACTCGCGGCTTCGCACTGATAGCCTGGCCGGTGCGCTATGGCGACAGCGGAGTGATGAGCTTCATGATCAGCCACGACGGGGAAATCTTCTCGAAGAACCTGGGACCGAACGGCGACAAGATCGCGCGGAAGATGCTCCGGTTCGACCCTGACAGCAGTTGGACCGAAGTGAAGGTGCCGGACACCCCCTGAACCGACACGATGCCACCGGCGCCGCCGAGAAACCCGGCGGCGGCACGCCTGACCGCAGATCGCGCGAAATGGCTGTCACATGCCTCACACAAATACCCTGCCCAGGCGCTAACCGACTGTCGCCATGCAAAAACCGCATGATAGAATTCGCCGCGCCCTTGTCTGGCCATTTCTCGCCACGTCTGGAGCCCATTGCGCCGCCCGCGCATGGCTATGATCGAGGCATCCATTTTCCAAGGCTTTGCGGCCATCCACTCATCAATACCTATGAGACTCACGCCCACTGCCCTGCTGTTCCTCTGTATTGCACTTTTCTCCGGCATCAGCAGCGCTGCCGGCAAGACTGTCTATGGCCTAAACGAATACGCACGCATTGGCGATCTCGACCTGGAGCTGGCCGCCAAGCTCGATACGGGAGCCAAGACCGCATCCCTCAGCGCCCGCGACATCAAGCGTTTCAAGCGCGACGGTGAAACCTGGGTACGCTTCTACCTCGCCACCGACACCGCCGATAGCCAGCCGATCGAAAAGCCGCTGGCACGCATCAGCAAGATCAAACGCCGTCACGGCGACTACGATCCCGACGAAGGCAAGGCCTACACGGCGCGCCCGGTGATCGAACTGGAAGTCTGCATGGGCAAGGCCCTGCGTACCATCGAAGTGAACCTTACCGACCGCAGCGCCTTCCAATACCCGCTTCTGATCGGCTCCGACGCTCTCAAGCGGTTCGGTGCGCTGGTCGACCCGAGCCTGAAATACGCCGCCGGCAAGCCCGGCTGTAAACCCGTCGCGAAAACTGCTGAGTAATCCACATGCGCTCTCTTACCCTGCATCTGAAGGTCCTGATCGCCATCTTGCTGACATTGGGCATCGCGATCACCGCCTACCAGATCTTCATCCTCGGCATCCCCATGACCGAGGCCGAGACCGACGACTTGTGGAATATCGATGCCAAGGTCGAATTCATCGCCACACCGAAAACACCGGTGAAGGTGCAGATGTTCGTACCGCCGCTGTCCCAGGATTACGTCAGCCTCAACGAGAGCTTCGTGTCCAACAACTACGGCGTGGGCATCAACCGCTCCGATGGCAACCGCAAGGTAACCTGGTCCTCGCGCCGCGCCAGCGGCCAGCAGACCCTCTACTACCGCCTGGTACTGACCAAGCGCTACACCGGCGCCAGTGAGAAGCCCAAGGAGAAAGGTCCGATCTTCCGTGACAGCCTGCCCCTGGAAGGCCCGGAAAAGATCGCTGCCGAAGCCCTGATCGCCCCTATCCGCCAGCATTCCGCCGACGTAGAGACCTTCGTAAGCGAAGCCATCAAGCGCGCCAACAACCTCAACGACGACAACGTCAAGCTGCTGCTGGCCGGCGATACCAGCCTGGAGAAACGCTCCCACGTGGTGGAAACCCTGCTGGCAGTCGCCCACGTGCCGATGGAGCGCGTCCACACCATTCGCCTGATCGCCAACCAGCCGCAGAACCCCGAGCTCTGGCTGCGCAGCTTCAATGGCAAGGAGTGGCTATACTTCAACCCGGAAACCGGCGAACGCGGCCTGCCCGCCGACCGTTTGATCTGGTGGCTGGGCGATGAGAGCCTGCTGTCCATCGAGGGCGGCAAGAAGGCCCAGGTCAGCTTCAGCCTGAACAGCAGCGAGATGAACGCCATCCGCCTCGCCAAGCTGTCCGACGAGAACACCGACGCGGCCTTCCTCGAGTACTCCCTGTACGGTCTGCCGCTATCCACCCAGCAGACCTTCCAGATCATGATCATGATCCCGTTCGGCGTGCTGGTGATCCTGGTCCTGCGCAACCTGATCGGCATCCAGACCCTCGGCACCTTCACCCCGGTACTGATCGCCCTCGCCTTCCGCGAGACCGGCCTGCAGTGGGGCATCGGCCTGTTCACCGTAATTACCGCGCTGGGGCTGTCGCTCCGCTCCTATCTCGAACACCTGAAGCTGCAGATGCTGCCGCGCCTGTCGGTGGTGCTGACATTCGTGGTGGTGATGATCGCCGCCATCAGCCTGCTCAGCCACAAGCTCGGCTTCGAGAGCGGCCTGTCGGTCGCCCTGTTCCCGATGGTGATCCTGACCATGAGCATCGAACGCCTGTCGATCACCTGGGAAGAGCGCGGTGCCGCCCACGCCATGAAGGCCGCCATCGGCACCCTGTTCGCCGCGGCGCTCGCGCACATCTTGATGCGCGTACCGGAGCTGGTGTACTTCGTGTTCACCTTCCCGGCCGTGCTGCTGATTCTGGTGGCGTTCATGCTGGCGATGGGTCGCTACCGCGGCTACCGCCTGACCGAACTGTTCCGCTTCAAAGCCTTCCTGAAGGACTGAGCCATGTTCGGCCTGATCAAGCGCTGGAAAGCCCTCAATGCCCTCGGCATCATGGGTATCAACCGCCGTAACGCGGACTATGTGCTCAAGTACAACGAGCGGCACCTGTACCCGATCGTCGATGACAAGATCATCACCAAGCAGCGCGCCATCGAAGCGGGCATCCACGTACCGGAAATGTACGGGATCATCTCCACCGAGAAGGAAATCGAGCGCCTCCCGGAGATCATCGGCGAGCGCAACGACTTCGTGATCAAGCCGGCGCAGGGCGCCGGCGGCGACGGAATTCTGGTGATCGCCGACCGCTTCGAGGAGCGCTACAAGACGGTGTCCGGGCGGATCATCAGTCATGAGGAAATCGAGCATCAGCTTTCGAGCATCCTCACCGGCCTGTACTCCCTGGGTGGCCACCGCGACCGCGCTCTTATCGAGTACCGCGTGACCCCGGACCAGATTTTCAAGAGCATCAGCTACGAAGGCGTGCCGGACATCCGCATCATTGTGCTGATGGGCTACCCGGTGATGGCGATGCTGCGTCTGCCGACTCGCCAGTCCAACGGCAAGGCCAACCTGCACCAGGGTGCCATCGGCGTTGGCGTCGATCTGGCTACCGGCCTGACCCTGCGCGGCACCTGGCTGAACAACAAGATCAGCAAGCACCCGGACACCACCAATGCGGTGGACGGCGTACAACTGCCCTTCTGGGATGGCTTCATGAAACTCGCCGCCGGCTGCTACGAACTCTGCGGCCTGGGCTACATCGGCGTGGACATGGTGCTGGACCAGGACAAGGGCCCGCTGATCCTGGAGCTCAACGCCCGCCCCGGGCTGAACATCCAGATCGCCAACGACTGCGGCCTGACCCTGCGCACCCATGCCATCGAGGCGCACATCGCCGAGCTGGAAGCCCGCGGCGTGAAGGAGACCGTTGAAGAGCGCGTGCGCTTCTCCCAGGGCGTATTCGGCCACGTGAAGCCGAAGGAGCTCTGAGGCGCTCCGCAGCAAGAAAAAGCCCGGCAATCGCCGGGCTTTTTTGTGAGTCTCAAAGGAGGCCCGTATGAGTTCCATGCTCCTCCTTCCGCCTGAAAGGCTCACGGCGAGCCAGGGTCATGGGAGGTAGCAGCTCTCGATCCCGCAGGAACACCCGCCGTATGCGATCCCCTTCAACACCGACACGTGGCTACCGATGAGCCCCCCACACTACGGCCAGCTTTCGCAGCATTGAGCCGCGCAATGGCGAAGCTTGTCAGCGCACCACCGCCAGCTCGAAGCCACCCTGGTCGCTGTGCTCACGCACCTTCATGCCCGCCTCGTTGACCGCCAGGTTCTCCAGCGGGCGCTTGTAGGGCTTGTTGTCGAGGGTCTGCAGGGTACGGTCTTCATCCGTGGTCAACAGCAGCACGTAGCGCTCGCCCTGGTTGGCGCGCACCGGCACGGTGCCTTCGATGAAGGCGTAGCGATACCAGGTTTCAGGATTGAGCTTGTACACCGCGTCACTCACCAGGCGCGTGGGACGCTTGCGCTCGTCGAGGAACAGCAACGAGGGGTACACCACCTGGTGGTTGGCAAAGCTGCGCACGCGCAGACCGTAGACTCGCTGAGAACTGGGCAGCTTCATGGCCACGTAGTAGCTCTTGCCCATCGGGAAGTCGAAGCTTGGCGAGAATTTGTTCAACTCTTCGTAGCGCGGCTCGTCGGATGACAGTTCAGTGAAGTCGCCATCGGCCATCTGCTCGCAGCAGCGGCGCTGCAAGTCCTGGTAGAGATCGTCGAGGGTCTTGCCGCTGCCCTTGAGCAGCGCCTTCATGGCATCGGTCTGCTCGCCGCTGCCATCCAGGCCGGGCAGCGCCGCCGGACGCGACTTGAACTCGATCTGGCGCCCCTCGGTGAAGGCGATCCCACTGCCACCCTGCTCACCTCGGCGAAACGCCTCGGCCCGCTGCTCGGCGCTGATCGGCGAGTTGTGCATGCGGCCCTTCTCGTCGACCCAGGTGTAGTACGGATTGCCGTTCTCGCTACGCACGAAGCCCTTGTCCTCGTAAGACTCGGCATCGATGTACTCGGAGGAATGATCGCCGTTTGGCAGTACGTAGTCGGAGCGCCCCGGCGGCACCTGGCCTGCGGCATAGAAGCTGTTCTGCAGGTTGCCCTGGGCGTCCACCCAGGTGAAGTAGCGCCGCTTGCTCTCCCCGGCCGGCTGGGTGCCTGGCCATTGCGTGCCGGAACTGTCGAGCAGGCGCGCGCGGTCGCTCTGGTCGATGCGCTTGTCAGCCTGGCGCTGCTGCTGGCTGAAGCCGGCATCGACGAAGGTGTTATGCACCTGGCCGCTGTCGTCCACCCAGGACAGGTAACGCCCGTTGCCCGCCTGCGCCGCCTGGGCGGCCAGCCCCGCGGCGATCAGGCAGCTCATCAGGAGGCTTGGCTTGCGCATCTCCACTGTCCTCAGAAAGTCGTCCGGTACGTCATGGCGAAGATATAGGCCTTTACCGTGGTATCGACGTCAAGCCCCGCGTAGGGGTTGTAGACCAGGTTGTCGATGCCGGTGCAGTTCAGGTTGCAACTGGTGCCTTCCTTGATGTGCTGCTTGGAGACAAAGTAGTTGAAGCCCAGGTCGATGACGGTGTCCTTGTCCCATTGATAGCCCAGGCCAAGGCCGTAGAGGTCGGCATCGCCGATCGGCACCAGGGCGTCGGCCTTGTCCTTGGGAATCGCCGAAGGCCGGTACTCGTAGCCGGCGCGCAGTTGCAGGCGATCATTCACGTCGTACTGCACGCCCATCGCGTAGCTCCAGGTGTCCTGGTAGCCGCGGTCGAGGATGATGCTGTGGTCGGTGGCGCCGTTGGGGGCGAAGTTCTTGGCGATGCGCAGCAGGTCGAGTTCCTGGTCGAACTTGATCTCGAACTTGTTCCAGTCGCTGTAGTCGGTCCACTTCAGGTCGAAGTTGAACTGCCACTTGTCGAACGGACGCAGCTTGATGCCGGTGGAGAAGCTGTCCGGGTTGACCAGGTTCATCGTCGCCACGCCGTGCTCTTCGTCGGTGGTGCCGTACGGGAACAGCGGGCTGAGGAAGGCGCCGAAGATCGAGCCCTGCAGGCCGGACCAGAAGCCCTGCCAGTCCTGGCTGTAGTCGACCCGGTACTTGCCCTTGAGGTGCATGCGCGATTCGCTCTGGTAGGTCGCGCCCCAGGCGAACCAGTCGTAGGGCTCCCAGAGGATGCCAAGGTTGTAGCTCGGCGACAGCGTCTGCTGCATGTCCAGCTTGAGGTTCGCCAGCGAATCGTAGGGCCCGATTCGACCGCCGCAGACGTTGAATACCAGCTCGACGATCTCCTGCGCGCCAGGCACGCAGGTGGTGTCGTGCAGAGTCTGCAGCAAGCCGGTCAGCAGGCCGGGGTTGCGGAAGTCGGTATCCAGCGCCATCGCCTGGTGCGAGAAGCCGATCGACATGCCCACCGACAGGTCATCGTTGACCTGGTAGCCCAGCGACGGCGAGAAGTAGGTGATGCGCTGCAACGAGACCCGCCGCCCCTGGTAGCGCGCCGGGTCGCTGTCGGAGTCCCGCGAGTAGCCAAGCGCCTGCGGTGCGTAGACGTTGGTGGCGAAGGTGAACTTGGAACCCGGCGGATTGATCGACAGCCCGGCCAGCGGCGCTACCAGCAGCGGCATATCGGTCATGCCGCCAAGACCCGGCAGGTACATGGTCGGGGTCAGCGTGCGGCTGCTTTCGTTGGCCACCGGATCGTCGGTGATACCGAACGCGGACTGGCCGTAGTTCGCCGGCGCGTTGAAATCGGCGCGGATATCCATCACCCCGGTGATCAGCTTGATCGCGGTCTGCCGCCCCTTGAGCTTGGTCAGCGCCGCCGGGTTATAGTGGACCGCATCGATACCGGTGGAATCGGCGGTGACGGCGTTGGCCATCGCCATCGCCTTGGGGTTGCCGATGGTCAGATCGTTGGCCAGTTGAGCGCTGGCCAGCGATGTCCAGCCAAGACTCACCCCTGCCATCGCCAGCACGAGCGGCGAAATGCGCATAGTCATATGGTTTTCGCTCGTCGGTTACTGGGCTTTGAGGCCTTGGATATCCAGGGGAAGAGACAGCCCCAGCAGTACATCCGGCGAGTCTTCGGTCAGACCGAAACCGGCGTTCACGTTGACGATGTAGTCGGGCGATGTTCGCAAGCCCAGCGAGAAGTTCATGATCGCGCTGGTCTGCTCCGGCGCCTCCACCGATCGGTCGGAGAAGTAGTACTTGTTCTTGAACGAGTAGGCCATCTGGTACGAGGTAGCCAGGGAGACGTCATAGGACAGCGCGTACGCCATGCCCATCGCGAAGTTGATCGTATCGCCCGGGGCCACTTTCTCCAGCTCTTCGCCGTACTGGTTCTGGTGAATGTTGTCCACCTTCATGTTGTAGGTGTAACCGAGGGAGCCGTAGAGCACCACGGGGTCGATCACGTAGGACACGTTGGCGCCGCCGCCCAGGCTGTAGTAACCGTTGCCGGTGGAGACGTCCTTGGCGACGTCCATGTCGTAGGGGCTGTCGCCGGTCGGCAGGCCGAGGGTGGCGTAGAGCGTGGTGACCGGGCGGCCCCGGCGCGACGGCCACGGCTGCCAGCGCAACGTCGCGGAGATATCGCCCAGGCTGTAGGCATGGATATCGCGTTCGGTGTCGTACTTGGCCACGAACGGCAGGCGCATGCTGAAGGTCAGGTTGTCCCAGATGCCGTAGTCGAAGGTGAAGGAGTTGGTGAACGTATGCTGCGCCTCGCTCTGCGCCAGCACGCTGTAGACGTTCTGGCCGGTGCGCACGGCCTGGATGCGGGTATCGCGCATCAGCGAGTAGTCGAAACCGTAGGTGAGCTGACGCTCGCCCTTCTTGAGCAGGGTGTAGCTCTTTTCGGCGGCCTGGAACACTTCCTCCAGTGCCTTGGCGCTGTCGGCATCGGTGTCCTTCTTCGCCAGCGCATCGCGAGCATCGTCGGATGACGCATCATCCGCCACGGCGGCAGAGCTGACCAGCAAGGCCAGAGCGGCAACGCACGCAAACCCCTTCAAATCCATGTTGCAATCCCCTGGTCTTGTTCTTATTCGTACGGGCCGATCACGCAATCATTTGCGGCGTATGTACTGGACATCGCCGTTCGAGGCGGCCTCCCCGATCTGGTTCTGGGTGATTTTGCTCATCTCCGGGAACTCCCGGAACGCCAGCAGGCTGACGGTGCGATCGTCCACCAGGCGCAGGTCGGTGTCCTTGAGAGCCAGGGCATTTTTCGGCTCCTGGCCGCTGGGATAGATCACGAACAGTACGTTCTGGTCCCAGATATCCTCGAAGCGGGCACGGGTGAAACTGATGTTGCCCAAGGCAGGATCGGCAACGAAGACGTGGTCGTTGTAGACATCGCGGACCACGACGAAATGCTTGAAGCCGGCATAGTGGATCGGCACCAGCGCCGGGTGTTCGAGCGAGTCCAGGTCGGAGAACTCGGCACGGAAGCCGCCACTCTTGTAGCCGAGCGCGGCGGCATAGCGCTTCATGTCCAGAAGCGAGAAACCACGGCGCTGGACGATCTTGTCAGCCTCGCCGTACTTGATCAGGCCCTCCATGACCTGGCGCTCTTCCAGATTGCGGCCCAGGTAGTAATCCAGCAGCGTGGTCAGCGCGGCCGAACCACAGCTGTAGTCGTAGGCCTGGCGAATCACATTGCGGAACTGGACCTGGCTCATCGGTTCGAGCTGTACCGATTCGCGAAATGGCCCATTGGGCGTGAGCGACTGCGAGATATTCACTGTGCCTTGCTGTTGCGGCTTGGTATCCACCGCCTGGGTGAAACCGAACAGCCCCAGCAGACTTCCCAGCAGTATCTCGAACATCCACCCCTCCTTGATTGAGAAAAGTCTTGCCGGCTGGACACCGGCAAGACTCGTCAGGAACTACCCGAAGCCGATCAGTGGCCCCAGATGCGAACCTGGGAACCGGCCAGGTTCAGGTTGGAAACGGTCAGCGAACCGATGCTGGCGCCAGTCTCGCCCACACGTACGGCGTCCACTTTCACGTTACCGGTGATGCTGGGCAGGCCCAGTTGCAGTTGTTGAGTAGCGACAGCGGTGCCGCCGCCGCTCGGAGTGATGCTGGTGGTAACCACATCGACGGTCAGCGGAGCGTTGTCGGCGATGGTTACGCTTGGCAGGTGGATGCCGTCGAGCACCAGGGAACCGCCGCTGGCGTCGGTATCCTCATAGGTGATCTTGCCAATCTGGGCGTTGAAGGTACCAGCGATGCTGATGCCGTCCTGGCCGGTCACACCGGACAGTGCAGCGTCATCCAGGGATTTCATGTCGGCATGTGCCAGGAACGGAGTGGCCAGAACTGCGCTTGCAAGAACCAGTTGCTTGATTTTTTTCATTGTTATTTCTCTCCAGTGTTCAGGTGGGTTGCCCCAGGCACTGCAAGGGGCGTCCTGCCCCGCTGCAGGTCGACCGGCTACGCCGGCCCTCCAGACCCTCGGCTTCTTCCCTAGGCGCCGTGGGTATGGATTCGTGAAGCACCATGCTTCGCGTCCTGATCTCCAAGCTACTGACCCATCCCCCACCTGCCAGCCCATCCAAGGGATGGCGCAAAACCAACCCTCTGGCTCAGGCTTCGCTGAGCAATCCCAGGCTCTTGCCCTTGAGCACTGCCTGGGTCCTGCTGCGCACCCCGAGCTTGGCGAAGAGATTGTGCAGATGCCACTTGATGGTGGCCTCCGACAGATGCACTGCCTGCGCGATGTCGCGGTTCGACAAGCCCGCCGCCACCAACCGCAGGATCTCCCGTTCGCGATGACTAACATCCTGATTTTCATCGAAAGTTTCGGGATCAACGGCAAGCCTGCGGCATTGCTCGCGGAGCATTTCCGCCACCCCTTGCCAGGCTGCGGCACGCTTCGGCTCCGCAACTTTCCAGGCTTCCCAGAGCGGCAGCAGCCACAGTGCATCGTCCTGGAACAGCCGGCGATAGCCCAGATTCCACGCCTCTTCCAGCGTCGGCGCGAACAGGGCAAAAGCCTTTTCGCTGTTACCTTTCTGCCAAAACGCCACAGAAAGTAACAACGAAAGACGCAGCCGCCGGTCGCGCTGATAAGGCGAGGTATAACCCGCCAGGCAGGCTTCCAGCCGCTGCTGGGCGCGCTCGGCGTGCCGCTCGGACAGCGCCAGCCGCGCCTCGGCCATCACCAGCGCAGCCTGGGCATCGGCATAGCGCTCGGCGTTTAGCCCGGAGAGATGCCGCGCCAGTTGCAGGCAGACACGTTCCGCCTCGTTGGGCCGGCGCAGCCACAGCAGCAACTGGACCTTGCAGCTCATGGCCAGCGCATAGACGCGCTCGTACCCCGGCGACTGCAGGCCAACCAGCCATTCGTCGAGCTGGGCAAGCCCTTGCTCGGACTCCCCAGCGAAGAAGCGCGCCTTGGCCATCACCAACTGGCCCCGGCTGAGCAGCTCCACCGGCGTTGCGACATCGCGCCAGGTGGTCGCCAGCGGCAGTTCGGCGAGGATCGCGGCATGCCGGTCCTGCTCGTAGAGAATGTCCGCATAGGCCAGCGACAGCGGACCGCCGACCCGGCTGCGGCGGCCGAATACCCGCTCGACGCGGCTACGCGCGCTTTCGGCGATGGTGCGGCCGCGCTCCAACTCGCCGCGCTCCTTGCAGATCAGCGACTCGATCATGCTGACCACCACCTGCAGATACTCGCTGTCGGCCATGCGCAAGCAGTCACGGGCGACGCCGATGGCATTGGCCGCTTCGGCATAGTCGCCTAGCAGTGCGTAAGCCGCCGCCTGGATGCACGACAGGCTGGCACGGAATACCGGCTGGTTGCCCGGCACCAGCGCCAGCCAGTGACGAGCCACCTTCAGGCAGGCTTCGAGCTTGTCCTGATACAGCAGCACCAGCGCCTTGAGCACCTGCGCCACGGCCAGCAGCTCGGCCATGCCGAAGTTGCGAACCTTGCCCTGTCCTTGCAGCAGGCGGACGCTGAGTTCTTCGATCAACGCTTCAGCCTCGGCGAACTTCTGTTCGAAGGCCAACTGCCAGGCGTAGAAAATCTGGAATACCGGATGCTCGCGGATCACCTCGGCGGGAATGCTGCCGAGCATGCCGAGAATGCCATAGACGCGGTTGCCGGCGATCAACTTGGAGCCCTGGCGCTCCAGCAGGTCGGCGGCGAAGCCATAGTCGCGGGCACGTAGCGCATATTTGATCGCCCGGTCGGCCATGTCGCGCCCTTCGCACCAGCGCGCCGCGGCATGCAGCAGCGGCGTTGGGTCGGCGTGACGGGCCAGGCGGCCCTGGAGAAACTCGGCGAACAGGTGGTGATAGCGGAACCATTCGCGCTGGTCGTCCAGCGGGATGATGAACAGTTGCTCGTTCTGCAAGCGCATCAACATGTCCAGGCCGTCGCGGCGGCCGGTCAGAGCGTTGCACAGCTCGGCGCAGAACTCGTCCAGCACCGAGGTCTGGTCGAGGAACTGCTGCAACGACTCGGGCAAGCTGCGCAGCACATCCTCGGCCAGATAGTCGGCCAGGTCCCGCTCGGTGCCGGACAAACCCTTGAGGAACGCCGCCCGGTCCGGGTGACGGGCCAGCGCAAGCGCCGCCAGGTGCAACGCGGTGATCCACCCCTCGGTGCGCTTGTGCAGCAACTTCAGTTCGGCGTCGCTCAACGGCAGGCCCTTGAGCTCGGTGAGGAAGGTGTCGGTTTCCTCGCGGGTGAGTCGCAGGTCGTCGCCGCTCAGGCAGAAGCTCAGCGGCGCGAGCGCCGGCTCGTCCACCAGAAAGCGCGGACGGTAGCGGCTGCTGGTAACCAGCCGAACGTTGTCCGGCAGGTGTTCGATCAGGTAGCGCGCGCCGTGGGCCAGCGCCGGGTGCCGGATCTGGTGGAAGTCATCGAGAAACAGGTACAGCGGGCCGTCCAGCCGACGCAGATCGGACAGGAAGGCATCGATGATGCCCTCCAGCGGCAGCGTCATATCCGACTGCAACAGGTTCGAGGTATTGGCACCGAAGCCTTCCTCGACACTGCGGATACTCGCCACCAGGTACTGCACCAGGCGCTGTGGCTCGCTATCGCCCTCGTCGCAGGACAGCCAGGCGACCCGTGCGCCGTCCTGTTGCAGGCGCTGGCGGAACAGACTGAGCGCTGTACTCTTGCCGAACCCGGCTGGCGCGCTGAGCACCAGCACACGCTGCTGGCGAGCAGCGTAGAGTCGATCGATCAGGGCCCGGCGCGGCAGCAGTGAATCGCTGTCGGTACGCGGTGGGAACAGTTTGGTCCGCAGCAGCGGCAATGGCTGCTGCGGCAGGGATGTCAAGGTCGTCATTCAGAGCAGACTCAGCTCACGGGCGCGGCGAATCGCTTGGGTCCGATTGCGCACCTTCAGCTTCTCGTAGATGTTGTGCAGGTGCCATTTGACGGTGCCCAGCGCCAGCGATAGCTGTCGGCCTATCTCCTCGTTGGAGAGGCCCTGCGCGGCCAGGCATACCACTTCGCGCTCGCGGTCGGTCAGACCTTCCTCCAGCGCTTCCGGCGACCTGCGTGCTTCCTGCCCCGGCCAGACGGTCAGCAGACCGCGGATGAACGCTTGCAAGGCCGGTTGTCGTTCAGTGGATTCAAGCTGCTGCAGCAACTGGCGAATCCCTTCTCCTTCTTCGATGAAAATACTCCGCACCCCTTCCCGCTCGGCACCGACCAGGCATTGTCCGAGCAGGCTGTGGGAGCGCTCCTGATAGCCCAGTCGCTGGTAGCTGAGCGCCGCCAACAGGTCCAGGCGCAGACGCTGCAAGCCATGCCAGCTCGGCTGCAACATGCCGCGTAGCTGGGTGATCTCGTGCAGCGCTTCGCTGAAGTGACCGCGCGCCTGCAACAGGCGTACGCGGCTGATGCCCTGCACCCACAACACCGGATTGAACGGCATCTGCTTGTAGTGGCTGGCGAGTTTCTGCCAGTCGATGGCCTTCAGCCGTTGCTCGGCGCGCTTGCAGCGGTCGGTGGCGGGTTCCTGCAGGATCAGGTTGATCTCCTCGCCCACTGCCATCGCGAAGAAGCGCCAGGAATGGTTGCGCGAGGCAAGGGTCTGCATCAACCCCAGCGTGGCCAGCGCCTCCTTGGTACGCCCCTGCAGGCGCTGAATACGTGCCAGACACTGCATGCCCTGGGCATACAGATCGATCGGGTTGACCACATCGACGCGCCCCAGCGCCCAACGCAGGCGCTCTTCCAGGCCGTCGAGCTCGGTCCGGTAATAGGCGGTCAGCGCCTCGGCAATGGCCGGCAGGGCCAATGCCTGGGAGCGCTTGTCGAACAACGGCATGGCCTGCTGGCGAACACGCTCGATCAGCATCTGCGCCTGCTTGACCTGTCCCTGCTCCAGCGCCAGCACCACTTCGATGGTGCACAACTGCATGTGCAGGTAGCGACCATCGAGGAAGTGATTGCGCTGCTGCGCCAGCCCCATCAGCCGCCGCGCCTGGTCAGCCTGGCCGCGCACCACCTGGGCGAACGCGGCGATAAGCAGGATCGCGCCTTCGAGGAATGCGGAGTTCTGCCCCAACTGGCTTTCCACCTTGCGGGCCAGAGTGATGCACTGTTCCAGATCATCCTTCTGCAAGGCCAGCACGGCCTTCACCGCCAGCGCCGACAGATACTGGTCGCCCATCGGGCCACTACCCTTGTGGTCGCTCCAGAGTGCCAGCAACTCGTCGATCATCCGGTTGGCTTCGGGCAGGCTCAGCTCGGCGGCGCGGGTCCAGACATCGCTGAGCACCAGGATCGGATAGCGCTCGGCGATTTCGTCCGGCACGTGCTTGCGCCAGCGCGAAATCAGGTAGAGCTGGCCGCGGTTGATCAGTTCCAGGCCACATCCATCCACCAGGGCGGCAAGCATCTCCGGATCTTCGGCCAGGCAGGCGTGCTCGATAGCCAGAGTCGGCATATGGTGGTTGGTGAACCACAGGCTGGCATTGAAATGCAGTTGCTTGAAACGCTCCGGATCCCGTTCGCGCAGGCGAGCGCGGAGAAAATCGGCGAACAGTTGGTGGAAGCGATACCACTGGCGGTCACGGTCCAGCGGCAGGAGGAACAACTGCATGCTGTCCAGGTGTTCCAGCAGCTCCTGGCCGTCCTGGCGGCCAGTGAGGGTGTTGGCCAGGTCGCCGCTCAGGCGGTTGGCGATCGCCAGGGCCAGCAACGCATCCTGGATGTCGACGGGCAGGCGCTCGAACACCACGCGCAGCAGGTAGTCACCCACCGCCGCCTTGTCGCTGCTGAGCAGCTTTAGATCTTCCGGCGGCCCCGACTGCTGGCGCAGCCAAAGGCTGACCAGGTGCACTCCGGCCATCCAGCCTTCGGTCTGGCTGTGCAGACTGTGCAGGCAGGCTTCCTGCAGTTGCAGGCCATCGCGCGCAAGGTACTCGCGGGTTTCGTCTTCGCTCAGGCGCAGCTCATCCTGGCCGATTTCCAGGAGCATGCCCTTCGCGCGCCAGGTGGCGAGGTTCAGCGGCGGTTGCGAGCGGCTGCCCAGGGCCAGGGTGAGGCCGGGCGGCGCGTACTGCACGAGGCGATTGAGGCCGGCGAACACATCGGGATGGCCGATCAGGTGCAGGTCGTCCAAGACCAGCAAGACTCGGCACTCGTCGCGCGACAGGTCTATCAGCAGGCTTTCCATCACCGCCACCACCGGCACGCGCATGGTGTTCTGCACATACCCCAGCGCGTCCTCACCGGTGCCGGGCACCGCAGTGGACAGCGCCTGGATCAGCTTCAGGCAGAAACGGCCCGGATCGTCATCCTGGGCTTCGAGAGAAATCCAGGCAACGTCATAGCCTTGCAGTTCACGCGTCCGGGCCAGTGCCGCCAGCGCGGTGGTCTTGCCAAATCCGGCTGGCGCGGTAAAAGACAGGACTGAGGCGTAAGGATGACGATCCAGAGCATTCTGGATCCGGGGACGAATCAAATAATCAGCAGGCACCTGGGGGGGTGTTAATCTGGAGCGCAGAAGGCTGCCGGCTGCGGGTTCGAGCACTACATCCACGGCCTGTATCCCTGTGTCATTATCATTGTGGTACGGGGCACGCTCCCCGCGGGATAATTCAATTCTTAACAGAATGCGTTTCCTACGTAAACTGAAGAAATGGCTCTAGGATCGACGCTTCAGGCGATCCAAAATCTTCCATCCGCCTTGCACGTTCTCACTCATGCCTCACTGTTCCATACACCCTCTTCCCTATCAGGAAGACCCTGGTGACCGCTTCGCTCTGATCCACCGCGCACCCGGCGCCGTTCTGCTGGACGCCGGCCGCCCCGTTGCCACTCGTGGACGCTATGACCTTCTGAGCGCCTGGCCATTGGCAGAACTGGCGCCAACCGCCGACGAATCGGCCAAGAGCTTTTTCGCCCGAGTACGAGGCGCGTTGCAGAGCCTGGGCGAAGTTCAGGCTCCTGAATACCTGGAACTGCCATTCGTCGGAGGAATGATCGGGTATCTCGCCTATGATTTCGGTCGCCGCATCGAGCGCCTGGCCGCGCCCGCTCTCGACGACCTCGACCTGCCCGATGCCTGCCTCGGCCTCTATGCCTGGGCGCTGGTCACGGACCATCAGGTGCGCAGCAGCCAACTGGTCTTCCACCCGGCGCTTGCGCACAGCGAGCGGCAACGCCTGATTACCCTGTTCAGCGAGGCCCCGCAGACCCAGCCGCTAGCGCCTTTTCGTCTCGCCGCGCCGTTCCGCCCCGATCTCGCACACGAGCAATACCGCGACGCGCTGGAGCGCGTGCATCGGTACATCCTCGAAGGCGACTGCTACCAGGTGAACTATACCCAGCGCTTCCGCGCTTCCTGCAGCGGCTCGCCCTGGCTGGCCTACCGGGCACTGCGCAAGGCCTGCCCGACGCCCTTCGCCGGCTACCTGGCGCTGGAGGAAGGCGCGGTGCTGAGTCTGTCGCCGGAACGCTTCCTCCAGCTTCACGGGCGCCAGGTGGAAACCCGGCCGATCAAGGGCACCCGACCGCGCGGCGCCACGCAGGAGGCTGATCGGGCGAACGCCGATGCGCTACTGGCCAGCGAAAAGGACCGCGCCGAGAATCTGATGATCGTCGACCTGCTGCGCAATGACCTCGGTCGCAGTTGTCGCCCTGGCAGTGTGAAGGTGCCGGAACTGTTCGCCCTGGAGACTTACCCCAACGTCCATCACCTGGTCAGCAGCGTCAGCGGCGAGCTGGCGCCGGGCAAGGACGCCCTGGACCTGCTCGAAGGCAGCTTCCCCGGCGGCTCGATCACCGGCGCGCCCAAGGTGCGGGCCATGCAGATCGTCGACGAGCTGGAGCCGACCCGACGCAGCATCTATTGCGGCAGCCTGCTGTACCTGGATGTGCGCGGCGAGATGGACAGCTCAATCACCATCCGCACCCTGCTGGTCAAGGACGGCCAGGTCAGTTGCTGGGGGGGCGGCGGCATCGTCGCCGACTCGGACTGGCAGGAGGAGTACGCAGAGTCGCTGACCAAGGTAGGAGTGCTGCTGCGAACGCTGGAGAGCCTGTAAATCGTGGCAGTGGACGAGACCCGCTCCTGCAAGGCATCGCCTGCCGGAGTTGATCGCCAGCCGCACCCCCGCAATTTAGTCGTGGGGTAACCGCCAGAAAGAAAAAGCCCCGCATCGCGGGGCTCTTTCTTCACAGCCGGTGTTACAGACTGAGCTGACGGTTGGACGCCTTGAGGAATTCCTTCTTCAGATCCTCATAGGTGTGCACGGCCGGGAACTGCGGGAACTCGCGAATCACATTGTCCGGCGCGTGGAACAGAATGCCGGCGTGAGCTTCGGAGAGCATGGTGGTGTCGTTGTACGAGTCGCCCGCGGCGATCACACGGTAGTACAGGCTCTTGAAGGCAATGACCGACTGACGTTTGGGATCTTTCTGACGCAGTTGGTAGCCGACCACGCGGTCGGTTTCGTCTGTGATCAGCTTGTGGCACAGCAGCGTCGGGAAACCGAGCTGGCGCATCAGCGGCTGAGAGAACTCATAGAAAGTATCGGAGAGGATCACCACCTGGAAGCGCTCGCGCAGCCAATCGACGAACTCCACCGCGCCTTCCAGCGGCTTGAGGGTGGCGATCACTTCCTGGATGTCGGACAGCTTCAGACCATGCTCGTCCAGGATGCGCAGGCGCTGTTTCATCAGCACGTCGTAATCCGGAATGTCGCGGGTCGTCGCCTTGAGCGCTTCGATACCGGTTTTTTCAGCGAAGGCGATCCAGATTTCCGGAACCAGAACCCCTTCCAGGTCGAGACAGGCGATTTCCACGAACGATTTCCCCGCAGGATTGACTTGAGAGGCGGCACTCTAGCCGCTCGCTCGGGGCGGTGCAACGCGGCGCTTATATTCAAAGAACACAGTGATGCTTCCTGATGGTTATTTAGGGGCATATCCGCCTCTTTGATACCATCCCGGCCACAGAGCGCCCCGCGCCACTAAAACTAGGAATACCGCCTGATGAGCCATCCGTTCGATGTCGCGGAGATCGCCGCGAGCCTTGCCAGCAAATCCCCCCAGGACGTCCTCAAGCTCGCTTTCGAGCACTTTGGCGACGATCTCTGGATCTCCTTCAGCGGCGCCGAAGACGTGGTGCTGCTGGACATGGCCTGGAAGATCAACAAGAACGTCAAGGTGTTCAGCCTGGATACCGGCCGCCTGCACCCGGAGACCTATCGCTTCATCGAGAAAACCCGCGAGCACTACGGCATCGAAATCGACGTGATGACGCCCGACCCGCGCCTGCTGGAGCCTTTCGTCAAGGAAAAGGGACTGTTCAGCTTCTACAAGGACGGCCACGGTGAATGCTGCGGTATCCGCAAGATCGAACCGCTCAAGCGCAAGCTGTCCACCGTGACGGCCTGGGCCACCGGCCAGCGCAAGGACCAGAGCCCCGGCACCCGTAGCCAGGTGGCCGTGGTTGAGGTCGACGGTGCCTTCTCCACCCCGGAGAAGCCGCTGTACAAGTTCAACCCGCTGGCCAACATGAGCAGCGAGGATGTCTGGGCCTACATCCGCATGCTGGAAATTCCCTATAACAGCCTGCACGAGCGCGGCTTCATCAGCATTGGCTGCGAGCCTTGCACCCGCCCTGTCCTGCCCAACCAGCACGAGCGCGAAGGCCGCTGGTGGTGGGAGGAAGCCACGCAGAAAGAGTGCGGTCTGCACGCTGGCAATTTGATCAGCAAAGGCTGAAGCCGTACCCTCGACTGACGGAAATTTCACTGTCAGCCGCACGCACCGGGAACGGACTCCCGCCTGTCTGCGGGGGAGCCGATCCCATGCGTATCACCCTGGTTAAGAAGGTCCTGGCCGATGGCCAGGATTGCCGCAAATGCCGCGAAGTCCATGAACGTCTCGAAAGAGGCGGCTACCTGGGCCGTATCGACCGCACCCTGGTGGCAGACGAGCGCAACCCTTCAAGCACCGGCTGGCTGGTCGCAGCGCAGTATGGCGTGGACACCGCGCCGTTCTTCATAGTTCGCCACGACGATGGCAGCGAGGTGGTCTACACGGTATTCATGAGCTTCCTCCACGAGGTGCTGGAAGGCCGCGGCGAACTGCCGCTCGATTCCCGCGAAGCCCTGGCCGAACTGGCCCGACGAGACGACCTCGACCGACTCTGAGGCCACGCAGGTGTCTGCTTGACGCTTTCTTGATGGCCAGACTGCCAGACTGACCGCCCCATAGCATCGAACAAGGAAGTCGGACATGTCCGATGGCTCGGAACGCATCCGTCCCCGCATCCCCGGCACCGTCTGGGCGCTGGGCTTCGTCAGCCTGTTCATGGACATATCCTCTGAGCTGCTGCACAGCCTCCTGCCTCTGTTCCTGGTTGGCAGCCTGGGATTGAGCATGGTTACGGTCGGCCTGATCGAAGGTGTCGCCGAAGCCAGCGCGCTGATCGTCAAGGTATTCTCCGGCGCCATCAGCGACTTTCTCGGCAAGCGCAAGGGGCTTGTGCTATTCGGTTACGGCCTTGCCGCGCTGTCCAAGCCACTGTTCCCTCTCGCCACCACCGGTGAAACCATCTTTGCCGCACGCCTGCTCGACCGTATCGGCAAGGGCATCCGTGGCGCACCGCGCGACGCGCTGATCGCCGATGTCTCGCCCCCCGCGATCCGTGGCGCCTGCTTCGGCCTGCGCCAGTCGATGGATACCGTGGGCGCCTTCGCCGGGCCGTTGCTGGCCATCGCCCTGATGCTCTGGCTGGCCAACGACCTGCCCCTGGTGTTCTGGTTCGCCTGCATTCCGGCGCTCATCGCGGTGCTGGCAATCGTCTTCTTCGTCAAGGAGCCGGAACACGACGACAAAGCACGACAGTTCCGCTCCCCGATTCACCGCGATGCGCTGCGCAGCTTCCCAGCCCGCTACTGGTGGGTCGTCGGCGTAGGCGCCGTGTTCACCCTCGCCCGCTTCAGCGAAGCATTCCTCGTGCTGCGAGCCCAGGATGTCGGCCTGCCGATGGCCTGGACGCCACTGGTGATGGTGGTGATGTCGCTGCTGTTCCTGCTGTCGGCCTACCCGGTGGGCTGGTGGTCGGATCGCACCGATCGCGTCACCCTGCTGGGCATGGGAATGATGTTGCTGATCGCGGCGGACCTGGTCCTGGCCTGGGCCGGATCGACCGCCGCCCTGCTCTGCGGTGTCGCGCTCTGGGGACTGCACATGGGCTTCACTCAGGGCCTGCTGGCGACACTGATCGCCGATACCACCCCAGCCGAACTCAAGGGTACCGCCTTCGGTGTGTTCAACCTCGCCAGTGGTGTCGCCATGCTGCTTGCCAGCGTGCTGGCAGGATGGCTTTGGCAGGGCCTGGGGGCAAGCGTGACGTTCTTCGCTGGGGCCGGACTGGCCTTCGCCGCCTTGCTGTTGCTGCGCTGGCGCGTCCGCTGAAATGAAAAGCCCGGCATTCGCCGGGCTCTTTCGTGGGGTGCCGCGATCAGTAGACCGGCAGCTCGATGCCTTCGAAGAGTTCGTCCAGCTCGGTCTTGTTGTGGCACTGAACGGCCTTGGCCAGCAAGTCGCGGGTCAGGTGGGGAGCGAACTTCTCGATGAAGTCGCACATGAAACCACGCAGGAACGTGCCACGACGGAAGCCGATCTTGGTCACGCTGGACTCGAACAGATGGCTGGCATCGAGCATCACCAGGTCGCTGTCGAGCTTCGGATCGACCGCCATGTGAGCGACGATGCCCACGCCCAGGCCCAGGCGAACGTAGGTCTTGATCACGTCGGCGTCAGCGGCGGTGAACACAACTTTCGGCACCAGGCCACGCTGGTTGAAGGCTTCGTCGAGCTTGGAGCGGCCAGTGAAGCCGAATACGTAAGTCACGATGGGTTGTTCGGCCAGCAGCTCCAGGGTCAGCTTCGGCACCTTGGTCAGCGGGTGGCCCTGGGGCACGATCACGCAGCGGTTCCAGCGGTAGCACGGCATCATGATCAGGTCGCCGAACAGTTCCAGCGCCTCGGTGGCGATGGCGAAGTCGACGGTACCATCGGCCGCCATTTCAGCGATCTGCATCGGCGTGCCCTGGTGCATGTGCAGGGATACGTCCGGGTACTGCTTGATGAAGCCGCTGATCACGCCAGGCAACGCGTAACGCGCCTGGGTGTGGGTAGTGGCGATGGACAGGGTGCCCTTCTTCTCGTTGGAGAATTCCTGGGCGATCTGCTTGATGCTCTCTACCTTGCGCAGGATCTCGCCGGCGGTATTGATGATGCGCTCGCCAGCCGGGGTGACGCGAGTAAGATGCTTGCCGCTGCGGGCGAAGACTTCGACGCCCAGCTCGTCTTCGAGCAGGCGGATCTGCTTGCTGATGCCGGGCTGCGAGGTGTAGAGGCTTTGGGCAGTGGCCGAGACGTTCAGATCGTGGTGCGCGACTTCCCAGATATAGCGCAATTGCTGAAGCTTCATGGAATTTCCTCGAAAGAATGTCGCGACCCGCGATCAGGAGCTTATGTTTTATAACCATATTAATGGTTTAAGGAATAAAACTAGACGTTTTTTTTCACCCTGCATGCCATTCGTCTAAAGCCATACGGAAATTCCGGGTTAGTCCGATGTGCTGTCACAATGCTTTCAGCGGTGCTGCAACATCGGAACCAGGTAAACCGGAACCTCGGCCAGTTGCACCAGCCGCCCCGCGGTGCGCCCCAGTGGCGTATTCAGCCCCTCCCCATGGCTGTGGCTGCCGGCAACGATGATGTCCACCCCCAGACGCCGCGCCTCCTCCAGAATCACCATCGGCGGATCCCCCTGAATCACCCGCACCGAACGAATCAGCTCGGCATCCTGGCGCGCTTCCCCCAGCTCGTCGCGAAACCCCTCCATCACCCGCTGCTCGATGCTGCCCATCACGTTGGTCAACCCGTTGCTGCGCATCTCATTCAGCGTTCCATCGTCCAGGTACGTCTGCAACACCGACTCGGCGAACAGCCCCAGCGGCTCGACCGCATGCACCACGTAGAGCTCGGCGCTGTAGGCGCGCGCCAGTGCTAGGGCGTGCTGGAGGATATAGGGGGCGTAGAGGCCAAGGTCGGTGGCGTAAAGAATCGATCGGATCATGCGGCCTCCTCGACTGCCTGCGCGGCGGGCCTACCAGCAGCGTAGCAGCAGAACGCCCGTCGCTCCGCCGGGACCGGATGTCGCGGCTGCTGGCTACCCGGCAGTCTGTTTCTCGTTGCTCACGCCATGAGGCACATGGCCGGTGGCGACAACTTCGCGGGCCTTCTCGCAATGACCTGCCTGATCGTCGAAGAACACATCGGCGGCAAAGGCTTCGAGGAAGGCTGCCTTGTCCAGGCCACCGAGGAACAGCGACTCGTCCAGGCGGATATCCCACTCGCGCAGCGTACGGATCACCCGTTCGTGCGCCGGCGCCGAGCGCGCCGTCACCAGCGCAGTGCGGATCGGACAGGACTCCTGGGGGAATGCCTGCTGGACACGGTTGAGCGCCGCGAGGAAGGGCTTGAACGGGCCGCCACCCAGCGGCTGGCGTGCGGACTCGCGCTCGTGGGTCTGGAAGGCTTCCAGCCCGCCCTGCTGGTAAACCCGCTCGGACGCATCGGAGAACAGTACCGCGTCGCCATCGAAGGCGAAGCGCAGTTCGCCGCTGGCCTCGCGCCGGGTGCCACCGGAAAGGATTGTCGCGGCAGCGAACCCAGCCTCCAACGCGCTTCGTACGTCATCGATGTGAGTGGAAAGGAACAGGTGGCAGTTGAAGGCTTTCAGGTAGGGATAGGGACTGCGGCCACCGACGAACGCGGCCCGGGAGATTCCCAGGCCATAGTGCTGGATCGAGTTGAACACCCGCAGCCCGGTGTCGGCGCTGTTACGCGAGACCAGGATCACCTCCACCGGAGCGCTATCGGAATCGTTATTGAGAGCCAGCAGCTTCTTCACCAGCGCGAAGGCATCGCCCTGCAGCAGGACGTCGTCCTCGCGGGCAATCTGGTACTGACGATAGGCCTCGACTCCTTCGCTCTCATACACCTGGTGGCTCTCACTCAGATCGAACAGTGCCCGCGAAGAAATCGCCACCACCAGTTTGTCGCCCAGCCCCTTCGCCATGTCTCTCTCCAGTAGGTCCGGCTCAGCGAGCCTGGTTGCGCGCGTCGATGAAGCGCAGCGCGCGGTAAAGCGCCTCGATCTTCGGCAACTCGCAGCCGGCCTGACGGGCGGCAGCCAGCGGCGCAGCATAGATCGCGCCAAGCTCCAGCGGACGGTTCTGGGCGAAGTCGTGATACATGCTTGGCAGGTAGTCCGGCATCGCATCGGTCGAGGCCAGCATTGCTTCGGGCAGGTTTGCCGGCAGCGCGTGGCCGCAGGCTGCGGCGCCTGTTACTACTTCCGCCATCAACTCGGCCACCAGAACGCGGCTATCGGGGTTGTCCATGATCGCCCGGGTGCCACTATCCAGCAGTACCGAAAGACCGTTGTAGGGAATGTTCCAGACCAGCTTCTGCCAGCGCGCCTGCTCCAGGTCAGGCATGGCGTTGGAATCCAGCCCGGCGCTGCGGAAAAGCCCGGCGCCTTCTTCGACGATCGCCTGGCGCTCCTCGGCGCTCTGCGCCGGACCGGAGTGATAGCCGATGTTGACCGCACCGAAAGCCTGGTGCTCGATCACCCCCGGTTCCGCGCGATGCACGCAGATGAAGCAGAGGCCACCGAGCAGGTGCAGGTGATCCGGCAACAGAGCCCGCAGCTCGTCTTCCACCGCCAGGCCATTCTGCAGCATCAGCACCTTCGCGCCCTGGGCCGCGGCCTGGGCGATCAGCGGCGCCATGCCGGCATTGCTGGTGGTCTTGGCACCAACCAGCAGCCAGTCGCACCTGGGCATCTGGCTGGCCTCCTCATAGGCATTAACCGGCGACAGGCTCAGGGCACCGTGCACCTGGCTGTTCAAGCGCAATCCGTTCTGCGCCACAGCGGGATACTCGCTGCGCAGCAGGAAATGCACATCGTGGCCGGAGCGGGCCAGCATCAATCCATAGAAACCGCCAATGGCGCCGGTTCCAATGATGCCGATTCGCAGATTCATCAAGGCAACTCCTCAGCAGGGCGCGACAGGCCATCGCGCAGGGCTTCGATCAGAGGTTCGGGGCGCAGGGAGGCATGGACGGCCCCCAGGAATTCACCGTCACGCACCAGGAACAGCGCCGGCAGATGGAACACTTCGTAGCGCTCCACCAGCCCGCCGTTGCGGCCCGCGTCGATCCAGCACAGGCGATCCACCGGGAGCGCCAGCGACGGCAGCCGCGCCCGCGCCCAGCGGCAGGACGAACAGCCCTCTCCGGTAAAAACCATCAGTGACACTCCCGGCAGCGCGAGCAGCCAGTGGTCGGCGTCCAGATCAGTCAGCTCCAGCGCCGGCACTATACTCAAGTTGCCAACACCAAGAAGATTGCAGTCGGAGCACTCCGTCATGCGTCAGTTCCTGCGCCACCCTTGCGACCTTCCGGTCGAACTGGTCATTCGCAAGCAGACCTTCCTGCCGCGCCAGCGGTTGCACAATATCAGCCTCGGCGGCGTGGCGTGCAACTCGCCGCGGGGTTTTCGCCGCGGCACCGCCATCGAGCTGCGTATTCCTCTCTTGGGCGACGCGGCGCGCTATCCGGGCATCGTGGCCTGGAGCCGCAAACAGGCCAGCGACTACCGTGTGGGTATCGCCTTCATCGATGAAGACACGCTGTTCCGCGCCCGCATGGTCGAACAGGCATGCCAGATAGAGAGCTTTCGGCGACAGCGCGAGCAGGAGCTGGGCCGCGCGCAGCCGATAGAAGGCATCGCCCTGGAGTGGATCGCGCACAACGCGGCGGACTTCCCATTGTTTTGCGCGGTCTGACGACACTCTCGCAGAATGTCGCGCAAAAGCCCGTGATCCGGGCATTTTCCTGCGTCAGGCCATTGTCGAGCCGGCGCCGGACCGGTTAAGGTTCGGGTTCCCCTAAGCGACTCCAATGCCTGCGCCCCATCGCACGGGGATTCCTGGCGGCCGGCACCCGTGACCTGATTGAGTACCACGATGGCTGATTTACAGATCGACGACCTTAACGTTGCCTCCAACGAGACCCTGATCACGCCGGAGCAGCTCAAGCGCGAAATCCCCCTGACCGACGCCGCCCTGCGCACCGTCGCCAACGGCCGCCAGGTCGTGCGTGACATTCTCGACGGCAAGGACCACCGCCTGTTCCTAGTGATCGGCCCCTGCTCGATCCACGATATCAAGGCTGCCCATGAATACGCCGAGCGCCTGAAGGTTCTCGCCGCCGAAGTCTCCGACTCGCTGTTCCTGGTGATGCGCGTGTACTTCGAGAAGCCACGCACCACCGTTGGCTGGAAAGGCCTGATCAACGACCCGTACCTGGACGACTCCTTCAAGATCCAGGACGGCTTGCACATCGGCCGTCAATTGCTGCGCGACCTCGCGGAAATGGGCCTGCCCACCGCCACCGAAGCCCTTGACCCGATCTCCCCGCAGTACCTGCAGGACCTGATCAGCTGGTCGGCCATCGGCGCACGCACCACCGAATCCCAGACCCATCGCGAAATGGCCTCCGGCCTGTCCTCGGCGGTGGGTTTCAAGAACGGTACCGATGGCAGCCTGACCGTGGCGATCAACGCCCTGCAATCGGTTTCCAGCCCGCACCGCTTCCTCGGCATCAACCAGTTGGGCGGCGTGTCCATCGTCACCACCAAGGGCAACCGCTATGGCCACGTGGTGCTGCGTGGTGGCAACGGCAAGCCGAACTATGATTCGGTGAGCGTCGCGCTGTGTGAGCAGGAGCTGAACAAGGCGAAGATCCCGCTGAACATCATGGTCGACTGCAGCCACGCCAACTCCAACAAGGACCCCGCCCTGCAGCCGCTGGTGATGGACAACGTCGCCAACCAGATCGCCGAAGGCAACAACTCGATCGTCGGCCTGATGGTGGAAAGCCACCTGGGCTGGGGAGCGCAGCCGATTCCGAAGGACCTCTGCCAACTTCAGTACGGCGTATCCATCACCGACGCCTGCATCGACTGGGAGACCACCGAGAAGGCCGTGCGCAGCATGCACGCCAAGCTCAAGGACGTCCTGCCCAAGCGCCAGCGCGGCTGACATTTTCGGCGGCAATAAAGAGCCGGGCAATCGCCCGGCTTTTTCATGCCCGCATGAACGGCCAGCTCTTGCCAGGCGAGTCGCACATACAAAAAGACCGGGCGGATGCCCGGTCCTTCAGTTCGCATTGGCGTCGCTCAGAGCGCGGTATTGGTATGACGCTGGCGACGCTCCAGGTAGCGCTCCACATAGGAGCACGACGGAATCACACTGTACCCCTTGCGCTCGGCGTACTGCAGCGCGTGCTCGGTGAGCGCCGCGGCGATGCCGCGGCCGCGCAGGCTGTCGGGTACGAAGGTGCGATAGATATCGAGCGTCTGCTTGCCCAGATCCATGTAGGCCAGGTAGGCGCGATGACCATCAACAGTCGTGACGAACTGATGGCTGGACTCATCGTGATGGATGGACAACGACTCACTCACTTGCTCTCTCCTTCTGGGGGCCTCACAACATGACCCGCACCTGATTGATCTTGTTCAGGCGGAGGAACATTTCCGCCGAGCCGGTCCCAAGCAGGACGGTGATATAGGCTCGGCCGTTCTCCACCTTGTGCAGTACACCCTGGTAGTAGGCACCATCGAACGTGATGAACTGCAGGCGCTTGCCGGTGTACTGGGCAAGGCTGTCGACGCTAACGAACTCATATTGCTGCGTTCTAGGCTTCGACTCAACCGTTTCTTCAGCCGAAACCCTTTGAAGATCGTTTTCCGGGGTGATTTTCTTCTTCAGCGGATCAACCCAGGCGAAGCCCAACTGAGGCAACGGTTCCTGGTTGATCATCACGTTCGGGCGCAGCATCGCAATCACGTCCTTGGGCTCGAAGAACTCCAGGCCGCCCCAGGCCATCCCTTCACTGGGCGTCAGCTCGATGCGCAGCGAACGCGGATCGCTCAGATAGCGGCCATAGGCGTCGAGTACAGGCTTGTCCAGAGCGATACGCTGCTGGCGCAGGGCGTTGTCGAACTTCTCCAGCGACAGCGCAAGGTACGCCTTCTGATCGAGACCGAGCTTGCCGCGGCAGAACTCGCTGACCCGGCGCTGGTACTGGTTGTCGTCCATTTCCACGGTGACCTGGGAAACCCGTGGCGGGTTCACGCGCATATCGCCCGGGTTCTCGGACACGTTGATCAGCGACATGGCCACGCGCATGTCCAGCATATCGCGGGTATCGCTGCGCAGATTGAAGGTGAGCTTCTGGGCGCCCGGCTCCATGCGGTAGGAAAACTCGATATCCGACTGCACGGTGCGATAGCCCATCTGCAGCAGCTCGTCGGCACCGATATTACGCACGTTGCCGCACGCTACCTCGCTCATCGCGGTGAATACGCTCTTCTCGGCGGGCACCGCATACAACTGCTGCACGAACGGACCATGCACCTGCAGCTCCACGCCCTGCAGTTCGAGCGCCAATTGCTCCGGCAGCTTGCGCTGTGCCAGGCGCTCCTTGAAGCTCAACAGCGCCCGCAATCCGTCGAACTTCAGTTGCGCGTGGGCCACCTTCAGGCTGTCGCCGACCATCGGCACCCTGATCTCGACGTTCTGCAACCCGACCCGCCCGTCGAAGGAGGAGGAAATCCCGCCATAAGTGATTTCCATCACCGGCGAAAGCGTGGCAATCGCATCGTTGACGATGCTGCGCACGGAAAGCCACAGCGACGCCTTGATGATCAGCGCAACGACGACCACGGCGAGGATGGTCCACTTGAAGAATTTCGACATGAGGCGGCGGTCCTTGCGAGAACGAGGGATGCAGGTGCGGTAGTGGCAGCTTAACAGCACCCTTCGGCCGCCTCCACGGCGGCCTCCCGGAAATGCGTACGACTCCCCACAGATATGAGGGGCCGGGGGGTGACCCACCGGTCAGTCAAAACGCTTTACGCCCAGGCTCCCCGTCAGTATGTTCTGGCCCACTTCCAATCAAGGATTACTGCCATGAGTGAGCTGATCACCTACCAACTCGAAGACGGCATCGCCATCCTGACCCTGAACAACGGCAAGGTGAATGCGATTTCCCCCGCCGTCATCGAGGCCTTCAATCAGGCGCTGGATCAGGCGGAGCAGGATCGGGCAGTGGTCATCGTGACCGGGCAGCCGGGTATTCTCTCCGGTGGCTATGACCTGAAGGTGATGACCTCCGGGCCGGAAAACGCGGTAAACCTGGTCGCCGCCGGCTCCACTCTGGCGCGCCGCATGCTCTCCCACCCCTACCCCGTCATCGTCGCCTGCACCGGCCACGCGGTGGCCAAGGGCGCCTTCATCCTGCTCTCGGCGGACTACCGCATCGGCGTGGACGGCCCGTTCCAGATCGGCCTCAACGAAGTTGCCATCGGCATGACCATGCACCACGTCGGTATCGAACTGGCTCGTGACCGCCTGCGTCGCTCGGCGTTCACCCGCTCGGTAGTCAACGCCGAGATGTTCAGCCCGCGCGATGCCGTGGACGCGGGCTTCCTCGACAAGATCGTGGCGGCCGAGCAACTGCAGGAAGCAGCCCTGGAAGCGGCTCGCCACCTGAAGAAGCTCAACATGACGGCGCACCGCAACACCAAGCTGAAAGTGCGCAAGCAACTGCTGGAAACCCTCGATCGCTCCATCGAGCTGGACCGGAAGCACCTGGGCTGACACCAGCGCAAAAAAAAGCCCGGCTCTCACGCCGGGCTTTTTTTCATCCACGCATTCGATCACGAAGACTTACTATTGCTTTTTTAGCAAAACTGATTAAGCCGAATCGGTATTTTTCAAAAATTATTGCGGATTAACCTATTGATGAACCCAACAGAACCCTATCGGAGGTGTTCATCATGAAACTCAACGTTATCGCCGCAACCATCCTCGCCGCTGCCGCCGCCATCGCTGCCCAGGCCAGCTTCGCCGAAGAGTCCTCGTTGATGCAGAACCGCATGCTCAACCTGACCCACAGCGTCCAGCAGCAACAGACCGAACAGTCCGCAAGCCATCAGGTGAACGTGGAAGCAACCTCGAAGCAGGGCTGAAACTCTCGCACCCCATCAGCCGCCTGCAGCAGGTGACGTCATGCAGTCGAGCCAGAAGCGGAAAGCCCGGCCTCTGGCCGGGCTTTTCGGGGGCGCCGACGCTGCGTCAGGCCAGTGTTTCAGCGGCCGCCACACCCTTGCGGTAGACCTCGTAGACCACCACGGTGGCCCACAGCTCGCCCAGATAGCGTTCCACCAGCGGCTTCACGTCCTTCCAGTCCAGCCCGCCCACTCCCGTCGCCAGACAGGGCAGCGCTACGCTGTTCACTCCCTCGCTCTGCACGTACCTGGCCAGCTCCTTAAGGCAATGCCCCACATTCTCCAGTGTCGCCTTCGCCGGCCGGGCGCTGCGCCCCGAGCCCTGCATGTCCTGGGTCAGCAGGTTGGCGATGCAACGCGTGCTGCCGTCGGCGTCGACACCCGACCAGACCCAGATCGAGCCGGAAGCCGGCGCGTCCGAATGAGCGGCATGTCGGTAGTCCCGTACCATCGACGGCCAGCGCTCGCGCAACGCCAGCGCCAGACCGGTATCGAAATGGTCCTGCGGCGCGATGCCGTGCGCGATGACCTGGGCCTTGCTGAGCAGAATGTCGCCTTCAACGTATCGAATCATGGGAGGTTCCTTGCCTTTGGCATATCCGTGGCAGCCTCGCGCCACCACCTGATTTTTACGTTACGCCCTGCAGCCTCCCCATTTTTGATGCGGGTCAAGCACCCATGAACACCGTACTGCTCCCGAAAGAAGGCGACCTCCCGGCGGCCTTTGCGCGACACCCAGCACCCAGAGCGCCTATCAATTTCCCTGATACTCGAAAGCAACCGGCATCGTTACTCAATCGAAATGGCGAAAGCGACACTGGGCCATCGCTTGCCTCCACCCGAGTCGTCACCATGAATCGCCAGGCCCACCGCTACGTCCGCAACGGCGCCCTCGCCGCCCTGGGGCTCTATGCCATCGTCATCCTGGTGATCATGGCGCTGGCGGCCGGCTACGATCGCGCCAGTCGCGCACCGGTGGACAGCGTCGACCGCAGCGGCCTGTTCTCCCGGATCAACCAGGCGGTGCCAGTGGCCCTGCAAGGGCTTCAGGACGCATTGCGCCCTCACTCCTGAAGCCCCCGGCTGGCGCGCCCGGCCGGCATGTCCAACACTGATCGGTTGATGCGGGCGACCGGCCCGCGTCCAGTCCAGTCACGGGGTGGGTTTGATCATGGGCCGAGTCATCGCATCCGCCGTCTACAGCAAGGGCCGCAAGGTCGCCGACATTCCCCTGGAAGAAGGCTATCGATGGGCGTGCCAGCCCGACCACTTCGTCTGGACGGGCCTGCAGGAGCCCACGCCAGAAGAAATGTTCAACCTGCAACGGCAGTTCAACCTGCACGAACTGGCCGTGTCCGATGCCCTGGAAAAGCACAGCCGGCCGAAGCTGGAGACTTTCGGCGATGCGCTGTTCATCGTCATCTATTCGCCGATCCGCGCCGATAGCCGGCTGATGTTCGTCGAGACACACCTGTTCGCCGGCATCGGCTACATCATCAGCGCCCGCCACGGTTTCTCGCAGTCCTACTCGCAGGTTCGCCAACGCTGTGAAGCACGCCCGCTGCTACTGGCCCACGGCACCGACTTCGTGCTTTACGCCCTGCTCGACTTCGTAATGAGCAATTACGAACCGGTGGTAGAGGCCATCCGCGAAGAGATCGAGGAAGTGGAGCAGCAGGTGCTGCGCAAATCGCTGACCCAGGAGCAGATCGAGAAGATCTATGGCCTGCGCCGCGAAGTGCTCAAACTCAAGCACTACGCCGCCCCGATGGTCGAGATTTGCCAGGAACTGCAGCGCCTGGACTTCCCCTTCATCGACAAGCAGATGCGGCCATATTTCCGCGACGTGGCAATCCACGTGAATCGCCTGCTGGAGGATCTCACCACCCTGCGCGACGTGGCCAGCCAGACCATCGAGGTCGGCCTCGCGCTGGAGTCGTCACGGCAGAGCATCGTGCAGCGCAAGTTCGCCGCCTGGGCTGCCATCCTTGCCTTTCCCACCGCGGTGGCGGGCATCTATGGGATGAACTTCGAGTACATCCCGGAGTTGCACTGGCACTACGGCTACTTCCTGGTCATGGGCTTGCTGGCCCTGGGTTGCGTCGGGCTGTACATCAGTTTCAAGCAGGCGGATTGGCTGTGAGTGCAGGAAGCGTCAGATGTTGCCGGGACGCTCCGCCCATCCTGCAAACACCGTTCGGCCTGGCACCGGCGCACAAACGAAAACGCCGCTCCATCGAGCGGCGTTTTCAGTCAACACGGCAGCAATCAGGCGGCACTCTTCTTCTCGGCTTTCTTCTTCTCGTCACGACCTTGCTGGACGAAGCGCATCATCCACTCCGCCACCGCCGTGCCCTGGTGCGGGCGGCCAAGGCTGTCGATCCCGGACTGGAACACCGGCTCGGTAAAGATGTGCTTGCGCAGCTCCAGAATCGCCTGGGAGTAGTCGCTGATGAACTCCGGGTGGCCCTGGAAGCACAGTACCTGGTCGCCGATGGCGTAGGCGGCATTCGGGCAGAAGTCGCTGGAAGCGATGCGGCGCGCGCCGTGGGGCAGCTCGGTGACCTGGTCCTGGTGGCTGACCAGCAGGGTCAAGTCATCGCCCAGTGAGGGGCTCATCCACTCCGGCTGTTCCTCGATGCGGTACTCATGGGTACCCACCCCCCAGCCCTGGCTGGCACGCTCGGTCTTGCCGCCCAGCACCAGCGCCAGCAGTTGGTGGCCGAAGCACACGCCCAGCAGCTTGTCGCCACGCTCGTAGAGCTTGAGCACGTACTCCTTGAGGGTCTGGATCCAGGGATCAGTGCCAAAGGAGTCCGCCTTGCTGCCGGTCACCAGGTACGCGTCGAACTTCTCATCTTCGGGCGGGTAATGCCCTTCCACCACGTTGTAAACCTTGAACTCGGCCGGAACGGGTTGCTTGGCAAACAGTTGCTGGAACATCCAGCCATAGCCCTTGTACTGGTCGATGAGCTCGGGGCGGAGGATGTCGGTTTCCAGAATGCAGATGTGCAACGACATGCAGTGGTGATTCCTGGGGGGTTGGCGGCTGATAAGAATGGTTTTCCTGACACTGATGAAACGCGCGTGAAAATTACGCTCTATTTTTTCACGACACAAGATGGCAACGCCGTTTCTTGCACGAGAATTTCAGGGGAAATACCGGAAAAGCCCGCTTCCTTCAATTGCACCGGCGCACAAGGGTGACGACCGGTTTGCAACAGATCACTTCATGGACAGCCGGCGGCGTATCTCGTTCGCCTCCAGCACCTGCGCAAACTCGCCCTGGAGGTTGCCCAGCGACATTGCATGAACCTCCTCGGCACTGCGCAAAACCCCATCGAAATCGACCCGCGCGAAGGCGAAACAGGCATCCGCCGCCACCCAGGTACGAAACCCCAGGCTGCCGGCGCTGCGGGCCGTGCTCTCCACCGAGTTGCTGGTACTCACGCCGCAGATCACCAGCGCCTCGATGCCACGCATCCGCAGCCAGCGCTCCAGGCCGCTGTTGATGAAAGCATCCGGGACGTTCTTCTCCATCACATGTTCATGCACCAGAGGCGCCAGCGAGGCCTGGAACTCGGCGCCCGGCTGCCCAGGCCAGAACGGCGAGCCCGGCGTGCGGGAGATATGCCGTATATGCACCAGCGGCGCACCAGCCGCGCGCCAGGCCGCCAGCAACTCGCCGATGCGTTGCTCCGCCTGCGGGTTGTTACGTTGTTCGCGGCTATCGCACATACCTTGCTGCATGTCGATGATCAGCAACGCGGGTAGGCTTTCCAGCGGCATCGGTGCAATCCTGCGCGAGGTCTGAGCTGTCATCCTACGGTTAGCGCGGGCAAGAAAAAACCGGCCACGCAGGCCGGTTTCTTCAGTCAGCGAAGGTGACTCAGAAGGTCTCCCCACGGGAAGCCTTCTCCAGCAGCAGCGCTGGCGGCAGGAAGCGCTCGCCGTACTGCTCGGCCAAGTACTGGGAGCGTGCGATGAAGTCCTTCAGGCCGTACTGGTTGATGAACTGCAGCGCACCGCCGCTCCAGGCTGCGAAACCGATTCCGAAGATCGAGCCGATGTTGGCGTCGGCGGTTGAGGTCAGCACGCCCTCCTCCACGCAGCGCACCGTCTCGATGGCCTGGATGAAGAGGATACGGTCGCGCACGTCCTCGGCGGGTATCTGCGCATCAGCCTTCTCGAAGCGCTGCTTGAGCTCCGGCCACAGGTGCTTCTTGCCGTTGGCGGGATAGTCATAGAACCCGGCGCCGGCGGCCTTGCCCGGACGCTTGTACTCGCTGACCATCAGGTCCACCACGGCGAAAGCCGGGTGGCAGGGCATCTGCTTGCCTTCGGCCTCCAGATCCTTGCGGGTCTGTTCGCGGATATGGGTCATCAGGCTCATCGACACCTCGTCGCTGATTGCCAGCGGCCCCACCGGCATGCCGGCCTGGCGCGCCTGGCTCTCGATCATCGCCGCCGAAACGCCCTCGCCGAGCATGGCCAGCCCTTCATTGGTGAAGGTGCCGAACACACGGGAGGTGAAGAAACCACGGCTGTCGTGCACGACGATCGGGGTCTTCTTGATCTGCAGGACGTAGTCGAAGGCGCGGGCCAGGGTAGCGTCGTCGGTCTTCTCGCCGCGGATGATCTCCACCAGTGGCATCTTGTCCACCGGGCTGAAGAAGTGCAGGCCGATGAACTTCTGCGGCTGCTCCACTGCCTGTGCCAGGCCGGTGATCGGCAGGGTCGAGGTGTTGGAAGCGATCACCGCATCCGGCAGAGCGACAGCTTCGGCGGCGGCGCTGACCTTGGCCTTCAGGCCGCGGTCCTCGAACACGGCTTCGATGATCAGGTCGCAGCCCTCGAATTCCGCATCGCTGGCGGTCGGTTTGATCCGCGCGAGGAAGGCATCGCGCTTGTCGGCGCTCATCTGGCCCCTGCCGACTTTCTTCTCCAGCAGGCCAGCGGAATATGCCTTGCCCTTCTGGGCCGCCTCGATGGAGACGTCCTTGAGCACCACCTCGATGCCGGCGGCCGCCGAAACGTAGGCGATACCCGCGCCCATCATGCCGGCGCCGATCACTCCGACCTTCTTCGTCTGCTGCGCAGCGATGCCCTGCGGGCGGGACTTGCCGGCGTTGATCTCGTTGAGCTGGAACCAGAAGGTACCGATCATGTTCTTCGCCACCTGGCCGGTGGTCAGCTCGGTGAAATAGCGCGCCTCGATCAGTTGCGCGGTGTCGAAATCCACCTGCGCACCTTCGACGGCGGCACACATGATCTTCTCCGGTGCCGGGAAGCAGCCCTTGGTCTTGTCGCGCAGCACCGACGGCGCGATAGCCAGCATCTGCGCCACGTTGGGACTCGAAGGCGTGCCGCCGGGGATCTTGTAGCCGGCGATGTCCCACGGCTGCTTGGCGGCCGGGTTGGCGAGGATCCACTCGCGGGCCTTGGCCAACATTTCTTCACGGCTGGATGCCAATTGGTGCACCAGGCCGGCCTTGAGCGCCTGATCCGGGCGTACCTTCTTGCCTTCGGCCAGGTACGGCAGGGCCTTTTCCAGGCCGAGCAGGCGCACCATGCGCACCACGCCGCCGCCGCCGGGCAGCAGGCCCAGGGTGACTTCCGGCAGGCCGAGCTGGACGTGGCTTTCGTCCAGGGCGATGCGGTGGTGGCAAGCCAGGCAGATTTCCCAGCCGCCGCCCAGGGCTGCGCCGTTGATGGCAGCGACAACGGGCTTGCCGAGGGTCTCAAGACGGCGCAACTGGCCCTTGATGACCAGGATGCCTTCATAGAACGCCTGGGCGTCGGCCTTGCTTACCTTGATCAGCTCGTTGAGATCGCCGCCAGCGAAGAAAGTCTTCTTCGCAGAGGTGATCACCACGCCGGCGATCGAATCCTTCTCGGCCTCCAGGCGCGCCACAGTGGCGGCCATCGCCTCGCGATAGTCACCGTTCATGGTGTTGGCGCTCTGGCCGGGCATATCCATGGTCAGGACGACGATGTTGTCCTGGCCCTTCTCATAACGGATGGCGTCGGTCATTTTTTTGTTCTCCGGCCTCAAACCCTTTCGATAATCGTCGCGATACCCATGCCGCCACCCACGCAGAGAGTGGCCAGGCCGTAGCGCAGATTGCGCCGCTCCAGCTCGTCGAGCAGGGTGCCGAGGATCATGCAGCCGGTAGCGCCCAGCGGGTGCCCCATCGCGATGGAGCCGCCGTTCACGTTGACCTTGCTCTCCGGCACGCCCATGTCCTTCATGAACTTCATCACCACCGAGGCGAAGGCTTCGTTCACCTCGTAGAGGTCAATGTCCTCGGCCTTCAGCCCGGCCTTGGCCAGCGCCTTGCGGGTAGCCGGCGCAGGGCCGGTAAGCATGATGGTCGGGTCGGTGCTGGTCACCGCCGTGGCGACGATCCGCGCGCGGGGCTTCAGGCCCAGCTCGCGGCCCTTGGCCTCGGAGCCGATAAGCATCGCGGTAGCGCCGTCGACGATGCCGGAGCTGTTGCCCGGCGTGTGCACGTGTTCGATGCGCTCGACATGGCTGTACTTGCGCAGGGCGGTGGCGTCGAAGCCCATCTGTCCCATCATTTCGAAGCTGGGCTTGAGCGCGCCAAGACCCTCGAGGGTCGACTCGGCGCGAATGAACTCGTCATGGTCGAGCAGGACGATGCCGTTCTGGTCGGTCACCGGCACCAACGACCTGGCGAACAGCCCTTCGGCGCGGGCCTTGGCCGCCTTCTGCTGGGAGCGCAGGGCGAAAGCGTCGACATCGGCGCGGCTGAAACCCTCCAGGGTGGCGATCAGGTCGGCGCCAATACCCTGCGGGACGAAGCTGGTATGCAGGTTGGTTTCCGGGTCCAGCGCCCAGGCGCCACCATCGGACCCCATCGGCACGCGGGACATGGACTCCACGCCGCCGACCACCACCAGGTCCTCGAAGCCCGAACGCACCTTCATCGCGCCCAGGTTGACCGCTTCCAGGCCCGAAGCGCAGAAGCGGTTGATCTGCACGCCCGCCACCTGCTCGTCCCAATCCGCCACCAGTGCGGCAGTCTTGGCGATGTCCGAGCCCTGGTCACCCACCGGGGTCACGCAGCCCAGAACGATATCGTCGACCTGCGCGGTATCGAGCTGGTTGCGCTGCTGCAGCGCACGCAGCACGCCGGCCATCAGGTTCACAGGCTTCACGCTGTACAGCGCGCCGTCCTTCTTGCCCTTGCCGCGGGGCGTACGCACCGCGTCGTAAATGAATGCTTCGGTCATGGCGTTCTCTCTTGGAATTGTCGTCACGCAGGCGTGGCGTGTCGGTCTACCTTAGCGACGTCGCCGCCACGGGCAATGACCGCAGCGCTCAGCGCAATTGACCGCCACGCTCAACCACCGACCGGCGGCAGGCTGCGCGAAAGCTCTGGAACGCACCTGCCCGAGCAGCCGGACAAACGGTCGATTCGCACGCCAGAGCTGTCACGCCGCGGTCATATAGATGGAATATGCCTGGAGCTGCGGGATTTGTTTCCAGATAGTCTAAGCCCGCGCCGCACTAGGCTTAGACTCCAATTGGCAGATACTGCGAAGAGTGCCGCCGCCGGGTTTTGCCGGGGCGGTCGGAAGCCAACGCACGGGCTCCACAGCCGACAGGCCGTGAGTGCGGACCAGAGCCGTGCCAACAACAAAAAAGGCGGAAGGCCATGATGGACCAACAATCGAGAAAATGGCGTCAGGCAAGCCTGATCGTCTTCGCCACCACGGTGGTGCTGATCATCCCCAATCTCAGTCGTCTGGTAGGCTAGGGCCAATACCCGGAATCCCGCCGCTGCGCACCGCGTGCCGCCATCCGCGAGCCACGGTCAACGCAGCGCGGGAGCCATCACCGAGCGTCCCGCGTTCTGCTATGGTTCCGCCGCCATCCCGCTGACTGGAACCGACCATGCGCGCGTCGCTGCTGATGTTGCTCCTGCTCTGCCCCGCGGCTTTCGCCGCCACGCTCACTCTCGAACTGCCGGCCGGCACACGCAGTCTGACCAGTGAAGAACTGCTGGCCAACCCGCAGGTGCGCGACATCGAAATCCCTGCCGATGTCTCCTACAACCGCACCATGCGCTACCGCGCGCTGCCGTTGGCGGCATTGCTCGACGGCGTGAAGCCGGCCGATCACCTGCAAGCGGTGGCGCTGGATGGCTTCGCCGCCGAGCTGCCGGCTGCGCCGCTGCTGGCAACCGAAGGCTCGCGCGCCTGGCTGGCCATCGAGGAATCCGGCAAGCCCTGGCCGAAGCTGGGCGACGGTAAACCGTCGGCGGGCCCGTTCTACCTGGTCTGGAGCGATCCAAAGGCCGCCGGCATCGGCCCCGAACAGTGGCCGTTCCAGGTCGCCAGCATCCGCTACCTCAAGCCGTTGGCCGAGCGCTTCCCGGCGCTGCTGCCCGCAGGCAACGCACCGCGCCAGGTGCAGGACGGCTTCGCCCAGTTCCAGAAGAACTGCCTGGCCTGCCACCGCCTGAACGGAGCCGGCGATTCGCAGTTCGGCCCGGACCTGAACATCCCGCACAACCCGACCGAATACTTCACCGCCGGCTACCTCAAGCAATACATCCGCGACCCGCAGAGCCTGCGGCACTGGCCGGAAGCGCGGATGAAGGGGTTCGCTGCGGATGTGATCAGCGACGGGGAGCTGGACCAGATCGTCGCCTACCTGAAGCACATGGCGGGTCGCAAGGTGAAGGCTGGCGGGTGAAAGCCTGTCGCTTTCGCAGGCTGGCGTAGAGCGGAACGCTCCCCTCTGCCGTGCTGCGCCCCATCCTGTGGCCGGCCGACGGCAAGAGTCCGGCGGAAAGCACCGCCTCCAAGGGCCGGCGTTCAGTACCAGTAGTCCCCCGGCGGTGCCGGCAGTTCGCTCAATAGCTGGCGCAAACCCGTGCCCCACTGGTTGCGTATGCCCTCGAAGTACGCATCGCCTTCCTGCACGCGGAAGCCTGCCGGCACCTCCAGGCTGCCGGCGCGGTACACCAGCAGGTCCAGCGGCATGCCCACCGAGAGATTGCTGCGGATGGTCGAGTCGAAGCTGATCAGCGCGCAGCGCAACGCCTGCTCCAGCGGAGTCGCATAGCTCATGGCGCGGTCGATGATCGGCTTGCCGTACTTGCTCTCGCCGATCTGGAAATACGGCGTATCGCGGGTGGATTCGATGAAATTGCCCTGCGGGTAGATGTTGAACAGCCGTGGGATCTCCTGGCCGATCTGCCCGCCTACCAGGAACGAGCAGCCCAGGTCCACGCCCTGCCCCTGGCCATTGCCGACGTCGTGCTCCACCACCTCCTGCAACGTCCCGCCCACCAGGCGAGCGGCTTCGAAGAGATTCTCCACCGCACCGAGATTGGCTTCCTCGCTGCCCATGCGGTGCCGCAGCAGACTGATCACCGACTGCGAGGTGGCCAGGTTGCCGGCGCTCTGTACCACTACCAGGCGTTCGCCCGGCGTGCCGAAGATATGCAGCTTGCGAAAGGTGGCGATGTTGTCGACCCCGGCATTGGTGCGCGAGTCGGAGACGAAGACCAGGCCCTGGGCCAGGTTCATGGCGACGCAGTAGGTCATAGGGTTCTCGAAGCGGCGGAAGCTGGCACCGATCTTATGCCGGCGCCAGCGCTTGCACCATGCGCGCCTTGCGCATCGCTCACTGCTGGGCCTGCTGCGCCTGTTGCAGATGCCCCGGCGCCACGGTGACACGGGCGTGCATCTGTTCCCCGCCGCCGCCACGGCGCATGCCGCGTACCGGGCAGGCATCCAGGTAGTCCAGGCCCACCGCCAGCTTCAGGTGCCGTTCGGGACGCTCCAGCACGTTGGTCACGTCGAAGCTGTACCAGGCGTCATCCAGCCAGGCCTCGGCCCAGGCGTGGCTGGCCAGGTGCTCCTCGATATCGGTGTAGAGGTAACCGGAGACATAGCGCGCCGGCACCCCCAGATAACGCAGGCAGGCCAGGAAAGCATGGGCATGGTCCTGACAGACGCCCTGCCCCGCGGCAAAGGCTTCGGCGGCGGTGCTGTCCACCTGGGTCGAGCCGGGCACGTAGGCAATGCGCTCGTTCAGCGCCTGCATCAGGCGGATCATGGCCTTGCGGTCGCGCCGCTCGGCGCACTGCGCGCGGGCGAACTCCTGTAACGCACCATCGGCCTGGGTCAAGCGGGTGCTGCGCAGGAACGGCAGCGGCGAGAGATGATCATGCTCGCGCTCGCTCTCCACATCGATTTCCACATGGCCGTGGGCAGCGATGGCAATGGCTTCGTGGGGTTCGTCCAGGGTCAGCACGTGGAGGATATTGCCGTAGGCGTCGCGCTGCGGATGTGCCGGACGCGGCAGCCGCAGTTGCCAGTCGAGCACGTGCTGACGTTCGCTTTCCTGCGGGGTGAGGCGCAGGTACTGGATGCTGGCGCGCACCTGGTCTTCGTAACGGTAAGTGGTGTCATGGCGAATGGAGAGTTTCATGCAGCCTCCAGGTACGAGCTGTGAATGGCGTTGGCGAGCTGGCGGACCCGCGCGATGTGGTCGGTGATCCAGTCATGCAGGCCGGCATCGAGCACTTCGTCGATGCCGGTGTAGCGCACCCGTGCCTCCAGTTCGGAAGCCAGGCGCTGTGCCGGGCGGCCATTGGCGCCGGGCAAGCTGGCGAGGATCTGGCGCAGTTCCTCGGCGCAGGCCAGCAACGAGCGCGGCACGTCCTCGCGGAGCAACAGCAGCTCGGCGATGTTCCGCGCGTTGAGGGCGTCGCGGTAAAGCTCGGTGTAGCCCTCGAACGCAGACAGCGCCCGCAGCAGCGCGCTCCATTGGTAGTAGCCGCGCGCGGAGCCGTCTGCGGGCCCTTCGCTGCGCTCGCCCAGCACCCGGTTGCGCGCGTCGAGCAGGCGCAGGGTATTGTCGGCCCGCTCGATGTAGGTACCCAGGCGGATGAAGTGGAACGCGTCGTTACGCATGCTGGTGCCGAAGGTGGCGCCACGGAACAGGTGCGAGCGGTCCTTCACCCATTCGCAGAAGTGGCTGATGCCGTAGCGCAGCAGGCCCTGGCTGGCGATGTCGCGCATTTCCAGCCAGGTGGCGTTGATGTTTTCCCACATGTCGGTGGTGATCCGGCCGCGTACCGCATGCGCGCAGGCACGGGCGGTGCCAAGGCAGCAATAGATACTCGCCGGGTTCTGCGCGTCGAGGGCGAAGAAGTTGAGCAGGCGTTCGGCGTGCAGTTCGCCGTGGCGTGCCAGGTAGGCATCCAGCGTACCGGTGATGAGCAGCGGCATGGCCAGTTCTTCGAGGCCATCGCCGCGGCCATCCTGTGGCATCAGCGATAGCGAATAGCTGACGTCGAGCATCCGCGCGAGATTCTCGGCACGCTCCAGGTAACGGGACATCCAGTAGAGGTCGGAAGCGGTTCTGCTGAGCATGGTGCGGTGCATCCTTACAGTTGATGGCGAACCACGTTGGTAATGGGGACCTGCCAGACCAGACGCGGGACACCGGTGATGGCCGCGCCCTCATCCGGTTCCGCGACGACACATGGCAGGCTCACAGCGCCAACCCGCAGGGCTGTACCCGCGCGAGCTGGCAAAACCCCTGTTTCATCGGCATTCATCGCAACCTCCTTCTCCTCCTTGCCTTGCGTCTTTCGGGGCGCAGCGGGTGACGGTGAGGGCGCATCGCTTACTCCACTACCCAGGTGTCCTTGGTGCCGCCGCCCTGGGACGAGTTCACGACCAGCGAACCTTCGCGCAGCGCCACACGTGTCAGCCCGCCCGGCACGAGGCGGGTGTTCTCCGGCGCGGACAGCACAAAGGGGCGCAGGTCGATATGACGCGGGGCGATGCCGCTGTCGACGAAGATCGGGCAGGTGGACAGGCTCAGGGTCGGCTGCGCGATGTAGGCTTCCGGCCGCGCGATCAGGCGGGCGCGAAAGGCCTCGATCTCCGCGGTGGTCGCCGCCGGCCCCACCAGCATGCCGTAACCGCCGGAGCCCTGGGCTTCCTTGACCACCAGTTCCGGCAGGTGCGCCAGTACATGGGACAGGTCCTGCGGCCGGCGGCACTGCCAGGTCGGCACGTTGTGCAGGATGGGCTCCTCGTCCAGGTAGAAGCGGATCATTTCCGGCACATAGGGATACACCGACTTGTCATCGGCCACGCCGGTGCCGATGGCATTGGCCAGCACCACGCTGCCGGCGCGGTATGCCGCCAGCAGGCCGGGCACACCGAGCATGGAGTCGGGGTTGAAGGCCAGCGGGTCGAGGAAGTCGTCGTCGATCCGCCGATAGATCACATCGACCTGCTGCGGCCCGGCGGTGGTGCGCATGTAGACGCGCTCGTCGCGGACGAACAGGTCGGCGCCCTCCACCAGCTCCACGCCCATCTCGCGGGCCAGGAAGGCGTGCTCGAAGTACGCGCTGTTGAAGCGCCCCGGCGTGAGCACCACGACGTTGGGCTGCTCCACCTCGCTGGCCTGGCGCAGAGTGTCGAGCAGCAGGTTCGGATAGTGATCGATGGGCGCCACGCGCTGGCCGCCGAACAGCTCGGGGAACAGGCGCATCATCATCTTGCGGTTCTCCAGCATGTAGGAGACGCCGCTGGGGGTTCGCAGGTTGTCCTCCAGCACGTAGTACGCGCCGTTGCCATCTCGCACCAGGTCGACGCCGGCGATATGCGCGTAGACATTGCCGGGCACGTCCAGCCCCTGCATCGCCAGTTGGTACTGGTCGTTGGCCAGCACCTGCTCGGGCGGGATCAGGCCTTCCTTGAGGATGAGCTGGTCGTGGTAGAGATCGGCGAGGAACAGGTTGAGCGCCTGCACCCGCTGGATGCACCCGGCCTCGATGATCTTCCACTCGCTGGCGGGAATGCTGCGCGGGATGGTGTCGAAGGGAATCAGGCGCTCGGTGCCCTGATCATCGCCGTACAGGGTAAAGGTGATGCCTGCGCGGTAGAACAGCAGGTCGGCCTCTCGGCGGCGCTGTTGCAACTGCTCCGCGGGCATGTCCGCCAGCCAGCGGGCAAAGCCGCTGTAATGGGGTCGGCAGACGCCGGTGGCGTCGTGCATCTCATCATAGAAAACCCGTGCCATCCTGAACTCCTTGCGGCCGCTCGTGCTCGGCAAAGAAGTCGTGGCAAGCCCCGTGCCAGGGGCCTGTTCCCTCATTTTTCAATGGCTTGCGATACGCCACGAAAGACCGCGCACCCGATTGGTGCGCAACGCAAGGCTCGCTCCCGCAGCACGCCCCGTTTGGGGCCGTAAGGCGCCGGGAGGCGTTCTTGTCAGCCACTGGGGCCAGAACTACGCTGCAAGAGCGTGCCCTTCGGAGTTGGGCGCGCTGCTGTCAACTGGGTGCCAACTTTCGGCGCGGTTCGGCCGCAGAGGCTCCAAGAACCTAGAACAACAGGAGTCGTCCCATGTCATCAATGAAATTCGCGGCGCTGGCCTTCGCCAGCGTCAGCCTGCTATGCAGCGCCTCTCTCCAGGCCGCCGAGGCGCTCAAGCAACTGGGCCAACCCGAAGGCGCCCTCGATATCATCGCCTGGCCCGGCTACATCGAACGCGGCGAAAGCGACAAGAATTACGACTGGGTGACCCAGTTCGAGAAGGACACCGGGTGCAAGGTCAACGTGAAGACCGCCGCCACCTCGGACGAAATGGTCAGCCTCATGGCCAAGGGCGGCTACGATCTGGTCACCGCCTCCGGCGACGCCTCGCTGCGGCTGGTCTACGGCAAGCGCGTGCAGCCGATCAACGTCTCGCTGATCCCCAACTGGAAGAACGTCGACAAGCGCTTGCAGGACGCGCCGTGGCACACGGTGGACGGCGCGCACTACGGCACGCCGTACCAGTGGGGGCCGAACGTGCTGATGTACAACACCAAGGTATTCCCCAAGGCTCCGCTCAGTTGGAGCGTGGTGTTCACCGAGCAGAAACTTCCCGACGGCAAGAGCAACAAGGGCCGCGTACAGGCCTACGACGGGCCGATCTACATCGCCGACGCCGCGCTGTACCTGAAGACCACCCAGCCCGCGCTGGGCATCCAGGACCCCTACGAGCTCAACGAGGAACAGTACGCCGCCACGCTGAAGCTGCTGCGCGAGCAGCAGAGGCTGATCCACCGCTACTGGCATGATGCGACGGTGCAGATGAGCGACTTCAAGAACGAAGGCGTGGCCGCCTCCGGCTCGTGGCCCTACCAGGTCAACGCGCTGCTCGGCGAGAAGCAGCCGATCGAATCGACCATCCCGGTGGAAGGCGTTACCGGCTGGGCCGACACCACCATGATGCACGTCGACGCCAAGCACCCGACCTGCGCCTACAAGTGGCTGAACTGGTCGCTGGAACCCAAGGTCCAGGGCGACGTCGCCGCCTGGTTCGGCTCGGTCCCCGCCTCGCCCGCCGGCTGCAGCGGCAGCCAGTTGCTCGGCCCCCAGGGCTGCGCCACCAACGGCTATGACCAGTTCGACCGCATCGCCTTCTGGAAAACCCCGCAGGCCAAGTGCGACCAGGGACAGTGCGTGCCCTACAGCCGATGGACGCAGGACTACATCGCGATCATGGGCGGACGCTGACGCGACATCCGTGCCAGCCGCCTGCGCAGGAGCCAGCACCGTGCTCCTGCGCACGACGCCGATGGATTCAACGGCGCGCCGTGGACGCGCACCAGGCGCCACCGCCCCCATGCGCTACCTTTTCTGATGCGGCCCCGCCACGCAGGTAGCCAGCAGCATGACCACAGCCGTCCAGTTCACCGAGGTGAGCCGCCACTACGGCGACGTGCGCGCCGTCGACCGAGTGTCCATCGAGATCCGTGACGGCGAGTTCTTCTCCATGCTCGGCCCATCCGGCTCGGGCAAGACCACCTGCCTGCGCCTGATCGCCGGTTTCGAACAGCCAACCTCGGGTTCTATCCGCATCCACGGCCACGAAGCCGGCGGGCTGCCGCCCTACGAGCGCGACGTGAACACCGTGTTTCAGGACTACGCGCTGTTCCCCCACATGAACGTGCTGGACAACGTGGCCTACGGGCTGAAGGTGAAAGGCGTCGCCAGGAGCGAACGCTATCACCGCGCCGAAGAAGCCCTCGGCATGGTCGCCCTCACCGGCTACGGCAAGCGCAAGCCGGCGCAGCTCTCCGGCGGCCAGCGCCAGCGCGTGGCACTGGCCCGCGCCTTGGTGAATCGCCCTCGCGTTCTGCTGCTGGACGAACCCCTCGGCGCGCTGGACCTGAAACTGCGCGAGCAGATGCAGGTGGAACTGAAGAAACTGCAGCGGCAGTTGGGCATCACCTTCATCTTCGTCACCCATGACCAGGGCGAAGCGCTATCCATGTCCGACCGCGTGGCGGTGTTCAACAAGGGGCGCATCGAGCAGGTCGATACCCCGCGCAACCTCTACATGAAGCCCGCCACGCGCTTCGTCGCCGAGTTCGTCGGCACCGCCAACGTGCTGCGTGGCGACCTCGCCCAGCGCCTGCTCGGCGAGGCCCGCCCGCACTCGCTGCGCCCCGAGCACGTGCGCTTCGGCCATGCCGGAGAGGGAGAGCTGGAAGTCAGCGGCACGCTGTTCGACGTGCAGTACATGGGCGCCAGCAGCCGCTACGAGATCGAACTGGAGAACGGCGTAAGGCTGGTTGCGGCACTGCCCAACGGCGAGCGGGAGGAGCAGCGCCCCAGGCCGGGCGATGCGGTTACGGCTTGCTGGGCACGCAGCGCGCTGGTGCCGCTTCTGGAGGAGCCGGCAGCGTGAGGGCGATCTCAAGCTTCCTCTACCGGCGCAGCACGCTGTACCTGTTGATGCTGCTGATCCCGCCGTTGCTGTGGTTCGGGGTGATCTACATCGGCTCGCTGTTCGCCCTGCTCTGGCAGAGCTTCTACACCTTCGACGACTTCACCATGACGGTGACGCCGGAGCTGACCCTGGCCAACTACAGGGCGCTGTTCAACCCGGCCAACTACGATATCGTCCTGCGCACCTTCGGCATGGCCATCGCCGTATCGGTGGCCAGCGCCATCCTCGCCTTCCCCATCGCCTACTACATGGCGCGCTACGCGGGGCCGAAGGAGAAAGCCTTCTTCTACATCGCGGTGATGCTGCCGATGTGGGCCAGCTACATCGTCAAGGCGTATGCCTGGACGGTGATCCTGGCCAAGGGCGGCATCCTCTACTGGGTGATCGAACGCCTGCACCTGCTCGGCCTGCTGGACCTGCTGCTGGAGGTGCCGGGCGTGGGCGGCAACACCCTGTCGACCTCACACCTGGGGCGTTTCTGGGTGTTCACCTACGTCTGGCTGCCATTCATGATCCTGCCGATCCAGGCTGCCCTGGAACGCCTGCCACCCTCGCTGCTGCAAGCCTCCGCCGACCTCGGCGCGCACCCGCGGCAGACCTTCTTCCAGGTGATCCTGCCGCTGGCCTTCCCCGGCGTGGTGGCCGGCTCTATCTTCACCTTCAGCCTGACCCTGGGCGACTTCATCATCCCGCAACTGATCGGCCCCAGCGGGTTGTTCATCGGCACGATGGTCTACGTCCAGCAGGGCGCGGTGGGCAATATGCCGCTGGCGGCGGCGTTCACCCTGGTGCCCATCGTGCTGATCGCCGTGTACCTGTCCATCGCCAAGCGGCTGGGGGCCTTCGATGCGCTCTGACGACAACCGCCCGTCCTGGTTCCTGCGCCTGGCCGCGTGGGGCGGGCTGGTGTTCCTGCACTTCCCTATCCTGGTGATCCTGCTCTACGCCTTCAACACCGAAGAGTCGGCCTACAGCTTCCCGCTGCAAGGCTTCACCCTGAAATGGTTCAGCATCGCCGCCCAGCGCAGCGACGTGCTCGAGGCCATCTGGCTGTCGGTGAAAATCGCCTGCATCGCCACGCTGATCGCCATGTTCCTCGGCACCCTCGCCGCCGGCGCGCTGTACCGCCGCGACTTCTTCGGCAAGGAAAGCATCTCGCTGATGCTGATCCTGCCCATCGCCCTGCCCGGCATCATCACCGGCATCGCGCTGCTCTCGGCGTTCAAGACGCTGGGTATCGATCCCGGCTTCCTGACCATCGTGGTCGGCCACGCGACCTTCTGCGTAGTGATCGTCTACAACAACGTCATCGCGCGCTTGCGCCGCACCTCGTTCAGCCTGATCGAAGCCTCGATGGACCTGGGCGCCGACGGCTGGCAGACCTTCCGCTACATCATCCTGCCGAACATCGCCACGGCACTGCTGGCCGGCGGCATGCTGGCATTCGCACTGTCGTTCGACGAAATCATCGTCACCACCTTCACCGCCGGCCACGAACGCACCCTGCCGCTGTGGCTGCTCAACCAGTTGAGCCGCCCGCGCGATGTCCCGGTGACCAACGTGGTCGCCATGCTGGTGATGCTCGCCACCATGCTGCCGATCCTCGGCGCCTACTACCTGACGCGGGGCACCAGCGACGTGGCCGGGAGCGGCAAGTAACCCGCGCGCCCACCAACCGCACCTGCACGGAGGACATGCGATGCAAACCCAACTCCTGATCAACGGCCAGTTCGTCGACGGCGAAGGCGAGAAACTGGACATCCTCAACCCCGCCACCGGCGAAGTCATCGGCCAGATCGCCGAAGCCAGCGAAGCCCAGGTGGACACCGCCGTGCGCGCGGCCGACGCCGCTTTCGATGGCTGGTCGCAGACCGCGCCGAAGGATCGCGCCATGCTCCTGCTGCGCCTGGCCGACCGCATCGAGGAACACGCCGAAGAACTGGCCCGGCTGGAATCGGACAACTGCGGCAAGCCTTATGCCGCCGCGCTGAACGATGAAATCCCGGCCATTGCCGACGTGTTCCGCTTCTTCGCCGGCGCCTGCCGTGTGCTACCCGGCTCCGCCGCCGGTGAATACCTGCCCGGTTTCACCTCGATGATCCGCCGCGACCCGGTCGGCGTGGTTGCCTCCATCGCGCCCTGGAACTACCCGCTGATGATGGCGGCGTGGAAACTCGGCCCGGCGCTGGCCGCCGGCAACTGCGTGGTGCTCAAGCCCTCGGAGCAGACCCCGCTGACCGCGCTGCGGGTGGCCGGATTCATCGCCGAACTGTTCCCCGCCGGCGTAGTCAACCTGGTGTTCGGCCGTGGCCCGAGCGTGGGCGCACCGCTGGTCGGCCACGACCTGGTGCGAATGGTCTCGCTGACCGGTTCGGTGGGAACCGGCAAGGCGATCATCCGGAGCGCCGCCGATAGCGTGAAGCGCCTGCACATGGAGCTGGGCGGCAAGGCGCCGGTGATCGTTTTCGACGATGCCGACCTTGCGGACGTGGTGGCCGGTATCCGCACCTTCGGCTTCTACAATGCAGGCCAGGACTGCACCGCCGCCTGCCGCATCTATGCGGGCAAGAAGATCTACGACAACTTCGTGGCCGACCTGGCCAGCGCGGTATCGAGCCTCAAGACGGGTTTGCAGAACGACCCGGCCACCGAGCTCGGCCCGCTGATCACCGCGGCGCAGCGCGACCGAGTCTCCGGCTTCGTCGAGCGGGCCAAGGCCAGCCCGCACATCAGCATCGCCACAGGCGGCAGCCCGGTCAGCGGCAAGGGCTTCTTCTACGCGCCAACGGTAGTGGCCAACGCCCAGCAGGACGATGAGATCGTCCGCCGCGAGGTGTTCGGCCCGGTGGTGTCGGTGACCCCCTTCAGCGACGCGGACGAAGCGGTGCGCTGGGCCAACGACTCCGACTACGGGCTCGCCTCGTCGGTGTGGACCCGCGATGTCGGCCGCGCCTCACGGGTCGCGGCGCGACTGCAGTATGGCTGCACCTGGGTGAACACCCACTTCATGCTGTGCAGCGAAATGCCCCACGGCGGCTTCAAGCAGTCCGGCTACGGCAAGGACCTGTCGATGTACGGCCTGGAGGACTACACCGTCGCGCGGCATATCATGTTCAAGCATTGAGCCCGGCGGAAGCGGCGTACAACCGGGAAGGGTTGTACGCCCTGTGACTCGGCTTTGCGCCGGTAGCAGCTACAAATGCACCGTCTGCCGGAGTTGAAGCTCCGCCGTAGGATGGGTGGAGCCTGCGATACCCATCAACACCGGTGCACGTCGCCCGATCATGGGCGCGATGCGCACTGCTCGCCCGGTCAGACCAACCCGGCGAGCGTCAGCCAGTGACGGTAGAAACCCTCCGCCACGCGGTTCATCGCCGCCACGCGCTGCGCCAGGTCGGCGAGCATCACGTCCGAACGCTCCTGGCTGGGCTGGCTGGCGTCGAGATACTCGGGGAAGCCATTCACCCAGCCGCTGACCAGCTCCTCGGTCATTTCCGGGTGCCCCTGCAAGCCAAGGATGCGTTCGCCGTAGCTGAACGCCTGGTTCGCGCACCAGGGGCTGGAGAGCAGGTGCGTGGCGCCTTCGGGCAGGTCGAAGGTATCGCCGTGCCACTGGTAGATCGGGAACTCTTCAGGCAGGTGCGCAAGCCACGGGCTCTGCGTTTCCAGGCGGCGCATCGGCTGCCAGCCGATCTCCGAATACGGCATGCGCTGGATGTCCGCGCCCAGCGCCTTGGCCAGCAACTGGCCGCCCAGGCAGTGGCCGATCATAGGCACGTCGCGCTCGATGAAGCGGCGGATCGCCGCGATCTCCTCGCGCAGCCACGGCGTATCGTCGTTGACGCTCATCGGCCCGCCCATGATGGCAACCGCCTTCGGCCGCTCCAGGTCGTAGCCCTGCAGGGCGCCAAGGTCGGCGCGGCGTTCCTCGAACGACAGGCCGGCGCGGTCGAGCACCGCGGCCAGGTGGCCCGGCGGGCAGAAGTCGACGTGAGTAAGAATCAGGATATCGGTCATGGTCACCTCCGCGCGGCAGTCTGCCGCATCGGTGGGCGCCGGGAAACCCGTCGTACCCGCACGGAAATACGCGCCGTCACTGCTGGCGACGACGCGACTCCGGTTTGCGGATTGGCCGTCGGATGACGGCTCGACGACATATTGCCGACACGGACTATGGCCGCAACGTGGTGACCTCCTGGGTCACGCCCCAGCCATCGAGTATGCCGCCCAGGGGGACCACGACTTCCTCAAGGTCGTGTTCGAAATCGCCGATGGCGGCATGGGTAGCGAACATCACCTTGCTGATCTGCAGGTTCCAGCCGCCATCGTCGCGGGCCTCGACCTGCGCTCTCAGCGACTCGCCACGAAACTGCCGGGCGGCCTTACGCGCGTTCTGTTCATCGGGAAAGATGGCGAAAAAATCGATGGGATGAATACGAGCGAAATCGAAACCACCTTCTTTCATCCGGCGCAACACGTTGACGCTGATATCCTCCGAGAGGGGCTTTTCCATGGTACGCACCTCCTGTCGAGACGTTCAGAGTTATTCCCCGCCAACGAACGCACCCTGCCAAAGGCGCGGATGCGTTCCGGGCACTTCGATGTGCCGCAGGAAACGCCAATTGAATCAACGTCCCCCAACTGGTAGCCAACTGCGTCGAACATGCCGGTGAGGCAAGTTCCCACGACGAAATCAACCGGCCACCCTCTTCAGCGTAGCGCCTCCTCTGTCGGGTTGCCGCTACTTCGCCGTACCAGCCTCACTAGCGGCGACGGGCGGCATCCCGCCACGTCGCGTGCCCAACAGCAACGCGGCCAGCACCAGCGCCATGCCAAGCGCATGACCGACACTGAAACGCTCCCCCAGCAGAAACACGCCGGCCAGCGCCGAGCTGACCGGCATCAAGCCGGTGAACAGCCCGGCAATACTGGCCGGCACCCGGGAAATTCCCCGGTACCAGAGCAGGAAGGACAGCACACTGGCGCTCAGCGCGTAGAACAACAGCCAGGCCCAGGTCCCGACACCGGGGGCGCTCCAGCCGAAGGCCAGCGCCTCGGGCAGCGCCAACGGCAGAAACAGCAGAAGACCCGCCAGGTTGACGCCGAACGCCATAGCCCAGGGCCGCACGCTCAGCGCTAGCCGGCGCGAGAACACCGCGAACAGAGCCTCGGCCAGCACCGCGCCGAGCACCAGCAGGTTGCCGGCGACGCTGCCACCGCCAGCCTGCGAATGCTCCAGCAGATTCAGTGCGGCGATGCCGGCCACTGCCAGTGCGATAGCCAGTAACTGTGGCGCGCCAATGTGCTCGCGCAGCCACAGCCAGGCGAGCAGCGCGATCACGCTGGGCGTGGCGCTGGTGATGATCCCCGCACTGGTCGCAGAGGTCAGCAGTACACCATGCAGCATGCACAGGCTGAACAGGAAGCAGCCGAAGAACGCCTGCAGGAAGAGTCCGCCGCAGGCGCGGCGGTCCAGGCCACGTCGCACCTTCGCGATGAACATTCCCGGCAACAGCACCAGACTTGCGATCAGGAAGCGCAACGCGGCGAACAGGTAGACCGGGACTTCGGCCAGGATCAGCTTGCCGATGGCGATGTTGACTCCGACGAGCAGCATCGACAGGGCCAGGCAGGCGAAGGCAAATGGCATGACGGCATCCTTGCATCAGGTTGTGGCGTCCTCGACACGCCGGGCGACTCTCCAGCATCCGGGCATGGGCTCCACGGCGCAAGCCCTGAAGCACTAACCGCCCAGGGCAATGCACAGCCCGGTCATGGCCACACCGAGGGTGGTGAAGCCCAGCGCACCCGGCCACGGCGAGTCGCCAGCCCAGCGCGCCAGCAACCAGCCAAGGCCGAACAGCATGACTACACCGATGCCCTGGGCCAGGCGCAGCGCCAGCAGATCGTCCGACACCAGCCACAACGGCAGGATCATCGGCAGAGTGATGCCGGTGACCAGCAGGACAATCAGCAGCCCGGCGAGCCAGGCCTCGACGCCGCCCCCGCGCGCCTCGCCGGTCCCCAGGTTCGAGGCCAACAGCCGGCGGCGCAGGCGCAGCACCTCCTCCGGTTGCAGCGCCGCCACCAGCCGTGGCGGCAGGAACTCGTCGAGTCCGTCGCGGAAGTCGGCGTCGCTGGACACGCCGCGCAGTGCGCGCAGGCGGCCATGCTGGTGTACCCGCTCGACCCGCAGGCGCACCATCAGCATCAGCGCATCGACCAGGCCCCAGGCGAGATTGCAGCCCAGCGCGGCAACGATCAGGTCCTGGCGCGCAGCCCCGCCGCTGGCGGCAGAAATCACCGAAATGATGGTCAGGGTCATGATCACGCCATAGGTCATCTCGCTCACCCGGTCGAAGGGCGTGGTGATGTCCTGCAGCACGCGCTGCCAGGCGGATGGGTGTTGCTCCGGGTTTTCCTGCATGGGTCGGCCTCCTCCGCCGCCCATGCAGTCTAACCGCTCGTCTTCAGGCGCGGCTGAGCCAGGCCATGACCCAGCGATTTATCGCCGGCGGCAATAGCTGGCCGGACCAGTACATCGCCCGGAACAACGCGCCGATCGGACGATGAACCGCACGGCTCTGCGCCTGTCGCCACGCCGCTTCGGCGATGTCTTCGGCCGTCAGGGTCACGCCCAGGCGGCGCAGTACCGGCGGCTCGACGGTCTGGCTGGCGACCATCGGCGTGCGCACGAAGGGTGGCATCAGGTCGGCGACGCGGATGCCGTGCTCGCGCCATTCCAGCTCCAGCGCCTCGGTCAGGCCGCGCACGGCGAACTTGGACGCGGAATAGCTGGCCATCTGCGGCACGCCATACAGCCCGGATGCCGAGCCCATGTTCAGCACCTGCGCTCCCGGCGTGCCTTTGAGCAAGGGCAGCGCGGCATGGCAGCAGTTCATCACGCCCTGCACGTTGATCTCGATGATGCGATTGTGCTCGGCCAGGCTGATGTCCTCGAAACGCCCGAAACGCAGGATTCCTGCGCAGTTGAACAGCAGACGCAGCGTGCCGCCGCTGACCTGGCCGAACTCGCCCACGGCATCCACCAGGGCCTGCGCATCGGTGACATCCACCGCCCTGCGCCAGACACCGCCCAGTTCGTCCGCCAGCGTCGCCAGCGGCTCGGGATTGAGATCGAGCAGGCCGACACGCCAGCCGCGCCCGTGGAACAGCCTGGCGGTGGCCGCGCCAATTCCCGATGCCGCGCCACTGATGAGAATGTTGTTCATCGGCTGACTCCCTGCTGTTGCTGGTCGATGAACAGCGCAACGTCCTGCAGCGCGCGGTCGGCCACATCGAGCACTCCGGCGTGGGCCTGGAATACGTGCCAGCAGCCCGGATAGCGCTGCAGCTTCACAGTCACACCCTGGCGCCGCGCCGCCTCGGCAAAGCGCAGGCTGTCATTGCGCAGCAGTTCGTCCTCGCCGACCTGAATCAGCAGCGGCGGCAGGCCTTCGAGTTCAGCGTAGAGCGGCGACAGTTGCGCATCATCCCGCGCAAGCCCCTCGGGGCAGAACATTTCCATCGCGCTGTCGATCCAGGCGCGGGTAATCATCGGGTCGCCCGCCGCCGGCACATGCAGGTGCGCAGCAGTGAGGTCGGTCACCGGCGAGAAGGTCACCAGCGCACCGGGCGCGGGCAGGCCGAGAGCCTTCGCCTGTAACGCCAGTTGCAGGGTCAGGTGGCCGCCTGCGGAGTCACCGGCGATGGTAATCGCTTCGGCGGCGATACCTTTGTCCAGCAAGGCCCGATAGGCCGCCACGGCATCGTCGCGCTGGGCCGGGAAGCGGTGCTCTGGCGCCAGCCGGTAGTCCACCACCCAGACTTCCGCCGCACACCGCCGCGCCAGACTGGCGGTGATCGCCCGGTGCGTGGCCGGCGAGCCGATCAGGTAGGCACCGCCATGCAGGTAGAGGATGACCTTCCCTGCCCCGCCGACAGTGGGCCGCCAGACCTCGCAGGGCAGTCCGCCAAGGGTCGCGGCCTCACGGTGAACGCCGCGTGGCGCCAGCGTCGCCGCCGTCAGCGCACGCAACAGCGCGCGCTGTGCCTTGACCGGCAACTGAGGCCCCATCAGACCACGGAACAGCAGGTTAAGTACCCCGCGCAGGCTGGCGGTGAGGATTTTCTGGGCAGCGGACAGCGGCACCACGGGTTCAACGGATGCAGTCATAGTCGGCAAACTCCGGCTGACGGGTCTGTTGGCGGTAACGGAAGGTGAATCCCGGCCAGTTGTTGGTGTTGCGGCCAGCGGCAGTCTTGTACCAGCTATCGCAGCCGCGCTCCCAGATGGTATGGCTGAGGTCGTGCTGCAAGCGCTGGTTGAAGCGCTGCTGTACCTGGGGCTTCACGTCCAGGTACTTGAGGTGTTCGTCGTGGATCAGCCGCAGGCAGGCCAGCACGTAGGGGAACTGGCTCTCCAGCATGTAGATGATCGAGTTGTGCCCCAGGTTGGTGTTCGGCCCGTAGAGGATGAACAGGTTCGGGAAGCCGCTGACGCTGATGCCCTTGTAGGCTTCGGCGCCGTCCCGCCAGGCCTGGTTCAGCTCGCGCCCGCCCAGGCCGCGGACGCTCATCGGCGCGAGGAATTCGGTGGCGGCGAAACCGGTACCGTAGATGATGGTATCCACCGGGTGACGCTGCCCGTCGCGGGTGACGATGGCATCCTCGGTGACCTCGCGGATACCGCTGTCCACCAGCCGCACGTTGCTGCGCGCCAGTGCCGGGTAGTAGTCGTTGCTGATCAGGATACGCTTGCAGCCCATCGGGTAGTCCGGCTGCAGACGTGCGCGCAATTGCGCATCGCCGATGCTCCTGCGCATGTGCAGGTGGAAGTTCAGGCGCATCGCCTTCATCAGCGGCGGGAAAACGGTAAAGGCCAGCGCCCGCGCTTCGTGCTGGATGTACTTCAGGCCGCGGTCCAGGCGTTGCAGCCAGGGCAGACGGGCCTTGAGGCGGCGCTCCCAGTCGGCGTAGGGACGGTCAGGCTTGGGAATCACATAGGGCGCGCTGCGCTGGAATAGCAGCAACTCGGCAACCTTAGGCGCGATCTGCGGGACGAACTGGATGGCGCTGGCACCGGTTCCGATCACCGCGACACGCTGACCATCCAGCGGCGCCCCGGCATCCCACTGCGCGGAATGGAAAGCCTTGCCACGGAAGCGCTCGATGCCTTCCAGACGCGGGATCGCCGGCCGGCTCAACTGTCCCAGGGCGCAGACCAGAGACTGGGCGCGCCATTGCTCACCGTTGGCGCAGGTTATCCGCCACTGCCCGGCGGACTCGTCGAAAACCGCGTCACTGACCTCACGGCCGAAGCGGATGCGTTCGCGGAGCTGGTACTTGTCAGCGCAGTGGCGGGCGTAGTCGAGGATCTCCGCCTGCGGGGCGAATTTTCGCGACCAGTCGGCCTTGGGTTCGAAGGAGAAGGAATACAGGTGCGAAGGCACATCGCAGGCGGCGCCAGGATAGCGGTTCTCGCGCCAGCAACCACCGACATCGTCGGCTTTCTCAAGGATCAGGAAGTCGTCGATACCGGCCTGCTTCAGGCGGATAGCCAACCCCAGGCCGGCAAAGCCGGCACCGATAATCAGCACGCGCACGGCTGCCGATCGACGGGAAGTGTTTGTCATTGTTGTCTCCCGATGGTTCTCCGCGCAGTGGCGGACGGGAACATCCTAGAGCTACATGCGGCGACAGGTTATGGCATAGTCGGACATAAAATTGTGAATTTCGGTCAACGAGAACGCCATGCCCGCCACCACTCCCTGGTCGTCCCGCCGCAGTGCGGTCAGCGTTCAGTTGCTGACGCAGTTCGCCCTCGACCACGGCCTGAGCCTTGAGCAATGCCTGGAAGGCACCGGGCTGGATATCGGCGTGCTCGCCGACCCCGGCGCGGAAGTCGGCGCGGAGCAGGAGCTGGATCTGGTGCGCAACCTCGCCCGCCATCTCGGCCACATTCCCGGCATCGGCCTGAAGGCCGGCCTGCGCTATCACCTCAACACCTATGGCATCTGGGGCTTCGCCCTGCTCAGCAGCGCCACTTTTCTCGGAGCTGCGCGCCTGGGCCTGCGCTACCTGGACCTGACCTACGCGTTCCACCGCATGACACTGGAGGAACACGAAGGCGAGGCGCACCTGGTGCTGGACGACCAGGCGGTCCCGGAAGACCTGCGGGAGTTTCTCATCGACCGCGACGGCGGTGGCGTGCTGCGCATTCAGCGCGACCTGACCAACCAGTCTCCGCCCATCCGCTACGCCAGCTTCCGCCGCGAGGCGCCAGCCGACCTGCAGCCGTACATCGACGAACTGGGCGTGCGGCCGCAGTTCGGCCAGCCCGAGAACCGCATCGTCTTCGACAGCCGCATCCTCGAATTGCCGCTGCCCGGTGCCAATCCAGAGGTGGCGCTGCGCTGCGAGGAACAGTGCCGTGCCCTGCTCGCCCGCCGCCAGGTACGCACCGGGCTGTCCGGGCGCATCCGCGACCGTCTGCTGAGTACCCCGGGGCAGCTTCCAGACATGGAGCAGGTCGCCCAGGCGATGCACATGACCTCACGCACGCTGCGCCGCCGGCTGGAGGCCGAAGGCAGCAGTTACCGGGCTCTGGTGGACGAGGTGCGCCAGGCCCTGGCCGAGGAGTTGCTGGCCACCGGGGCGATCCGGCTGGAAGAGATTGCCGAGCGGCTCGGCTATGGCGAGGTGTCGAACTTCATTCACGCTTTCCGCCGCTGGAAGGGCGTGGCGCCGGGGCGTTTTCGCCGCGGTTAGCCCAGACTGTCGGGGAAAGACTGGCGGAACGTGATTCAGAAGACCAGCTTGTAGCCGATCATCGCGAGCATCAGCGCCAGGCACGGGCGCAACACCCCGTCTGGGATGCGCCCGGCCAAGTGGCTGCCGACGTAGATACCCGGCAGCGAGCCGAGCAGCAGGTAGCCCAGCAGCCCCCAATCCATGTTGCCCATGCTGGCATGACCGAGACCGGCAACCAGTGTCAGCGGCACGGCATGCGCGATCTCGGTACCGACCAGGCGGCGAGTGGCCAGGAAGGGATAGAGCACGAACAGTGCAACGGTGCCCAGCGCACCGGCGCCAATGGAAGTGAGTGCAACCATCGCACCGAGGATGGCGCCGGTGGCGACGGTCAGGCCGTTGAGCTTCGGACCGCTGAAGTGGAAGCTGTCGCCAGCGTGACGCTGGGCGAAGGCCAGCACCTGCTTCTTGAACAGCACGGCCAGAGCGGTGAGCAGCAGCACGACGCCCAGGGCATTCTTGATGATGCTGTTCATGGCGGCGGTGTCGGCGTGCAGATTGTGCAGGAACAGCAGGGTCAGCCCCGCCGCCGGCACACTGCCCAGGGCGAGCCAGCCGGTGATGCGCCAGTCGATGTTGTCGTTCTTGCGGTGAACCAGGACGCCGCCGGACTTGGTGATGGCGGCATACAGCAGATCGGTGCCTACTGCGGCGGCGGGATTGATGCCGAACCAGAGCAGGATGGGGGTCATCAGCGATCCGCCACCCACCCCGGTCATACCAACGATGAAGCCAACGACAAGACCCGCGACTACGAAACCGATATTGCCAACATCCATCTACGCGTCCTGACTGGCGAAACTGATCACCTCGTGGTGTGCGCGGCAGGATAGCGATTTTTCATATAAGCCACTATATCGTTATGGTCTTACTTTATAACCGGAATAAGCGGAATAAGCGCCCTGCCGCGACAGCCGCGCGGCGACATGCATGCGCCACTTCGAAGGCAATGAAAAAGGGACCCGAAGGTCCCCTTTTCATTTATTGCCGGCCGGTCACTTGTTTTGCGGCTTGCTGTCCACCACGCCAGTGGTGTTGTCCAGCAGGCTCTTGGTAGCGGTCTGGATGAACGACTCCAGGCGGGCCTTCATCTCCGACTGCTCGGGGGTGTTCTCGATGCGAGTCACGCCGAAGTCCTTGCCCAGCTTGTAGTCGTAGACGCGAACATCGCCTTCCTTCTGCTTGATCAGGATGCGATTGCCGTATACCAGCGCCACGTCCTGGCCACTGCCTGAAGGCTTGATCATGCCGAAGCCCTTGTCGCCTTCGGGCAGGTTCAGCAGGTCGCGGCCCCAGCACTGATGGCGCGCAACGCCACCCAGGCGGCCCATGATGGTCGGCACGATGTCGATCTGGGTGCCGACGGTGTCGCGGGTCGCGCCGAACTTGTCCTGGATGCCGGGCGCGATGATCAGCAGCGGTACGTTGAAGCGGAACAGGTCCATCTCGGTCAGTTGCTCCGGCGTACCGAAGCCGTGGTCACCCACGACGACGAAGATGGTGTCCTTGTAGTACGGCGACTTCTTGGCCTTCTCGAAGAACTGGCCGAGCGACCAGTCGGAGTAGCGCATCGCGGTCAGGTGCTCGTCCAGGCTGCCGTAACCGGTTACCGGCTGCACCGGCAGGTCCTTGGGCAGTGCGTACGGCACGTGGTTGGAGAGGGTCTGCAACAGTGCGTAGAACGGCTTGCCGGTCGCGTGCAGCTTGTCCAGCTCCTCGTTGCCACGAGCGAACATGTCCTGGTCGGATACACCCCAGGTCGGGTCGGAGAACACCGGGTTCACGAAGTCGTTGCGGCCGATGAAGGTCGTCATGCCCTGATTGGCGAAGAAGCCGGACTGGTTGTCCCAGGCGAAGTCGCCGTTATAGACGTAGACATCCTCGAACTGGCGCGCGGACAACAGTTGCGGCAGGCCGGAGAACTTGTGGCCGCCTTCCGGCGTCTGCATCAGGTATTCGAAGCCCGGCAGGTTCGGGAAGCACGCCATCGTGGCGAACATGCCCTGGTGGGTGTGGGTGCCGTTGGAGAAGTACTGGGTGAACAGCAGACCTTCCTTCGACAGCTTGTCGAAGTACGGTGTGATGTTGCCCGGAGCACCCAGCGCGCCGACGTAATGGCCGGCGAAGCTTTCCATCAGGATCACCACGACGTTCTTCACCGGCAGGGTGCCATTGGCCGGCGGGGTGTAGTCGCGGCGCACGGCGGCCTCATCGGCATCGACCAGCTTGTCGTCAGGCATCACCAGCATCTGGCGCACGGTGTCGCGGGCCTGCTCGACGGGCAGCGTGGCCTTCCAGATGTTGTCGCGGTCCTCGGAGAAGCGGCTCTCGGCGGCTTTGATCAGGCTGAGGGATCCGTTCAGGCCGAGATGGTTGGCGAACATCGAATCGGTGGTGAAGGCATCGCCCCAGCGCAGCGGCGGGCCCTGGCGCAGAGTGCCACGGGCAGCGAGGACACAGGCGACCACCACCACCAGGAGCACGGCGACGCGGACGTACCAGGCAGCGGCCGTCGGGCCGTTGGCGCTCGGGCGGGTGGCGCGGTCGATACCCTTGAACAGCAGGTACAGCATCCAGGTGGCGACGGCCCAGGCCAACAGGTAGCGAACGACCGGGTAGCCGTACCAGATCATGCTCATGACGGTGCGCGGGTCTTCGGACATGTACTGGAACACCAGACTGTTCAGGCGCTGGTGGAACTCGCGGTAGAAGTCCATTTCCAGCACGCCGAGGAACATCGTCAGGCTGGCGGTGGCGGTCAGCCAGGCGCGCCACACGCCGCGCCAGCTCATGGCGCGCACGCTGACGACGGCGAAGACCAGCGGGGCGATGAGGTAGACCACCATGCGGATGTCGAAACGCATCCCGGTGATGAACGCCTCGACGAAGGTGGCCGCAGGTGTCGAGCCGATCAACTCGCGGTTATAGATGAATAGCGCAAGCCGTAGCAGGGAGAACATCACCATCAGCGCAACGACGCTGAGCAAGGTGAACGCCAGGTGACTGGATACGGTGGGCCGCGAGAGGCTGGCACCGAGCTGGCGACTATTCAGGACTTCTGATTGGCCCATTTCTTGGTTCCGTTGTGAACGTTCGGGTTCGAGGTGCGCCGCCAGGCCAGGCGAGAAACGCTACCTGGGAGGGCACGAAAAGGACTGCGGCATTACACCGCAAAAGCTCCGGCGGCGCATTTTATTTGGCGCCCCTTAATCAGGCATTAAGGTTGGACGGACAATCGTTTCCGGATGCTACGGCCCACCGGCAGGTCTTCCCAGCCGCCAGCGGGCGCATATCGTGCACCATCGACTGTGAAGAAAGCGTCGTGGCTGACAACGCCTCCTTCTCCAGATCGGCATCAGTCGTTGGCCGGCTTGCCGATGGCCTGCAGCACGTACTGCGGCAGGGCGAAGGCGCCCTGGTGGATCGCCGCGTTGTAGTAGCGGGTCTGCACGCCACTGGCGGCGAAACGCTGCTGCAGGGTGGCGACATCGACATGGCGCAGCGCCGGGTTGGTGGAGCCCCAGGCGAAGGTCATGGCGCCGCCGATATAGGTAGGTACCGCAGCCTGATAGAAGTGCCAGTCGGCGAACAGGCCGTTCATCCGTCCGGCGGTATTGCGCACGGTGTCCAACTGCATGAACGGCGTACCGTTCTGGGTGACCAGCACGCCGCCCTCGTTCAGGCAACGGTGGCAAGCCTGGTAGAAATTCTCCGAGAAAAGCACCTCGCCCGGACCGATCGGGTCGGTGGAGTCAGAGATGATCACATCGAACTTCTCTGCGGTGGTGGCGACGAAGCGCATGCCGTCGTCGATCACCAGGTTCAGGCGCGGATCGTCAAAGGCGCCCTGGGAGTGGTTGGGCAGGAACTCCCTGCACATGTCGACCACCGTGCCATCGATCTCGACCATCGTGATGTGCTCGACGCTGGCGTGCTTGGACACCTCGCGCAGCATGCCGCCGTCGCCACCGCCGATGATCAGCACGCGCCTGGCGGCGCCGTGGGCCAGGATCGGCACGTGGGTGAGCATCTCGTGGTAGATGAACTCGTCGGCCTCGGTGGTCTGGATCACACCATCGAGCGCCATCACCCGCCCCATGCGGGCATTCTCGAAGATCACCAGGTGCTGGTGTTCGGTACGCACCTCGTGGAGCATCCTGTCGACGCTGAATCGCTGGCCATAGCCGTCGTAGAGGGTTTCCTGGTAATCGTGCATGGGCGGGCTCCCGTCGGGACAAGACAATAGGAGGGGACGGCCACGCCGCCCCGAAAGAGGCGCGCATTCTACGTGCCCGAGGATGACAGGTCGAACCCCGTCGTCGCCCGGCGAATTAGAAAGTCAGCCCCGGGAGGACAGCGCCCCGCGCAACGGGTATGTTCGCCCCATGAACGACATGACCGCCCCACCCTTCGCTATCCGCCTGCCCTACCGCGCCCCGTGGGATTGGCAGCAGTTCCACGATCACTTCGCGCTGCGCAGCCTTGCGGGCGTCGAGTACCTGTCGCCGCGGCGCTATGCCCGCAGCGTGCGCATGGGCGGCGACACCGGCTGGTTCAGCGTGCAACCGCTGGAAGAGCGCGCCGAACTGGAACTGGAAATCCACCTCGCACCGCAACATGCTCCGGCCCTGGCGGAGCGGGTGCGCAAGATGTTCGACCTGGACAGCGACCCGCGCCTGATCGCCGAACACCTGGGTAACGACCCAACGCTCGGCCCGCTCATCCGGCAAGCGCCGGGGCTGCGCCTGCCTACCGCCTTCGATCCGTTCGAGCAGGCGGTGCGCGCCATCGTCGGCCAGCAAGTGACGGTGAAGGCTGCCGTCACCATCGTTGGTCGGCTGGTGCAACGCCTGGGCGAGGCGCTACCCGGCGCCGGCGAACAACAACCCGGCCGCCTGTTCCCCACGCCCGAGGCACTGGCCGGTGCGGACCTCGCCGGCATCGGCATGCCCGGCAAGCGCGTGGAAACCCTGCAACGCTTCGCGGCGGCCTGCGCCAGCGGCGCGCTGGCCCTGCATATCGATGACGGCGCGCAGGAGCTGGTCAGGCGCCTGTGCGCCCTGCCCGGCATCGGCCCGTGGACGGCGGAGTACGTCGCCCTGCGCGCGTTCGGCGACCCGGACGCCTTCCCCAGCGCAGACCTTGGGCTGCTCAAGTCACCGGTCTGGGGGAGCGAAGGCATCGCCGCCCGTGACCTGCAGCGCCGCGCCGAAGCCTGGCGTCCCTGGCGGGCCTACGCCGCCGTCTATCTCTGGCACGCCTATTCCCAGGGCGGCCGCACCGGAGGATGACCATGCACTACCGCTACCACGACAGCCCCACCGGCCGCCTGCTGCTCGCCGGCGATGAGAGCGGCTTGAGGATGCTCTACATGGACCTGGAACAACGGCACTACCCCGAGCCGGACTGGCATCGGGACCACCCGTTGCTGGATGACGTGGCACGCCAGCTCGACCAGTACTTCGCCGGCCAGCGCAAGCGCTTCGAGGTTCGCCTCAATACCGGCGGCACCGAATTCCAGCGCCAGGTCTGGCAGGCGCTGCTGGAAATCCCCTATGGCCGTACCACCTACTACGCCGAACTGGCGCAACGCATCGGGCGGCCCAAGGCCATCCGCGCGGTTGGTGCGGCCAACGGCGCCAACCCGATCAGCATCATCGTGCCCTGCCACCGGGTGCTCGGCCGCGACGGCAGCCTGACCGGTTACGCCGGCGGCCTGCCGCGCAAGGAGCAGTTGCTGCGCCTGGAGGGTGCCCTGGGGCTGGCTTAGAAATCGAAGGCGGTCTGCGCATCCTGCGGGTTCTGGAAGCCTTCCAGCGCCAGCATGCGCATCTTCGAGGCACTGCCGCCCGGCGCCGAGAAGCCACCGCTCCTGCCGCCACTGGCGAGCACACGATGGCACGGAATGATCAGCGGGATCGGATTGGAGCCCATCGCCTGCCCCACCGCGCGGGACAGACCGACGTCGCCCAGGCGCCGGGCGATATCGCCGTAGGTCGTGGTCTCGCCGCGACCAAGCCCGAGAATGTCGTCGTAGACACGGCGGTAAAACTCGCTGACGCCCGACAGATCCAGCGGCAGGCAGTCAAAGCACACCGGCTCGCCCCGCGCGTACCCCAGAATCAGTCGACGCGCCTCATCGATGAACGGCGGCCAGTGGGCGGTTTCGCAGCCGAATCTGTCGAAGCGCTCGCGCAAGCTGTGCACGGAATCGCCCGGCAGGTAGGCGCGGGTGATGCCGTTCGGGCTCCAGGCGAGCCCGAACCAGCCGAGTTCTGTTTCGATCAGGCAGTAATGCATCGAAAGAGTGTCTGCCGGCGACGGCCATACCGCAAGCTCAGATACGCACGTTCCCGCGCGGTCCGGCGATGGCCCAGATGATCAGCCCCAGCACCGGCAGGATGACGATCACCAGGATCCAGATGATCTTCATCGACATGTCGGCGCCGCTTCTCACCACGTTGATGATCGCCCAGATATCCAGGGCGAAGATGACCAGACTGATCAGACCGCTAAGGGTAGAGCCCATGAGGAGATTCTCTCTGCGCAAAGGAAGGTTTCCCTAGAATAGCCAGCCTGCGCCCAGCCAGACGTCAACATGGAAGAAAGTCAGCCGCACCGCTATCTGAGAACCCTCAGCCACGCGCTGCTGCCCCGGCGCGGGGGGTTGGGGCTTAGCCCTGCCGGCGCCCGATCTGGATCGGCCGGTAGCGCGTCAGACTCGCGCCGGGTCGATCACCGCGAAGCTGGCCACCGTATCGTGACCTTCCAGCACGCCGCCCTCGCGGGCCAGGCCGATGGTCTGCATACCGGCCAATTGTGCGGCATCCAGCTCCTGCACCACGTCGGAGAGGAAGAGGATTTCCTCGGCGGGCAGGCCGATGGCGGCGGCGATGCGGCGGTAAGAATCGGCCTCGCGCTTGGGACCGCTGGTGGTGTCGAAGTAGCCGCTGAACAGGGGGCTCAGGTCGCCGGCCTCCGAGCAACCGAAGATCAGCTTCTGCGCCTGGATCGAGCCGGACGAGTACACATACAGGCGGAAACCCTCGGCATGCCAGTGACGCAAGGCGTCGGCGGCGTCCGGGTAGATGTGCCCGCGGAGCTGGCCGGCGCGATAGCCCTGCTCCCAGACCATGCCCTGCAGAGCCTTGAGCGGCGTGGCCTTGCGGTCTTCGGCGATCCAGCCGAGGAGGATTTCGATGCAGCGCTCGGGATCGGCATCCATTTCACCGCTCTCGCGCTGCACGGCAGCAAGCTGCTCCGCCACACGGGCTTCGTCGATGTGCTCGCGGATGAAGTCCGGCAGGTGCGCGGCGGCATAGGGGAAGAGCACGTCGAACACGAAGCTGACCGCGCTGGTGGTGCCTTCGATGTCGGTGAGGATGGCTTTGATCGGCATGGAAAACTCCGGTGCGGCGATGACATTCATAGGAAGCGGACTGCGTCCGCGCACCCCGGCCACACCGGGGCAGCAGCGATGTTGCCGGTCAGTCTTCCAGCAACGGGAAACGCCTGGCGATCTCGTCGCCGGTGAACTTCGCAACCCAGCCTTCGGGGTTGTTGAACAGTCGGATGGCGACGAAATGCGGGCGCTCGCCCATATCGAACCAGTGACGAGTGCCGGCCGGCACCGAGATCAGATCGTTCTTCTCGCACAGCACGGCATAGACGTGATCCTCGATGTGCAGGGTGAACAGCCCGCGCCCGGCCACGAAGAAGCGCACTTCATCCTCGCCGTGGCGGTGCTCGTCGAGGAATTTGGCGCGCAGCTCATCCTTCTGCGGATGATCGGCGGTCAGGCTGACCACATCGACGGTGACGTATCCCTGCTCGTCCTTCAGTCGCTGGATTTCCGTGGCATAGGCGGCCAGCACCTCGTCCTGACTGGCGCCGGGCGCGATGGGCGCACTGGCCTGCCAGCGCTCGAAACGCACGCCAAGCTCCGCCAGCGTGGCGGCGATGTCCTCGGCGTGCGTCAGCAGCTTAAGCGGCTGCTCGGGGGCGGATTCCTGGTAGACAGTCAGGCTGCTCATGGTCGTTATCCTTGTGGGGTTTCTTCTCAAAGCGGCGTGGATGGGTCAACGCGCACCGCCGCGAAGGGTCATGACTTTCAGTTCGCACTCGAAGAGGAACTCGAATGCCTCCACCTGGCGCAGCGCGTCGCTCATGCGCAGCCCCCAAGTGTACAGACCGTGGCCGCGGATCAGATAACCCGGGCACTCCGGGTGTGCATCGAGCCAGGGCTGCACCCTGGCGGCCAGGCGGGCGATGTCCTGGTCGTTGTCGAAGATCGGCACGCTGACGCGGCCCTCGTGGGTAGTCACCCCGGCGAAGGCTTTCTGCAGCTCGTAGTCTTCCAGCTCCAGGCAATCGCCGGGCGTCAGGCGCGAGAGCACCGTGGCATTGACCGAGTGGGTGTGCAGCACCGCGCCGATCTCCGGGCGCCAGGCATAGAGCTGGGTGTGCAGCAAGGTTTCTGCGGAGGGCTTCTTTCCCGGCTCCAGGCTGTTGCCGGCGAGGTCGGTTTCCAGCACGTCATCGACGCCAAGCTGGCCCTTGTGCTTGCCGGACACGGTGAGCAGCGCCCGACCGGTCGACAGGCGCGCCGAGTAGTTGCTGCTGGTGGCCGGTGACCAGCCGCGGCCATAGAGGAAGCGGCCGGCATCGATGATCTGCCGGGTCAACTGTTCACGGGTGTCGTTCATGCGGGTCCTCGTTCAGACGGGTCCAGATGATGAAGGCAGCGGCCAGCGCAGCCATGCTGGCAATAGTGAAGGTCCAGCCCGGGCCAAGGCTACCCCAGCTGTAGCCGGAGTAAAGAGCACCCAGGGCGCCGCCGGTACCGGCCAGCGCCGCATAGAGCGCCTGGCCCTGCCCCTGCTGGCGCGCCTGGAAACTGCGCTGGACGAAATGAATGGCGGCGGCATGAAAGCTGCCGAAAGTCGCCGCGTGCAGCAATTGGGCGAACAACAGCACCGGAAGCTGCCCGGCCAGCGTGCCCAGCAGCAGCCAGCGCAGCGCTGCCAGCAGGAAGCTCGCCGCCAGCACCTGGCGCAGGGAAAAGCGCTTGAGCAGGCGCGGCATGACCAGAAACAACAGCACCTCGGCCACCACGCCCAGCGCCCAGAGCTGGCCGATCAACCCGCGAGCGTAGCCAAGCGCTTCCAGGTGCAGGGTCAGAAAGGTGTAGTACGGGCCGTGGGACAACTGCATCAGGCAGACGCACAGGTAGAACGCCAGTACGCCGGGACGCAGCAACTGCTGGCGGAAACCGCCGGCGCGAGCCTCGTCGTGGCGCGCTGGCGGCTGGGCATTGGGCACCCACCAACTGGCGCCAACGATGCCGAGCATGATCGCCAGCAGCGCCAGCGGATAGGCATCCAGGCTGGCGGACTCGAACAGCCAGCCCAGGCCGACCACCGTGCAGATGAAGCCGATGGAGCCCCACAGGCGGATGCGGCTGTAACTCTCGGTGCGCCCTTTCAGGTGTGCCAGGGTGATCACTTCGAACTGCGGCAGCACCGCGTGCCAGAAAAACGCGTGCCCGGCCATCACCAGTGCCAGCCAGGCATAACCGTGGCCGAGGAAAATGCCGGCGAAGCACAGCGCCGTGCAAACCGCGCCAAAGCGCACGATGGCCAGCCGCTGGCCGCTGCGGTCGCCCAGCCAGCCCCACAGGTTGGGAGCGACGCAACGCATCAGCATGGGAATGGCAACCAGCTCGCCGATGCGTGCGGCGGAGAACCCCAGGTGGTCGAAGTACAACGCCAGGAACGGAGCCGTTCCACCCAGCAGGCAGAAGTAGAAGAAGTAGAAACTGGACAGCCGCCAGTAGGGAACCTGTGCCATCAGCGGCGCGACTCGGGTGACACTCCCGCAAGCCGGGCGGCTCGCGGGAGGCCGGCGTCACTCAGAGCTGGCCCAGGACCGGCGTACCGACGCGCACGTCGGTGTTCTGCGCGCGATGGCGCAGCAGGTGGTCAAGCAGCACGATGGCCATCATCGCCTCGGCGATGGGCGTGGCGCGGATTCCCACGCACGGGTCGTGACGGCCCTTGGTAATCACATCCACCGGGTTGCCGTCCACGTCGATGGAACGGCCGGGCGTAGTGATGCTGGAAGTCGGCTTGAGCGCCAGGTGGGCGACGATCGGCTGGCCCGAGGAAATGCCGCCGAGGATGCCGCCGGCATTGTTCGACAGGAAGCCTTGTGGGGTCAGCTCGTCGCGGTGCTCGGTGCCGCGCTGGGCGACACTGGCGAAACCGGCGCCGATTTCCACGCCCTTCACCGCGTTGATGCTCATCAGCGCATGGGCGAGTTCGGCGTCCAGGCGGTCGAAGATCGGCTCGCCCAGCCCCGGAGGCACGCCTTCGGCAACCACCGTGATCTTCGCGCCCACCGAATCCTGGTCGCGGCGCAACTGGTCCATGTACGCCTCCAGCTCCGGCACCTTGTCCGGGTCGGGGCTGAAGAATGCGTTGTCTTCGACGCTGTCCCAGGTCCTGAACGGAATCTCGATCGGGCCGAGCTGGCTCATGTAACCGCGCACCGTGATGCCCATGCCCGCCAGGACTTTCTTGGCGATTGCGCCGGCGGCCACGCGCATGGCGGTCTCGCGCGCCGAGGAACGGCCGCCGCCGCGATAGTCGCGGATGCCGTACTTGTGGTGGTAGGTGTAGTCGGCGTGGGCCGGGCGGAACAGGTCCTTGATCGCCGAATAGTCCTTGGACTTCTGGTCAGTGTTGCGGATCAGCAGGCCGATCGGGGTGCCGGTGGTCTTGCCCTCGAACACGCCGGAAAGGATTTCCACCTCGTCGGCTTCCTGGCGCTGAGTGGTGTGGCGGCTGGTGCCGGGCTTGCGGCGGTCCAGGTCGCGCTGCAGGTCTTCCAGGGAAATTTCCAGACCGGGCGGGCAGCCGTCGACGATGGCGACCAGCGCCGGGCCGTGGCTCTCGCCAGCGGTGGTGACGGTGAACAGCTTGCCGTAGGTGTTGCCGGACATGCGAGGCTCCGCGGAAGACAGGAAATCGAAAAGGCCGAGCAGTATACCTGCGTCAATCCGCCCTGCGAACCTTCTGCGGCCGTGAGGATCAAACCGCCATCACCCCACCGCGAAGCCATCGATGCGCCGTCTCGCCCTCCTCTGCCTCTGCCTGTGCGCCGGCCTGCTCGGATCGTTCGCACAGGCCGCCCCCACCAGCATCCTGCAGCGTCCCTACGACCTCGACACCGGCCACGGCGTGCTGCGCGGCACCCTGCTGCTGCCACAGACCGCCACCCCGCCGCCGGTAGCCCTGCTGATCGCCGGTTCCGGCCCCACCGACCGCGACGGCAACAACCCCGAGGGCGGCAACAATGGCTACTTGCGCAAACTGGCCGAGGCGCTGGCCGAGAACGGCATTGCCAGCGTGCGCTATGACAAGCGCGGCGTGGCGCGCAGCCTGCCGGCGGCGCCGCGCGAAGAAGAACTCAGCGTGGACGGCTACGTCGCCGACGTGATCGCCTGGAGCGACAAGCTCTCCCGCGACCCGCGCTTCGGCCGCCAGGTGCTGATCGGCCACAGCGAAGGCGCGCTGATCGCCAGCCTTGCTGCCCCCGCGTCCCATGCCGACGAACTGGTGTCCATTTCCGGCAGCTCGCGCCCCATCGGCGAAGTCCTGCGCGACCAGTTGCAGGGCCGCCTGCCGCCCTCCCTGCTGGCCGAGGCCGAGCGCCTGATCGACGGTCTCAACGCCGGGCATCTGCAACGGCGCGTCCCGGAGCCGCTGCTCGCCCTGTTCCGACCCAGCGTGCAGCCCTACCTGATCTCGCTGTTCCGGCAAGACCCCGCGCAAGCCTTTCACGCCCTGAAGCTGCCAACCCTGATTCTGCAGGGGCGCCATGACATCCAGGTCGGCGAAGAAGACGCGCTGGGACTCAAGCAGGCCAAGCCCGACAGCGAGCTGTACCTGATCGACGGCATGAACCACATCCTGCGCATCGTTCCGGCCAGCGGCCCGCAGCAACTGGCTTCCTACAACAACCCCAACCTGCCGCTGGCGCGCGAGCTGGTGCAGCGCATCGTGGCCTTCGTGAAGAACGCCAGGACCCTCCCCGACGCCACCCTGGCGACATCTGGAGCGAACGTCTCAAGAAACGGCGCGATCCGTCGATAACCCTCGGGACAGCCCTGGCCGCGCCCGCCAGGCCCGAGGAACACCCCATGACCCAAGCCGAACAGACATCCTCCGTGGAAAGCCCTACCCAGCCGCATCCGTGGGCCGAGCTCAGCCCGGAGCACTACCGACTGCTGCGCCTGGCGCCGCTGCCTACCGACCGCACCACCGGCACGCGCCCGCTGCGCTTCGTCCAGTTCGGCCGCGTGGAGCGCCACAGCGGCGAGCAGAGCCTGCTGCGCCTGACCATCCAGTTGCCCGGCCAGGTCCTGCGCAAGGAAGTGAATCTGCTGGAGGTCTGGGCCGACCACCGCAACAAGGAAATCCGCTTCGGCGCCGACTCTGGCTTCTCCACCGAGCCGCTGAACCGCGGCCTGGGGCGCTTCCTGCTGGCCCAGGGGGTCAGTTGGGCAAAGAAGAAGTGGGCGCACTACCGCGTCGAAGGCGGCGCACTGGCGATGAAAGACGTGCCCAGCGAGGAAGCCCGGCAGCGCCGCGACCATTTCCTGCGCGCCCAGGGATTCGACGTGATCTACGAAGACTCGCGGATGCTCAAGGCGCGCTACAGTGTCGGCCGCGTCAGCGAACTGTATGACGACTGGCACAAGGAAAAGGTACAGATCCTGCCGCTGCTGGACGCCTCGGCGATGCTCGAACAGGCCGACCAGAACCTCGCCACCCAGGCCAGCGAGATACGCCGCCTGGAGCAACGCATCGAAACCTTCCGCCGCGACGACACCAGCCTGCGCTTCACCATCGCATGCCTGACGGTGTTCGCGGTGTTCCAGGCCGGCCTGCTGATCTGGATCGCCACGCACTGAGGCGTGGCGATCACCACCCGGTCACAGGCGTCAGCCTTTCACTCGCGACTTGAACAGCGCCTGGTGCTGACGGCACTGCTCGGCGGAGAGCAGGAACACGCCGTGACCACCGTGATCGAACTCCAGCCAGGTGAAATCCACTTCCGGGTATAGCCCCGCCACGTGCACCTGGCTGTTGCCGACCTCGACGACCAGGCTGCCACGCTCGCTCAGGTGATCGGCCGCCTCAGCCAGCATGCGCCGCACCAGGTCCAGCCCATCGTCACCGCAGGCCAGGCCCAGCGCGGGCTCATGGTGATACTCGGGAGGCATGTCGGCGAAATCTTCAGCATCGACATAAGGCGGGTTGGAGACGATCAGGTCGAAACGCTGCCCCGGCAGGCCACCGAAACCATCGCCCTGCACGGTGTAGACCCGCTCGCCCAGCTCGTGCCGCTCGATATTGATGTTGGCCACCTCCAGCGCATCGAACGACAGGTCGCCCAGCACCACCTCGGCCTCGGGGAAGGCATGGGCGCAGGCGATGCCGATGCAGCCCGAACCGGTGCACAGGTCGAGGATGCGTGCGGGATCGGCCGCCAGCCAGGGCTCGAAGCGGCGCTCGATCAGCTCGGCGATGGGCGAGCGCGGCACCAGCACACGCTCGTCTATCACGAACGGCAGGCCGCAGAACCAGGCCTCGCCCAGCAGGTAGGCAGTCGGCACGCGTTCCTCGATGCGGCGGCGCAGCAGGTGCATCAGGTACTCGCGCTCTTCGTCTTCAAGGTGGCAATCTAGGTACGCGTCGGCCATTTCCCAGGGCAGATGCAGCGCCCCAAGCACGAGTTGACGGGCCTCGTCCCAGGCATTGTCGGTACCGTGACCGAAGAACAGCTCTTCGGCGTGGAAACGGCTGACGGCCCAGCGGATGTAATCACGCAGGGTCAGCAAACGGGATTGAGTCACGGCGCAGTCCTCGCAGCTCGGCAAAAGGGGCGCATTCTAACGGAACACTCGCGCGCTGGCGCGCCTCTGGCCAGCTAACGTCATTCTTGCCAATACCACTTTGAGGCGAGTTCGCAAAGATTCACAGGGCGCGCGTAACAGCCCACAATGCAGATACATGGATTATCAGGAGTTGAGACATGTCCCATCCGCTCAGCATGCTGCAGATCAGTGGACGCGGTTATCCGCCGGCCACGCTGCGCCAGAGCACTCTGTTGATCATCGACGCACAGGAGGAGTACCGCAGCGGCGTGCTGGCGCTGCCGGGCCTGGATGCAGCGGTGGCGCAGATCAGCCTGCTGCTGGAGTCGGCCCGGGCCATGAATACGCCGATCGTTCACGTGCATCACCTCGGCGTACGGGGCGGCGTGCTGGATCCCCAGGGCCCGCGTGGCCAGTTCCTGCCTGAACTCGCACCGCTGCCGGGCGAGGTCGTGGTGGACAAGCGCCTGCCCAACGCCTTCGCCGGCACCGACCTGCATGACCGCCTGCAGGCCCACGGTCGTCTCGACCTGATCGTCTGCGGTTTCATGACCCACTCCAGCATCAGCACCACCGTGCGCGCCGCCAAGGACTACGGCTACCGCTGCACCCTGGTGGATGCCGCCTGCGCCACCCGCGACATTCCCACCCCGGAAGGTGGCGTGCTCGCCGCCCGTGACCTGCATCGCGCGGAGATCGCCGCCCTGGGCGACAACTTCGCCGCCGTAGTCGCCCAGGCCCAGGCGCTGGTCTGACGCCCCTCTGTCCCGACGGGCGGCAGCGACAATCGCCGGCAGTTGGGCTCAGCTTAGGCGCAGAGTCGGCGGCCCTGCCCGGAAGGCAGGGCCGCCGGGCCTCCAGACCTCAGGATTGGAACCCCTCCAGTCCTGACCGGTCATAGCCTCGTTCAATAGATGAGGATGCCGGGATGAAGTTGTCCGATAGTTTCGATCCACGCTCCCTGCGTCCCAAGCGCCCGGGACGCTGGCGCTGGCGCTTTGCCGCCGCCCTGGCCGCGGTGATCGCCGCCTTTGGCATTCTTGCCGCGATGGCAGGCGTCGCCGCCCTGCTCCATCGCCAACCGGCAGCGGGCGTCATGCACATCGAACCAGGCGCCGGCGGCATCCTGCTGGCCATCGGCCTGTTCGCCCTCTGGCTGGGCGTCATGTTCTGGCGCGCCGCCCGCCGCCGCGCACGCGGCCGCGATGGTCTGAGCCTGTCGCCAAGGCTGATGAAGAAGCGCGACTGAGCCCTCCGCAACGCGCGAACGATCCGCTAAACTGCGCGGCTCTTCGAGGAAGTGAGGTGCGCATGCAAGACGACGATTTTTCCCAGTTCGCCCGCGAGATGCGCGGCGTCAAGCGCATCTCCGTGGACCAGGCCGACACCGGAAAACCCAAGCCCGACCGCCAGCAGCTCAACGAACGTCGGCAGAACGCCACCGTGCGTAACGAAGCCATCAAGGTCGATGGCCTGTCGGATCAGTTCGTCATCGACGTGGGTGCGGAGGACGAGCTGCACTGGGCCCGCGACGGGGTTCAGGAAGGCCAGATGCGTAAGCTAAAGCTCGGCCAGATCGGCTTCGAAGGCAGCCTCGACCTGCACGGCATGAGCGTCGAGAAAGCCCGCGAAACCCTCTGGGACTTTCTCGCCGAAGCCACCCGTTTCGAGATCCGCTGTGTCCGCGTCACCCACGGCAAGGCCGCACGCATCGACGGCAAGCGTCCGCTGGTCAAGAGCCACGTGAACACCTGGCTGCGCCAGCACCCCCAGGTACTCGGCTTCACCTCCTGCCTGCCCCGCCACGGCGGTGCCGGCGCCGTCTACGTGATGCTGCGGCGCACCATGCTCGAAGGGCGCGACGAGTAATCGGCTGCCCAGGGAAGCGCCGTACGCCCGGCGACAACCCAGCGCCAACAGGCAGCGGGCGCTTGCCAGAGGGGACAGCGCGCCCTACCCTGCGCCACTGTTTTCACTTTTGTCATTGCCACAGGTAGATCCATGTCCCTGGAACAACACTACTCCGCGATCCTCGGCCAACTCGGAGAAGACGTCACCCGAGAAGGTCTGGTCGATACGCCCAAGCGTGCCGCCAAGGCCATGCAGTACCTTTGCCGCGGCTACCAGCAGACGCTTGAGGAGATCGTCAACGGCGCCCTGTTCAGCTCCGACAACAGCGAAATGGTGCTGGTCAAGGACATCGAACTCTACTCGCTGTGCGAACACCACCTGCTGCCCTTCATCGGCAAGGCGCACGTGGCCTACATCCCCAACGGCAAGGTCCTGGGTCTGTCCAAGGTCGCGCGCATCGTCGACATGTATGCCCGCCGCCTGCAGATCCAGGAGAACATGTCCCGGCAGATCGCCGAGGCCGTGCAACAGGTCACCGGCGCGCTGGGCGTGGCCGTGGTGATCGAGGCCAAGCACATGTGCATGATGATGCGCGGCGTCGAGAAGCAGAACTCCTCGATGGTCACCTCGGTGATGCTCGGCGAATTCCGCGAAAACGCCGCCACCCGCAGCGAATTCCTCAGCCTGATCCGCTGAAGCGAACTCCCGCCATGAAAAAACCGGCCCAAGGGCCGGTTTTTTCATGCCTGCCGATCAGCGTGTGTAGTAGCCAACCGCGACCAGGTAGTGCCCGGCCTTGCACAGGTATGCGTGCTTGTTCTCGACGCGCATCGTTACCGGGTTGCGCCACTGGTACTCGAACTCCCCTTCGCCCTGGGTCCGCGCCAGTTCCAGCATCGCGTGGCCGACCGGGTTGCCACCCGGATCCTTCAGCGAGGCGAAGTCGGTGCCGACCATGCGGCTGTTGAAGCCGTGGGCAACGAACCTGGAAGTATCGAGATCGACGACGAACACGTAGAGATCGTCCTCGATAAAACTGCCGTCCAGCGCATTGATCTTGCCGAAGGTGCCGTTCGGGTCGATTTCCACGGCCTTCACCGCCTTGTCCAGCATCGCCACCGCCCGCTCCGGCGTGGCGCGCGGCAGGTAGTAGCCAGTAGCGATGAAACGCTCGCCAACCCGCTGGTAGTACACGTGCTTGCGTTCAACCCGACCGTCGGCCCAGTTCTTCCAGCGGTAGTCGGCCTGCTGCACCTTGCTGCTCGCCGGAGACGCCAGCGCCTTGGTGAACTGTTCGCGCAGGGAAGGATCGAGCGTCGAGGAAACATCGCGGCCGATCAACACTACCGAAGGCCCGCCGCTGGCCAGCATGGTGCCCTTGCTGTCCACCACGAACACATAGAGATCGCCATCGACAAACTCACCCTGGCGGCTGAACGCGGCAAACGCCTTGTCACCCTCCTTCTTGTAGTAGGCAACGGCCTTGGCCAGCAGCGCCTGGGCGCGCTTGGCCTCGGCATTGTCGGCAGCCTGCGCGGCGAACAGCGAAGAAAGGGAAGTAGTCAGAAGGGAAACCAGCAACAGCGATTTCAACAGCGTTTTCATACCGATGAACCCCCAGGGCATGTCTTGTCGTTGTGCACTGAGCATAGATAGCCCTGGAGGATTCGCGTCGCAAAAAGGCCGTTCCCCCCGTCGATTCAGCCGAAGAAGCGTTTCATCGAACGCGACAGCCAGCCGCTATGGCTCTGATCGCGGGTCAGCTCCTGCATGCTGGCCTTCACCGACTCCACATAGTTGGCGTCGTCGTTACGGATGTGGTTGAACAGCCATCGGCCCAGCAGCCCCTTCAGCTCTTCCGCCACGTCCTCGCCGGAATCGAAGCGCATGCGATAGTCGGAAACTCGCTTGATGAAGAGTTCATGCACCTTTTTGTGGGCGCGGGTGAACTGGTAGCCGGAATCCTCCAGCAGGGTCTCTTCGAAGGCGAAATGCGAAATGGTGTAGTCGACGAGCTCTTCGATCACGTTGCCCAGCAAGGCACGGTCGTGCTGCGCCTGGGCGTCGTGCAACTGATTGATCATCTCGACGATGCGCTTGTGCTGTGTATCGATCACCTGAATCCCGGTGTCGAGATCCGCCTGCCAGACCAGATAGGCCATCTTCCCCTCACTTGCCGGGCTGCGACACTGCCTTGAAGTCTCGCCCGGCCACATCGATACGACCGCGTGGCAGTTCGGCAAGGTTAGGGAGAGCGACTAAACGTCGCCATGATGCCGGTCAAGCGTCAGGCTATGAAGAAGATCGAGATAGAGAGCTTTTCAGAAAATTCCGATAGAAAAAAGAGAAAACCCGCCTGGAGGGCGGGTTCTCAAAGAGCAGGTCGCGTCGATCAATCCTGCATCGTCACATGCCGGGGATGTTCGGCAACGCGCGCCAGCCAGGCATTGATCGCCGGGAAGTTCGACAGGTCGAAACCACCCTGGTGCGCCACGTGGGTATAGGCGTACAGAGTGATATCGGCAATGGAGTAGCTATCGCCCACCAGGTACGGCGTCTGTTCCAGTTGCTTTTCCATCACCTTCAGTGCCTTGTAGCCGCGCTTGTGGCAAACGTTGTATTCCTCGCGGCGCTCCTCCGGCAGGCCCTGGTAGAACTCGATGAAGCGCGCCACCGCCACATACGGCTCGTGGCTGTACTGCTCGAAGAACTGCCACTGCAGGACCTGGGTGCGCAGGCGCGGCTCGGCCGGCAACAGGTCGCTGCCGTCAGCCAGGAAATTGAGGATCGCGTTCGACTCCCACAGGCAGGTTCCGTCCTCAAGCTCCAGCACTGGGACCTTGCCATTGGGGTTCTTCGCCAGGAACTCGGGTGTCTGCGTCTCGCCCTTGAGGATATCGATGTCGCGCCACTGGTAAGGCAGGCCGAGCAGGTGCAGGGCCAGCTTGACCTTGTAGCAGTTGCCGGAAAGTTGATCGCCGTAGACGGTATACATAATCGCTCCTCAACAGGCCTGTGCTTCACGAATGACAGCGGCCAGGCGGCGCAAGCCCTCGCCTGCGCGTTCGGGGGCCACGTGGCTGAAGTTCAGCCGCAGATGGCCGGGGTGGGCGTCCGGGTCGGTGAAGAACGGCTCGCCGGGCATGAACGCTACATTCTGCTTCAACGCCGCGTCGAGCAGCGTGCGGGTATCCAGTGGCTGCTTGAGCGTGAGCCAGAAGAACAGTCCGCCCTGGGGCACGTTCCATTCGGCCAGGTCGGCGAAATGCTCTTGCAGTTGCGCCTGCATGGCATCGCGGCGGATGCGGTAGAAATCACGCAGCTCCGCCAGATGGCCGCGATAGGCTTCGCTGCCGAACCACTGCAGCGCCTGCCACTGACCGATGCGGTTGGTGTGCAGGTCGGCGGACTGTTTCAGGCGCAGCAGGTGCGGGAACAGATCGGGCGTGGCGATCAGGAAACCCACGCGCAAGCCCGGCAGCAACGTCTTGGACGCTGTGCCGGTGTAGATCCAGCTCGACTTTTTCAGGCGGCTCACCAATGGCGTGGCAGCGCCCTCGTCGAACACCAGCTCGCGGTACGGTTCGTCCTCGATCAAGGTCACCCCGAACTCGTCGAGCACGGCGGCGACTTCGTCGCGGCGCTGCTCGGTGTAACGCACGCCGGAGGGATTCTGGAACGTTGGAATCAGGTAGGCAAAGGCCGGTTTGTGCTGCTCCAGGCGCTGGCGCAGGACAGCCACGTCCGGCCCCTCGGCGCCCAGCGGAACAGTCACGCAATTCGCGCCGAACAACTGGAATGCCTGCAACGCCGCAAGATAGGTCGGCGCTTCAAGCAGCACCTCGGTACCCGGGTCGACGAACAGCTTGGCAGCCAGGTCCAGCGTCTGCTGCGAGCCACTGACTACCAGTACCTGGCTCGCTTCACAGGGCACGCCCTGACGGCGCGCTTGCTCTGCAATGGCCTCGCGCAGGGCCGGCTCGCCCTCGCTCATGCCGTACTGGCCCATGCTCGCAGGCATGTCTGCCCAATCGACCTTCGGCAGCATCGGCTCCGCCGGCAGGCCGCCGGCGAAGGACATCACCTCCGGACGCTGCGCCGCAGCCAGGATTTCGCGAATCAGGGAGCTTTTCAGACGGGCAATGCGTTCGGAGAAGGCCATGAGGTCACCGGGTAGCGTGCGCACGGAAGAATGAGTCAAACTGCTTGACCGAAGCTACGACGCCCACCACGGATACGTCAATATGCCTGACCTAATAAAAAACAGCCTTCAGCTCCAGGCCATGCAAGCGTTCTTCTACAGCTACCGGGCCTTCACCGCAAAACCCGACGAAATGCTCGCCCGCCGCGGGCTGAGCCGCGTCCATCACCGCATCCTGTTCTTCATCGCGCGCAATCCGGGCCTGAGCGTCAGCCAGTTGCTCGGCGCCCTGGGTGTGACCAAGCAGGCGCTGAACACCCCGTTGCGCCAATTGACGGAAATGCACCTGATCCGCAGCGAAGCCGCCGATAGCGACAAGCGCAAGCGGCTGCTGGAACTCACAGCCGAAGGCAACAGGCTGGAGAAGGCCCTGCGCCGCGAACAGGATCTGCTGCTACAGCGCGCCTTCAACGAAGCCGGCGAAGAGGCGGTAAAGGGCTGGCTGGCGGTGAACCAGGCGATAGCCCATCCGCGGCAGCACGACTAGGCCGTGGCGCTATCCAGCTCCCGCGCCCCGCGCAGGAACATCAGCGCCAGCGGCAGCAGGCTCATCACCGCCAGCAGGGTACCGGGCAGGAACAGCAGGACGCTGAGCAGGCACACGCCCGAAGCCACCTCCAGCCAGCCCATGATCTTCACCGACGGATACGGCAGGCCGATCTTCAGCAGGCGGATGCCGTACCACAGAGTAACGACGCCGCTGGGCACGAACATCCCCATGAAGCCCATCAGCGCGCCGTTGAATTCGCCGCTGAGCTGGGCATCGAAGAGCACCCCGTAGACCTGCATCGCCACCGCCAGGATGATCGACAACACCACCGGCCAGGCCAGGCCGCGCGCGGCGAAGCGGTCTTCCAGGAATACCTTGCTGCGCCACAGCAGGAAGCTGCCCAGCAGCGTGCACAGCGCCCCCAGCCACAACTCGTAGCTCTGCAGGGATGGCGCGCCGTCCAGCGGCGCGGCGAACGAGAGGCCGAACAACACCAGGTCGCACAACAGCAGCGCCACGCTCAGACCGGCGAGCAGGCGCAGGCGACCGGGGTTCCAGCGCCCATTGAGCAAGTCCCCGGGAGCAGGCTGATCCACCAGCTCGACCTTGGGGGCGGCATAAGGATTGTGTTTCATACAAGCCTTTCCATCGTTGTACAGCGTACCTGCACCATAGCGGGGCACTTCCGGTCACGCCATTACAATCCCGACTGTACGGGCGACTCGGCGCCTGTCTGTTACGGGACAGCCCGCCAGCGGCGGATTAGTCTGCGGAAACAACAAGACTCATGTGCCGCCACCATGCCCATCGAACTCCTCGGCGCCTTCGTGCTGTTCGCCTTCGTCACCTCCATCACGCCCGGCCCCAACAACATGATGCTGCTGGCCTCGGGCGTGAACTTCGGGGTCCGCCGCACCATCCCCCACATGCTCGGCATCAGCATCGGCTTCCTGCTGCTGGTCGTCGCCGTCGGCCTTGGCCTGCACCAGTTGTTCGAACGCATCCCTGCCACCTACCAGGCGCTGCGCTATGCCGGTGGGGCATACCTGCTATATCTCGCCTGGAAGATCGCACGCGCCGGAGCCCCCGAAGCGGCGGGCGAAGACAGTGCCCGTCCCATGACCTTCCTGCAAGCCGCCGCGTTCCAATGGGTCAATCCCAAGGCCTGGGTGATGGCAGTGGGTGCCATCGCCACCTACCTGCCGCCCGACAGCGTGATCGGCAACGTCATCCTCATCGCCACCCTGTTCGCCGTGGTCAACCTGCCCAGCGTGGGCGTCTGGACTATCATCGGCAGCCTGCTGCGCCGCTGGCTGGAAGACCCGCTGCGCCTGCGACTGTTCAACCTGGGCATGGCCATCCTGCTGGTCGCCTCGCTCTACCCGCTGCTCACCAGCGCCTGACGGAAATCCGCGCATGACCGAACTCACCCCCACCCCGTCCCCGGATCGCCTGCGCCCGCTCGCCGACTCCTCCCCCGCCGCGGTAGTCGCCGGCTTCGTCGCCATGCTCACCGGCTACACCAGCTCGCTGGTACTAATGTTCCAGGCCGGTCAGGCTGCGGGCCTCTCCAGCGCGCAGATATCCTCATGGATCTGGGCACTGTCCATCGGCATGGCCGTCACCACCATCGGCCTGACCCTGCGCTATCGCACGCCTATCGTCATCGCCTGGTCCACCCCTGGCGCCGCCCTGTTGATCAGCAGCCTGCCCGGCGTGCCCTACGGCGAGGCCATTGGTGCCTTCATCGTCTGTGCCGGCCTGATCACCCTGTGCGGCGTGACCGGCAGCTTCGAGCGCCTGATGCGCCAGGTGCCCGGCTCGCTCGCCGCCGCCCTGCTGGCCGGCGTACTGTTCCGCATCTGCATCGAAATCTGCCGCGCCGCCGAACAGCAAACCCTGCTGGTGGTAGCCATGTTCCTCAGCTACCTGTTCGCCAAGCGCCTGTCGCCACGCTACGCAGTGTTTGCCGCGCTTCTGGTGGGCATCGCCCTGGCTGGCGGCCTTGGCCTGCTCAACTTCAGCCACTTCCAACTGGAAGTCGCGCGCCCGGTATGGACCACCCCCAGCTTCTCCCTGGCCGCCACCATCAGCATCGGAATTCCGCTGTTTATCGTCGCGATGGCCTCGCAGAACATGCCGGGCCTGGCGGTACTGCGCGCCGACGGCTATCAGGTGCAAGCCTCCCCGCTGATCTCCACCACCGGTATCGCCTCGCTGCTGCTGGCCCCGTTCGGCTCCCACGGTATCAACCTCGCCGCGATCAGCGCCGCCATCTGCACCGGCCCGGAAGCCCACGAAAACCCGCACAAGCGCTACACCGCCGCGCTCTGGTGCGGCCTGTTCTATGGCGTGGCCGGCATCTTCGGCGCCACCCTGGCGGCGTTGTTCGCCGCATTGCCCAAGGCCCTCGTGCTATCCATCGCCGCGCTCGCGCTGCTCGGCTCGATCACCAACGGCCTGACCAACGCCATGAGCGATGCCCGCCAGCGCGAAGCGGCGATGGTCACATTCCTCGTGACCGCCTCCGGCTTCACCCTGTTCTCCGTGGGCTCGGCCTTCTGGGGCCTGGTGGCCGGACTGCTGACGCAACTGGTACTGAACTGGCGCCGCGCCCCGTAAGGGGACACTGGCGCCACTTCGGCGAATCGGCGCATTGCTCAGCCGTTCACAGGCCGGCAGCCGTTGCTGGAGGCGAGCGACAAGGCAAATTGGTCGTCCGCTGCCGGAATGTCGGTGGTGAAACCCATGATCGACTCCCCGGCGGCGCGCGCATGAGCGCGCAGATGCTCGCCACGTTGCCTGGGCCGAGCCAAGCAACCGCCAGGCGATACGCCGCGGGCTCCAGGCGGCATGAAACCGTGGAACCGCGGCCCAGCCTCAGGCCGGTGCCCGTTCCGCCGCCGACTTCATCACGCCACGGCTCACCCACCAGCCAAAGATGGCGGCGGTGAAGAACATCAGCACGCCGTAGATGGCCGCCGGAATCGCCATTGTCTTGTTGTTCAGCAGCATGGGGCTCAGCGCCAGGGCGATGGCCAGGGTACCGTTGTGGATACCGATCTCCATGCCGATAGCAATGGCCTGCGGCTTGGGCAGCTTGAGCAGGCGCGGCACCCAGTAACCCACGGCGAGGCTGAGCAGGTTGAAGCTCAGGGCCGCCGCGCCGACGATCGGGGCGTAGGCAACGAAGGTTTGCCAGTCCTTGGTCACGGCAACGCCGATGATCACCGCCAGCAGCAGCGCGGAGAGAATCTTCACCGGCTTGTGCAGCTTTTCCGCCACACCCGGCAGTTGGCGGCGGATGAGCATGCCGATGGCGACCGGGCCCAGAACGATGATGAACACCTGCACGACCTTGGCAAATTGCAACGGGATGGTCTGGCCGTCGCTCATGAAGTACCACAGCGACAGGTTGACGATCAGCGGCATGGTGAGAATGGCGATCACCGAGTTCACTGCAGTGAGGGTGATGTTCAGTGCCACGTCGCCGTGGGCCAGGTGGCTGTACAGGTTGGCGGTGGTGCCGCCGGGGGACGCGGCCAGCAGCATCATGCCAACGGCCAGCGCGGCTTCGAGGGCGAAGCCGATGGTGATCAGGAAGCAGGCCAGCGGCAGCAGGACGATCTGGCACACCAGGCCGATGAGCACGGGCCTGGGATAGCGCACGACGCGGGCGAAATCGGCGATGGTCAGGGACAGGCCCAGACCGAGCATGATGATGCCCAGGGCGATAGGCATGAAGAGTGTCAGCAAGGGATCGTTGGTCATTGTCGTTATTCTCCAACTCGGGAAGGCGGATTCTTTGGGCCGCTCCAGCGCTTGTAACTGTCCCTGCGTGCCAAAACCACTTCTTCCTGTAACAGAATGCAAAACTTTGTTGCAGCCCTTTTCGCCGTGTCTGTCATGGGTCAAGCCGGGTTGGCGGCAGGGTCGCCATCCTGCTTGCATAACGTGGTCCCACACGACAGGAGCCTCCCATGACCCAACGCCGCGCCCCGCGCACCGCCGGACGGGTGCCGCCACCGTGGCACACGCTCTCCACCGAGCAGGTCCGGCAGCAACTGGGCGACGATCCCGGCGGCCTGAGCGACGCCCAGGTACAGCAGCGCCTGACCGAATACGGCGAGAACCGCCTGGCGCCGCCCAAACGGCGCGGCCCCTGGATGCGCCTGCTGTTGCAGTTCCACAACATTCTGCTCTACGTGATGATGGCCGCCGCGCTGGTCACCGCCCTGCTCGGCCACTGGATCGATACGGGCGTGCTGATGGGCGCGGTGGTGATCAACGCGCTGATCGGTTTCGTACAGGAGGGCAAGGCGGAGTCGGCGCTGGATGCCATCCGCGACATGCTGTCGTCCACCGCGATGGTGCTGCGCGACGGCAAGCGCCAGCAGATCGACGCTGCCCAACTGGTGCCCGGAGACCGTGTCCTGCTGGCCTCCGGCGACCGGGTGCCGGCCGATTTGCGCCTGATCAACAGCAAGGAATTGCGCATCGAGGAGGCGGCGCTGACGGGTGAGTCGCTGCCGGTGGAGAAATCCACCGACGCGGTGGCGGCGGACGCGCCGCTGGGCGACCGCCACGGCATGGCCTACTCCGGCACGCTGGTGGTGTACGGCCAGGCGTGCGGCCTGGTGGTAGCCACCGGGGCCGATACCGAGCTGGGCAAGATCAACCAGATGCTCAGCAGCGTAGACAGCATGACCACGCCGCTGCTGCGGCAGATCGACCGCTTCGGCCGGCTGCTGGCCGTCGCCATCCTCGGCCTCGGCGCGCTGGTGTTCCTGCTCGGCACGCTGTGGCGCGGCGAAACGCCGGCAGAGATGTTCATGATGGTGGTGGCGCTGGTGGCCTCGGCGATTCCCGAGGGGCTGCCGGCGATCATGACCGTCACCCTCGCCCTCGGAGTACAGCGCATGGCACGCCAGCAGGCCATCGTCCGCCGACTGCCGGCGGTGGAAACCCTCGGATCGGTGACGGTGATCTGCTCGGACAAGACCGGCACGCTGACCCGCAACGAGATGACGGTGCAGCGAGTTGTCTGCGCCGGCCACGTGTTCGAGGTGGGGGGCGTGGGTTATGCCCCGGTCGGGGACTTTTCCCTGGACGGGCGGATCATCGATCTCACCCACTACCCGGCATTGCAGCAGGCGATCCAGGCCGGCGTGCTGTGCAACGACGCCTCCCTGCATGTGAACGCCGACAGCCAGTGGCACGTCGACGGCGACCCCACCGAAGGCGCGCTGCTGGTGCTGGGCGCCAAGGCTGGCCAGACGCAGGACGCCAGCAATGCCCAATGGCCCCGCCGCGACAGCATTCCCTTCGAGTCCCAGCATCGCTTCATGGCCAGCCACCATGTGGACCCGGCGGGCGAGTCGTGGCTGCTGGTCAAGGGCGCACCGGAGCGTTTGCTGGAAATGTGCTCACGGCAGCGCAGCGCCCACGGCGAGGAGCCGCTGGACCCGGACTACTGGCGGCGCATGGCCACCGATACCGCCGCCCAGGGGCTGCGCCTGCTGGCCCTGGCCGCCAGGCGTGCGGCACCGGCGGGCGAGATGCTGGGCTTCGAGGATGTGGCGGAAGGTTTCACCATGCTGGCGCTGGTGGGAATCATCGATCCGCCGCGCAGCGAGGCCATCGATGCGGTGGCGGAATGCCATGCGGCCGGCATCCGGGTAAAGATGATCACCGGCGACCACGGCGAAACCGCCCGAGCCATCGGTGCGCAGTTGGGCATCGGTGTCGGCAAGCCGGCGGTGACAGGTGCGGAAGTGGCGTTGATGGACGACGCAGCGCTGCGCCGGGTGGCGATGGAAGTGGATGTGTTCGCCCGCGCCAGCCCCGAGCACAAGCTGCGTCTGGTGCAGGCGCTGCAGGACGACGGCCAGGTGGTGTCGATGACTGGCGACGGGGTGAACGATGCTCCGGCACTCAAGCGCGCAGACGTTGGTGTGGCGATGGGCAACAAGGGCACCGAAGCGGCGAAGGAAGCGGCGGACGTAGTGCTGGCCGACGACAACTTCGCCAGCATCGCCAGCGCGGTGCGTGAGGGCCGCGCGGTCTACGACAACCTGAAGAAGTTCATCTTGTTCATGCTGCCCACCAACGGCGGCGAGGCACTGGTGGTGATCGCCGCGCTGATGCTCGGCCTGGGCCTGCCGCTGACGCCGGCACAGGTGCTGTGGATCAACATGGTCACCTCCGGCACCCTGGGCCTGGCGCTGGCCTTCGAACCCGCCGAAGACGGCATCATGCGGCGCCGCCCTCGCCCGCCGGGCAGCGCGCTGCTGTCGGGTTTTTTCATCTGGCGGGTGCTGATGGTCTCGGTGCTGATGATGATCGGCGCGTTCGGGCTGTTCGTCTGGGAGTTGCAGAGCGGTACGGGCATCGAGGCCGCACGGACGATGGCGGTCAACGCGGTGGTGATGGCGGAGATGTTCTACCTGATCAACAGCCGCTCGATCTTCGCGTCGGTGCTCAACCGCGAAGGGCTGCTGGGCAACCGCTATGCGCTGGCGGCCATCGCGGTGTGCATTGCACTGCAACTGGCATTCACCTATGCGCCGTGGATGCAGAACCTGTTCGGCTCGGCTGGCCTGAGCCCGCTGGAATGGTCGAAGGTGCTGGGCGCGGGGCTGCTGGTGTTCCTGGTGGCGGAACTGGAGAAATGGGTGATCCGCCGCACCGGGCTGGCAACGCGGCTGGCGGAACGCGGCTGAGGGGCTGCCGGGCGAATCGGCGGCTGCGCCGGATTCGCCCGGCGCGCGGTCAGATGGCCGTCGCGCCGCCGTCCACCGGCAGTGCTATGCCGGTGGTGAAGCCGGCGTTGTCGCTGCACAGGTAGAGCACGGCGCCAGCGATTTCCTCGACCTTGCCGACTCGGCCGACCGGGTGCATGGCGGCGGCGAACTCGGCCTTCTTCGGGTCGGCTTCGTAGGCGCGGCGGAACATGTCGGTGTCGATCACCGCCGGGCAGACGGCGTTGATGCGGATTTTCTTCTTCGCGTACTCGATGGCTGCGGATTTGGTCAAGCCGATCACAGCATGCTTGGAGGCGGCGTAGATGCTCATTTTCGGTGCGGCGCCGAGACCGGCCACGGAAGCGGTATTGACGATGGCGCCGCCGCCCTGGGCGAGCATCAGCGGAATCTGGTGCTTCATGCACAGCCAGACGCCCTTGACGTTGACGCCCATGATGGCGTCGAACTCACTTTCCTCGCCATCGGCAAGCTTGCCCTTCTCGATCTCGATGCCGGCGTTGTTGAAGGCGTAGTCGAGGCGGCCATAGGCGGCTACGGTACCTTCCACCAGCGCCTTGACCTCGGCGTCGCGGGTGACGTCGCAGCGGATGAAGGTGGCTTCGCCGCCCGCCGCGCGAATCAGCTCGACAGTCGCCTCACCGCCCTTGGCGTCGACATCGGATACCACGACCTTGACGCCTTCGCGGGCGAACGCCTGGGCGGTGGCGCGACCAATGCCGTTACCGGCGCCAGTGACCAGGGCAACCTGGCCGGAAAGCAACTGACTCATGAGCGGACCTCGAAGCAGTGTGGAGAGAACCGTCGCAGTCTAGCCAGCGCTCCGCCGGCGCGAAGCACTATCAGGCGGCGCGTAGGCGGTGCATCCATCCCGATGATGATGCGTACAAGCCGGCATCACTCACAGCGATGGGCGAACATTCCCCTGGCGGACGGAACTTGCCGCCACCGGCGGCGCGGACTATCACCTAGGCTTTCCCCTTGACGAGGCCACTGCCATGCCTGCCCAACTCAACCGCCAGTTCCAGCTCGCCCAGCGCCCTGTCGGCGCAGCCACCCGCGATACCTTCGCCTATGTCGAGACGCCGGTTGGCGAACCGGGGCCGGGGCAAATCCTGGTGCAGAACCAGTACCTGTCGCTGGACCCGGCCATGCGCGGCTGGATGAACGATGCCAAGTCGTATATCGCGCCGGTGGCCATCGGCGAGGTGATGCGCGCCCTGGGCGTAGGCAAGGTGATCGCCTCGCAGCACCCGGACTTCAAGGTCGGCGACGAGGTGAACGGCGCGCTCGGCGTGCAGGACTACTTCCTCGGCGAGCCCAAGGGCTTCTACAAGGTGGACAGCCAGCGCGCGCCACTGCCGCTGTACCTGTCGGCGCTGGGCATGACCGGGATGACGGCCTACTTCGGCTTCCTCGATGTCGGCAAGCCGCAGGCCGGCGATACCGTGGTGGTTTCCGGCGCCGCCGGCGCGGTGGGCAGCGTGGTCGGACAGATCGCGAAGATCAAGGGTTGCCGCGTGGTGGGCATCGCCGGCGGCGCCGACAAATGCCGCTATCTGATAGACGAGCTGGGCTTCGACGGCGCCATCGACTACAAGGCCGAAGACGTCAACGCCGGCCTCAAGCGCGAGTGTCCCAAGGGTGTGAACGTGTTCTTCGACAATGTGGGCGGCGACATCCTCGATGCGGTGCTGGCCCGCCTGGCCCCCAAGGCGCGGGTGGTGATCTGCGGTGCGATCAGCCAGTACAACAACAAGGAGTCGGTGCGCGGCCCGGCCAACTACCTGTCGCTGCTGGTGAACCGTGCGCGCATGGAGGGCATGGTGGTAATGGACTACGCCCAGCGCTTCCCGGAAGGCTTCAAGGACATGGCGGGCTGGATCGCCACGGGCGAGCTGAAATCGAAGGAAGACATCGTCGAGGGACTGGAAACCTTCCCCGAAACGCTGGCGAAGCTGTTCAGCGGCGAGAACTTCGGCAAGCTGGTGCTGAAAGTCTGATCCGCAGCGCGATACCCATACAGGCGGTGCGCCAGGACCTGCCCTCCGCCGCCGGGTATCGCGGCATTCCACACAGGAAGTGAGAGAGCGTAGGCATACGGCACTTCGCTCGCTATCTCGATGATTTCCGACAAGCCGTAGGCAGGCTTTCCATCTAAGATTTCCCTTGGTCGATTCCAAGGAAGATTCCGCATGCCCCTAGCCCGCTGGCTGCCCGGCCTGGACAGTCTGCTGCACTACCGTCGTGACTGGCTGCCTCGCGATATCCAGGCGGGCCTGTCGGTGGCCGCCGTGCAGATTCCTACCGCCATCGCCTATTCGCAGATCATCGGCTTTCCGCCCCAGGTCGGGCTGTATGCCTGCATCCTGCCGATGCTGATCTACGCGCTGGTGGGCAGCTCGCGACAACTGATGGTAGGCCCGGACGCTGCCACCGCGGCGATGGTCGCCGCTGCCATCACGCCACTGGCGGCGGGCGATCCGCAGCGCCTGCTGCAGTTGTCGATGATCGTCGCGGTGCTGGTTGGCGCGCTGTCGATCGCTGCCGGTTTCGCCCGCGCCGGCTTCGTCGCCAGCTTCCTTTCGCGGCCAACCCTGGTGGGCTACCTGAACGGTATCGGCCTGAGCCTGATCGCCGGCCAGCTCGGCAAGCTGCTGGGCTACCACAGCGAAACCAGCGGATTCGTGCGGGGCTTGATCGCATTGCTGCGCAACCTCTCCAACACGCACCTGCCAACGCTGACGCTGGGGGTTTCCACACTGCTGTTGATGGTTGTGCTGCCGCGTTTCTACCCGAAGGTTCCAGGCGCGCTGGTGGGCGTGCTGTTCGCCACGCTGGCGGCGGCGCTGCTGGGGCTGGACCAGTACGGCATCAAGCTGCTGGGTGAAGTGCCGCAGGGGTTGCCGACGCTGATGTTCCCGCACACCACCTACGAGGAGCTGGGCAGCCTGTTCCGCGACGCGATGGGGATCACCATCATCAGCTTCTGCAGCGCGATGCTCACCGCGCGCAGCTTTGCCGCGCGCCACGGCTACAGCGTGGACGCCAACCACGAGTTCATGGCGCTGGGCATGGCCAATATCGGCGCGGGGATTTCCCAGGGTTTCGTGATCAGCGGCGCGGATTCGCGCACCGCCGTGAACGATATGGTCGGCGGCAAGAGCCAGATGGTCGGCATCGTCGCCGCGCTGGTGATCGGACTGGTCCTGCTGCTGTTCAGCAAGCCGTTGGGCTGGGTGCCGATGCCGGCGCTGGGCGCGGTGCTGCTGATGGCCGGCTGGGGGCTGATCGATTTCCGCGCGCTGCGCGGTTTCTGGCGCCTTAGCCGGTTCGAATTCGCGCTGTGCGTGCTGACCACCGTGGGCGTGCTGAGCGTTGGCGTGCTGCCGGGGATCTTCGTGGCGATCATGCTCGCGCTGCTGCGCCTGCTCTATCTCACTTATCGGCCGCACGATGCGGTGATGGGCTGGGTGCATGGCATCGACGGGCAGGTGGAACTGGAGCAGTACCCCAACGCACGCACCCTGCCGGGCCTTGTGATCTACCGCTTCGACGCGCCCCTGCTGTTCTTCAACGCCGACTACTTCAAGCAGCGCCTGCTGGAAGTGGTGGCCAAGGCTCACCAGCCGCGCGCGGTGCTGCTCAACGCCGAAGGTATCCTCAACCTGGACATCAGCGGCCTGACCACCCTGCGCGAGGTGCAGCAGACTCTGGAGGCCAAGGGTGTTCACCTGTCCCTGGCACGGGTGACGGGAGAGACGCTGGCGATGCTCAAGCGTTCCGGCCTGCTCGGTGAAGTGAAGCCGCCGCTGGTATTCAGCTCGGTGCGCGCCGGGGTCAACGCCTATCGCCGCTGGCACCAGCAACGCAAGGCGGAGCACGCCTGGGACCAGCCCTCAGAGTCGAAACTGACCGACCAGCCCCTGTAGTTCGCGGCTCAACTGCGCCAGCTCGACACTCGACGAGGCGGTGGACTCCATCGCCTGTGACGACTCGTCGGCGATGCCACGGATACTGGTGACGCTGCGGCTGATTTCCTCGGCCACCGCGCTCTGCTGTTCGGATGCGGCGGCGATCTGCTGGTTCATCTGGTGAATCACCGCCACCGCCGATGCGATGGTGCCCAGCGCGGCCTCGGTCTGTACGGCATCGCTGACGGTCATTTCCACCAGCGCATGGCTGTGCTGCATACGCTGTACCGAGGTGCTGGCGCCATTCTGCAGGGCGGCGATCAGCCCTTCGATCTCGGCGGTGGATTGCTGGGTACGCCGCGCCAGCGCCCGCACCTCGTCGGCGACCACGGCGAAACCGCGCCCCTGTTCGCCGGCCCGCGCCGCCTCGATGGCGGCATTGAGCGCCAACAGGTTGGTCTGCTCGGCAACATTCTTGATCACGTCCAGCACGCTGCCGATGCTCTGGCTCTCGCGCCCCAGTTGTTCGATGCTCTGGGTGGCTGCGCGCACCGCGTCGGCCAATTGCTCGATGCGGCCGAGCGTCTGGCGCACCACTTCCTGCCCGCTGGCCACCTTGCCGTCAGCCTGTTCGGCGGAGTTGGCGGCCTCCTCGGCATTGCGCGCCACGTCATGGACGGTGGAGGCCATCTGGTTCATCGCCGTGGCCACCTGATCGGTCTCGGCCTTCTGGTTGTTGACACCGAGCTGCGTACGCTCGGTAACGCCGGACAGCGCCTGCGCCGAGGCGGTGATCTGGCCCACGCCGTCACGCAACCGGCTGACGATACTGCGCAGGCTGTCGGCCATGCTCGCCACGGCACTCATCAGTTGCCCCACTTCGTCCTTGCGGCTCACCTCGATACTGGCGCTCAGATCACCCTCGGCGATCCGGCTGGCCAGGGCGATCACCTGGCGCAACGGGCGCACGATCATCCAGGTGATCAGCAGCGAGGCCAGCGCTCCCACCAGCAGCGCCAGCGCGGCGGAACCGAGGATCAGCGCGGCGTTGGTGCGCAGGCCGGCGAGCATGGCCGACTGCTGCGCGGCGTAGGCGTCGTCCACCAGCTGCATGACTTCGGCGGCGCGCTCGCTCATCTGCGCATGTACCTGTTTTTCCTGGTCGAGGGCGGAGGTGTACTCGTCGAGCTTCTCGACGAAGGCGTTGATATTGGTGATCACATCCTTGAGCACCGACACGTAGGTCGGGTCGGTGATGCTCGCCTGGAGCTGGCTGGACAGTTGCAGCGCCTCGCCGGCGGACTTGATGCGGCCATCCGCGGGTTTGTCCGCGCCGCCGCTCTCCACCCGCGAGCGGGCTTCATTCAGGCCCTGCAACACCAGGCGATACAACTGGCTGACCTGCGCCGCCTGTTGCAGCAGCTCCTCGCCCTTCTGTCCCTGGGATTCCTTCAGTTCGTAGGCGCCGTCGTCGGCCAGGCTCGATTGCAGGATGTCGAGGCTGTTGGAGGCGCCGCTGACCGACCAGGTCGCCGCATCCAGCGACAGCCGCCGGCTCTTGCTGGATTTCTCAAAGCTCTCGAAGGCGGCCAGGTAGCCGGCGATGCCCTGCTCCACCCGATCCATGGTCGCTGCCTGCTCCGGCAGGGCCTTGAGCCGCGCGACCCGTTCGCTCAAATCCCCGGCATGCTGCCGCAGCGCCTGGGCCGCAGCGGGATTGGCGTCCAGTACGAAATCCTTTTCGCTCTGGCGCATCTCCAGCACGATGCGGTTGATCGCCGACATGTCGTTGAGCACATCGAAGCGCTGGGAAATCGAGCGCAACGAGGTGACACCGATCACCGCCACCAGCGCCGTCAACAGCAGCACCAAGCCGAATCCGATGGCCAGTTTCCTTGCCGTTCCCATGTCGGCCAGACGTCGTTGCATGAAGGCAACCATGCCATCCTCCCCGCGTGCAGGCGATCCTTCGATGCGAAGGTCTCCTGATCGTTGTCGTCGCTTTTGCGGGGAACATTAGGAGCGCCGTCGGATGCCGAACAAGAGCCGATGGCGGTGATGGCACTCTGATGCTGCGCACGGATATGCAGAGGTCGCATCCAGAACAGTCACAGCGAGTTCCCACCACCAAAGCAGAGCCTTCCGACAGCCAATCCTCGCCTTGTCAGGCACAGTCCGTCGCCCACATCAATCAGGAGGCGACATGCAAGCCCGTTATCGACTGGTCCTTAAACATCCCGCACCAGGCTTCGGCACTCGCCTGGAGTTCCCGGCGCTGTACCGCCAGACCGCACTCATCGAACGCATGTTCGCCGAACGCGGGCTGGCGCCGCTGCGGCAGTTCGTCTGCCCGCCGGGCCCCGCCAGCGACTGGTTCCGCGCCGACGACGGCCGCCGGCTGGCCCATGAGCTGATCTGCTGCGTCCACCGCGACCCGCAGCGCTTCGACAACGCCACGACGCTGCTCGACGAACTGTTCATGTTCAGCGAACAGTTGGAAGTGGCGTACCTGAGCGGCAACCGCTGGCACTTCGAGGAGGCCGCCGGCCCTTGCGCTACTTCGGGCGAATCATGTTGAAGGTGTCACGAGTGTAGCTGTACTGGGTACCGCCCAGGCGCCCCACCAGGTCGAGCTTCGCCGGGTCGACATGGCGTTCGTCGCGCATGACGCCGTCGTCCACGTGCGCCAGCAGCACGCGGGCGAAGATGAGGTAGCTGCTGGGCTTGTCCGCCGGGTACGGGATGATTTCCGCCAGTTGGCACTCGAATGCCACCGGCGCGCCCAGTACCCGTGGCGGCGTGACCCGCTCGCTGGGTACGGTGGCGAGATCGGCGTGCTCGATCTCGCTGACGCCGTGGGGCAGCCAGGCGGCGGTGGCGTTCATGGCGTCGGCCTGGGCCGCGCTGACCAGGTGGATAACCAGCTCGCCGGTTTCGCGCACGTTGCGCAGGGTGTCCTTGACGCTGCCGTCGTCACGCACGCTGGTGTTCACCATGAGGGTCGGCGGCTCGTCGCTGATGACCTGGAAGAAGCTGAACGGCGCCAGGTTGCTCTTGCCGTCGGCGGACAGCGTGCAGACCCAGGCGATCGGGCGTGGAGTGACGGTGGAGGCCAGCCAGCGATAGGCATCGGCTGGCGCGAGTGTGCTGAAATCGAGCTGCATGCGTGTTCCCCTGACTGCCGGACGGATCAAAATGTCCGTCCGGCGATTATGCCCGCGCCAGAGCCTCCGGGCGACGCTCGTATCAGCGCCCGGCCCGCGACTCCTTGATGTAGAAGCGCGCCTTGCTGGCCTGATCCAGGCAGCCGCCGTAGGACTCGACCTGTTGTTCGGTCTTGGCGGCAGTGATCAGGGTCAGGGCCTTGGAATAGCTGACGGTACCGGCGAAACCCTCGGCCTTGGCCAGGTCCAGCTCCTTCCAGGCGGCGTTCAGTTCGTTGGCGCAGCTATCGCGGTTGACCGTGGTGCCGGAGCAGCCGGCCAGCAGCAGGCTGGCCGCCAGTACTGCATAGAGTGCCTTCATATCGATCTCCGTGGTGTTGTGCAGGCGATTTCCAGCTTAGACGGCCTCCGCCGCACATGCCGGCTACACTGGCTGTTCGTCCACTCTACGAGGAGAGCGATCATGCGCTATCAGGGAAGCTGCCATTGTGGCGGCATCGCTTTCGAGGTGCAGGGCGAGGTCGGCGAGGTCATCGAGTGCAACTGTTCGATTTGCAGCCGGCGAGGCTCGCTGCTGTGGTTCGTGCCCAGGGACAAGCTGCAACTGAGCACGCCCGAAAGCGCCATGAGCAGCTACACCTTCAACACCCACCGCATCCAGCACCGCTTCTGCCCCACCTGCGGTTGCGCGCCACTGGCGTTCGCCAGCGCGCCCGACGGCAAGCCGATGGCCGCCATCAACGTGCGCTGCCTGCCGGAAGTCGACATCTCGACGCTGACGGTGCGGCATCACGACGGCAAGAGCCTGTAGCGGGAAGACCGCGAAACAGCGGACCGGTTGGCGCATGGACACTCCCCCAGCGCAGCGATGCCCATCGGGTATCACGCGGCTCCGCTGATGGGGATCGCAAGCTCTCCCAAGCTTCGTTTCTGGCGTTCGATGCCCTGGCGGAACCCTGGGCGCTGGCCGCGGGCCAAAATCCGCCGGCACAAAAAAGCCACCCCGAAGAGTGGCTTTTCATTCTCACCGATGATGGATCACTCCGGCATCTTCATCACGACACGACCACCGCCAGGGCAGGTTTCCATGTAGCAGTTCGCGTCGTGGTACTGGGCGAAGTCGAACACGCGGTCGATGCTCGGTTTGAGCAACTGGTCGGCGGTCATCTGGTTGATCGCGGTCAGCGCCCGCTGCACGGCCTCATCGTTGCGAACCAGGCCGATATCGGGCTGGCCGGTGAAGTCCAGCACGCAGTGACGATAGAACTGCAGGTGCTTCTTGAACGCCGCGCAGGCCGGGAAGGCTGCGTCGTTGCCGCCGTTGATGCCATAGAGGATCAGCTTGCCGCGCGGGGCCGCAACATCACCCAGCAGCTTCATCTGCGGACCGGCGCACTGGTCGAGAACGATCTCGACGCCCTGGCCCTTGGTGAAGCGCTCGACTTCCAGCACCAGGTCCTGTTCCTCGGTATAGATGATCTTGTCCGCCCCCAGGCCCTTGAGGAACTCGCGGGTTTCCTCATGGCTGGTGGTGGCGATCACCTGCGCGCCAAGCGCCTTGGCCAGTTGTACCGCCTGGGGTGCCAGGCAATGGCCGGCCTCGGTGATCAGCACGCGCTGGCCGGGTTTGATCTGCGCCAGCTCGACCAGCGCGAAATAGGAATACAGCAGGCCGGTGTAGTGCACGGCGGCTTCGACCGGGGTGAGTACTTCCGGGTAGCGAGTCAGCGACGTGCGCGGCAGGACGACGTGGTCGCCCCAGGCCGGGTACAGATTCGGCGAATTCGCCGGAAAGCTGGCAACCGCAACGCCGGGCTCGAGGTCATCGACCCCGTCGCCCACGGCTTCGACGATGCCGGACAATTCATAACCGATGCCCGCCGGCAGCTTGGCCTGATCCGGGGCGAGGTTCTGCCGCCAGAGCACGTCGCGCCAACTGACGCCCAGCGCCTGGGTACGGATCAGCACTTCACCCGGCCCCGGTTGCGGGGTCGGCATTTCCTCGATCTTCAGGACCGAGGCATCACCGAACTGGTGGAAACGGATCATGCGGGACATCACATACCTCGCGTTCTATTGCTTCATAGCCACGGACTCTATCCGGGCTTTCGGGGTGACGCCACCGTCCACCATTGATAATTGACATAAATGGCGATGATTCGGCGTCCGCCTCCAACCCTTGCCTGGCGCGGCCCGGGCGCTCTGCGCCGGGTTTGCGCGCGGCATCGCGCAGCAGTCTGGACGCCCGAATCGACCGACTGGGCCGGGGCGTGATTCTCGATAAAAAAGTGGAAATTGATCAAGGACTTATCTGACAGACTTGACTCAAGGCACGGTCGGCCTCACTTTTCCCCCATCGTCAGGGAGTCCCCATGAATCGCAACGACCTACGCAAGGTTGACCTCAACCTGTTGATCGTTTTCGAAACACTCATGCACGAGCGCAGCGTGACCCGCGCAGCCGAGAAGCTGTTCCTCGGCCAGCCGGCGATCAGCGCAGCCCTGGCGCGCCTGCGCGGTCTGTTCGACGACCCGCTGTTCGTTCGTACCGGGCGCAGCATGGAACCCACCGCGCGCGCCCAGGAAATCTTCGGGCACCTGTCCCCTGCACTGGACTCCATCTCCACCGCGCTGAGCCGCGCCGCTGACTTCGACCCGGCCACCAGCAAGGCGGTGTTCCGCATCGGCCTGTCCGATGACGTGGAATTCGGCCTGCTGCCCGCGCTGTTGCGCCGCCTGCGCTCCGAGGCGCCAGGGATCGTCCTGGTGGTGCGCCGCGCCAACTACCTGCTGATGCCACAGCTGCTGGCCTCCGGGGAAATCTCCGTGGGCGTGAGCTACACCGACGAACTGCCGGCCAACGCCAAGCGCAAGACCCTGCGCCGCAGCACCTGGAAAGTCCTGCGCGCCGACTCGATTCCCGGCACGCTGACGCTGGACGACTACTGCGCGCGCCCGCACGCCCTGGTTTCCTATGCCGGTGACCTGGACGGCTTCGTCGACCAGACGCTCGCCGAGATGGACCGCAAACGCCAGGTGGTGCTGGCCGTACCGCAGTTCGTTGGCCTCGCCCAGTTGCTGGCAGGCACCGACATCATTGCCACCGTGCCGGAATACGTGGCGGCGGCGCTCACCGCCGCCGGCGGCCTGCGTGCCGAAGAACCGCCCTTCCCCACCCGCCTGGCCGAGCTGTCGATGGTATGGCGCGGCGCCCAGGACAACGACCCCGCCGAGCGCTGGCTGCGCTCGCGCATCACCATGTTCGTGGGCGACCCGGACAGCCTCTGAGGCACCGCTCCCCTGGCGTGAAGCGCGTCGGCGCTTCGCCCCCCGCAGGCGTCTGTCGCCTGCGGGAGCGCTCTATCCCGGCAATTCCCGTGCCCAGCCTCACTATCTATTCCTGCGCATGGCGCAAAGGCATTTATCACTCCACGTGATAATCAAAATTCGCTCGTTCGATTAGTTACTTGGCGCGCCCGAAAGCAGACTCCGCCCCATCAGAAGTCCCATAACTAATTAGAACGCTGGAGTCTTTCCATGGAGCGAAATCTCAACACCTTGCGTATTCCGCTGGCGTTAGCCGCCGCACTGGTGCTCAGTGCCTGCGGCAAGGCCCAGGATGCGGCGCAGAACATGCCCGCACCCAAGGTCAGCGTGGCGGAAGTCATCGAGCAGCCGATCAACGAGTGGGACGAATTCACAGGCCGCCTGGAAGCCCCGGAGTCCGTCGAACTGCGACCCCGCGTCTCGGGCTACATCGACCGGGTGACCTTCCGCGAAGGCGCGCTGGTGAAGAAAGGCGACCTGCTGTTCCAGATCGACCCGCGCCCGTTCCAGGCCGAAGTGCATCGCCTGGAAGCCCAACTGCAGCAGGCCCGCGCCAACCAGACCCGCACCGCCAACGAAGACGCCCGCGGTGTGCGCCTGCGCGCCACCAACGCCATCTCCGCGGAACTGGCCGACGCCCGCAGCGCAGCCGCCGCCGAAGCCAAGGCGGTGGTCGCGGCGACCCAGGCGGAACTGGACAACGCCCGCCTCAACCTGTCCTTCACCCAGGTCACCGCGCCCATCGACGGCCGCGTTTCCCGCGCCGAAGTTACCGCCGGCAACCTGGTCAACAGCGGCCAGAGTCTGCTCACCACCCTGGTTTCCACCGACAAGGTCTACGCCTACTTCGACGCCGACGAGCGCGTCTACCTCAAGTACGTCGACCTGGCCCGCAAGGGTGGCCCGGACGCTCGCGGCAGCAGCCCGGTGTACCTCGGCCTGACTGGCGAGGACGGCTTCCCCCACGAGGGCCGGCTGGATTTCCTGGACAACCAGGTCAACCCCAAGACCGGCACCATCCGTGGCCGCGCGGTGTTCGACAACGCCGCCAACCAGTTCACCCCCGGCCTGTATGCGCGCATCAAGCTGGTCGGCAGCGGCACTTACCCCGCAGCGCTGATCAAAGACGAAGCGGTCGGCACCGACCTGGGCAAGAAATTCGTGCTGGTGGTCGACAAGGACAGCAAGGTGCAATACCGCGGCATCGAAATCGGTCCGAAGCTGGAAGGCCTGCGCATCGTGCGCAACGGCCTGGCCAGGGGCGACCGCATCGTGGTCAACGGCCTGCAGCGGGTTCGTCCCGGAGCCCAGGTCGATGCCCAGGGTGTCGAGATGGCCAGCCAGTCGACCCTCGCCACCCTCGCCCGGCAACGCCAGGCGCTGGAGCAGAGCGAAGCGCCGAAGGTCGCCGAGAAGACCGCCAAGCCAGGCGCACCGCGTAGCTGATTGATTCATCCGACCTGAAATTATCGAGGCGCAAGCCTCGGCAAGCACAGGCGGACCATCGGCGAGATCACCAAAGGATCGATGTACCAGGCCCTGTCCCACCAGGGCCTTGGGTGAACTTTGTCCCGGGTTTGGCGAACCGCAGCGTTCGCGACAGGAACCAGCCATGAACTTTTCGCAATTTTTCATCCAGCGGCCGATCTTCGCCGCCGTGCTCTCGCTGATCATCCTGATCGGCGGGGCCATCTCGCTGTTCCAGCTACCGATCAGCGAATACCCCGAAGTGGTGCCGCCAACCGTGGTGGTGCGCGCCAACTTCCCCGGCGCCAACCCCAAGGTGATCGGCGAGACCGTTGCCGCACCGCTGGAGCAGGCCATCACCGGCGTCGAGAACATGCTCTACATGTCCTCGCAGTCCACCGCCGACGGCAAGATGACCCTGACCATCACCTTCGCCCTGGGCACCGACCTGGACAACGCGCAGGTGCAGGTGCAGAACCGCGTGACCCGTACCGAGCCCAAGCTGCCGGAAGAAGTCACCCGCATCGGCATCACCGTCGACAAGGCATCGCCGGACCTGACGATGGTGGTTCACCTGACCTCGCCGGACAACCGCTACGACATGCTCTACCTGTCCAACTACGCCATCCTCAACATCAAGGATGAGCTGGCGCGCCTGGAGGGCGTGGGCGACGTCCAACTGTTCGGCATGGGCGACTACTCGCTGCGCGTGTGGCTCGATCCGAACAAGGTGGCCTCGCGCAACCTGACTGCCAGCGACGTGGTGGCGGCGATCCGCGAGCAGAACCGCCAGGTCGCCGCCGGCGCCCTCGGCGCACCGCCCTCGCCGAGCGCCACCAGCTTCCAGCTGTCAATCAACACCCAGGGTCGTCTGGTCAACGAGGAAGAGTTCGAGAACATCATCATCCGCAGCGGTCCGGACGGCGAAATCACTCGCCTGAAGGACATCGCCCGCGTGGAGCTGGGCTCCAACCAGTACGCCCTGCGCTCGCTGCTGGACAACCAGCCTGCCGTGGCCCTGCCGATCTTCCAGCGCCCCGGTTCCAACGCCATCGCCATCTCCAACGAGGTGCGCGAGAAGATGGCCGAGCTGAAGAAGAACTTCCCGCAGGGGGTGGACTATTCCATCGTCTACGACCCGACCATCTTCGTCCGCGGCTCCATCGAGGCGGTGGTGCATACGCTGTTCGAAGCCCTGGTGCTGGTGGTGCTGGTGGTCGTGCTGTTCCTGCAGACCTGGCGCGCCTCGATCATCCCGCTGGCCGCCGTGCCGGTATCGCTGATCGGCACCTTCGCGGTGATGCACTTCTTCGGCTTCTCGCTCAACGCGCTCTCGCTGTTCGGCCTGGTGCTGGCGATCGGCATCGTAGTGGACGACGCCATCGTGGTGGTGGAGAACGTCGAACGGAACATCGGGCTGGGCCTCACACCGATCGAAGCGACCAAGCGTGCCATGCGCGAAGTGACCGGGCCGATCATCGCCACCGCACTGGTGCTGTGCGCGGTGTTCATCCCAACTGCATTCATCTCTGGCCTCACCGGGCAGTTCTACCGGCAGTTCGCGCTGACCATCGCGATTTCCACAGTGATCTCGGCGATCAATTCGCTGACCCTGTCGCCTGCGCTGTCCGCCGTGCTGCTCAAGGGACACCACGAGCCGAAGGACCGCTTCTCGGTGCTGCTGGACAAGCTGCTGGGCGGCTGGCTGTTCCGCCCGTTCAACCGCTTCTTCGACCGCGCCAGCCACGGCTACGTCGGCACCGTTACCCGCGTTCTGCGTGGCAGTTCCATCGCACTTCTGCTGTATGCGGGGCTGATCGGCCTGACCTGGCTGGGCTTCTCCAGCACCCCCACCGGCTTCGTGCCGCAGCAGGACAAGCAGTACCTGGTGGCCTTCGCCCAGTTGCCCGACGCGGCCACGCTGGATCGCAGCGAAGCGGTGATCAAGCGCATGTCGGAGATTGCCGGCAAGCACCCCGGCATCGAGAACACCGTGGCCTTCCCCGGCCTGTCGATCAACGGTTTCACCAACAGCCCCAACAGCGGCATCGTCTTCACCACGCTCAAGGACTTCGACCAGCGCAAGGGGCCGGGCATGTCCGCCGGTGAAATCGCCGCCGAGCTGAACAAGCAGTTCGCCGATATCCAGGACGCCTACATCGCCATCTTCCCGCCGCCGCCGGTACAGGGCCTGGGCACCATCGGCGGCTTCCGCCTGCAGGTGGAAGACCGTGGCAACCTGGGTTACGAGGAGCTGTACAGCCAGACCCAGAACATCCTGGCCAAGGCCCGCGCGCTGCCGGAGCTGGACCCGATGTCGCTGTTCACCAGCTACCAGGTGAACGTGCCGCAGGTCGACGCCGCCATCGACCGCGAAAAGGCCAAGACCCACGGTGTGGCGATCAGCGACATCTTCGACACCCTGCAGGTCTACCTCGGCTCGCTGTACACCAACGACTTCAACCGCTTCGGCCGCACCTACCAGGTGAACGTCCAGGCCGACCAGAGCTTCCGCCTGGAACCTGAGCAGATCGGTCAGTTGAAGGTGCGCAACAACCTCGGCGAGATGGTGCCGCTGGCCACCTTCATCAGGATCAGCGACACCTCCGGCCCCGACCGGGTGATGCACTACAACGGCTTCATCACCGCCGAGATCAACGGTGCCGCCGCGCCGGGCTACAGCTCCGGCCAGGCCGAAGCCGCCATCGAACGCCTGCTCAAGCAGGAGCTGCCCAACGGCATGACCTTCGAGTGGACCGACCTGACCTACCAGCAGATCCTCGCCGGCAACTCGGCGATCTACGTATTCCCGCTCTGCGTGTTGCTCGCCTTCCTGGTGCTGGCCGCGCTGTACGAGAGCTGGGGGCTGCCGCTGGCGGTGATCCTGATCGTGCCGATGACCCTGCTGTCGGCCATCGCGGGCGTGATCCTGTCCGGTGGCGACAACAACATCTTCACCCAGATCGGCCTGATCGTACTGGTGGGCCTGGCGTGCAAGAACGCGATCCTGATCGTCGAGTTCGCCAAGGACAAGCAGGACGAAGGCATGGACCGCATCAGCGCGGTGCTGGAAGCCTGCCGCCTGCGTCTGCGCCCGATCCTGATGACCTCCATCGCCTTCATCATGGGCGTGGTGCCCCTGGTGCTGTCGTCCGGCGCTGGCGCGGAAATGCGCCACGCAATGGGTGTCGCGGTGTTCTCCGGGATGCTCGGCGTGACCTTCTTCGGCCTGCTGCTGACGCCTGTTTTCTATGTGCTGATCCGCCGCTTCATGGAAGCCCGCGAAGCGAAGAAACAACAGCGCCTGAGCCACCAGGCCAACAGCGAGGCCCACACTGCATGAAGTCCGTGAAACTCTTCGCCCCGGCCCTGCTGGCGCTGTCGCTCAGCGCCTGCATGGTCGGCCCCGACTACCAGAAGCCCGACACCGCGCCGGCCCGGGTCGCCACCGACGACCAGGCGCCGGGCTACGACCGCACGCGGTTCGAGGACGCCTGGTGGAAGCAGTTCGATGACCCGGTGCTGAGCCAACTGGTCGACCAGGCGCTGAAGGAAAACCGCGAGCTGCGCGTGGCCTATGCCCGCGTGCTGGCCTCGCGGGCGATCCGCGACGACGTGGCCAACGACCGCTTCCCGACGGTCACCAGCCGTGCCGAGGGCCAGGTCGGCAAGGGCCAGGTGCCCGGCCAGACCGAGGACCGGGTCAACCAGGAACGCTACGACCTGGGCCTGGACATGATCTGGGAAGTCGACCTGTTCGGCCGCGTGCGCCGCCAACTGGAATCCAGCGATGCGTTGAGCGCCGCCACGGTCGCCGATCTCCAGCAACTGCAGGTCAGCCTGGTCGCCGAGCTCGCCGATGCCTACGGGCAACTGCGCGGCGCGCAACTGCGCGAGAGCATTGCCAGGAGCAACCTGGACAATCAGCGTGAATCCCGCGACCTGACCATCCAGCTACGCGACGCCGGTGTCGGCAGCGAGCTGGACGTGCAGCGTGCCGAAGCTCGCCTGGCCGCAACCGAAGCCAGCGTGCCGCAATTGCAGGCCGAGGAAGTACGCCAGCGCAACCGCATCGCCACCCTCCTCGGCCAGCGCCCGGACGCGTTGAGCGTGGATCTCTCGCCGAAGAAGCTGCCGGCCATCGCCAAGGCCCTGCCCATCGGCGACCCGGGTGAGCTGCTGCGGCGCCGCCCGGACGTGGCTTCCGCCGAACGCCGCCTGGCCGCCGCCACCGCCGACGTGGGCGTGGCCACCGCCGATCTGTTCCCGAAAGTCAGCCTCGGCGGCTTCCTCGGCTACACCGCCGGGCGCGGCTCGCAGATCGGCTCGTCCGCCGCCAGCGCCTGGGGCGTCGCGCCAAGCATCACCTGGGCAGCCTTTGACCTGGGCAGCGTGCGGGCCCGCCTGCGCGCGGCCAAGGCCGATGCCGACGGCGCCCTGGCGACCTACGAACAGCAGGTACTGCTGGCTCTGGAAGAGTCTTCCAACGCCTTCAGCGACTACGGCAAGCGCCAGCAGCGCCTGGTTTCCCTGGTGCGCCAGTCCGAAGCCAGCCGCAACGCGGCGCAGCAGGCCGGCCTGCAATACCGCGAGGGCACCGTGGACTTCCTCAACCTGCTGGACGCCGAGCGCGAACAACTGGCCGCCGAAGACGCCCAGGCACTGGCGGAAGTGGATGTCTATCGCGGCATCGTCGCCATCTACAAGGCCCTGGGTGGCGGCTGGCAGCCGTCCGCCTGACCCGTTCCTCCCCCGGTCGAGATGTCGTCGACCTTCTGGCCCTGCGGTCTGCGCTCCTGACCGCGGGGCTTTTTTATGGCCGACGCCAGCATCGATTACGCACCGCCTGGAGCACATGCCCGACACCCCATGATTCGCCGGTTTGCGCGGCCTGCAGGCGGCCAGGGCAGGCAGGCCTGCGGCGCAAGGTGCGCGCCAGAGCCTTGGGCTATGCGCTCCATGCCGCTATGATCCAGACCGGCTTGCCAGGGATCAAACGTGTTCGGACTCGCCCTGGCCTAAGATTCATGAACCGGACACTTCAGACAAGGATTCGCCGTGGACGCCACCGCTCATTTCATCCCCCTGGATTCCACATCCCTCTTCATCACCCTGGCGATCATCGTCTTCGGGATGTTCATGCTGGGGATCGGCTTCACCATTCGCCACCGCGGCATCGGGGTGTTCCTCATGTGGGTCGGCGTGCTGAGCATGCTGTCGATCATCACCTACCGCATCTATCTCGCCACCTCGGTGTAGCGCGCTCCTCCGGCGCGCGGCTAGCGCGCCATCGCCCGGGTATAGCCCTTGGGCGAGAAGCGCACCGTCACTCCCAGCATCATCACCACCGATACCGCCAGCAGCACCCAGGACGCCTGGAAGCTGCCGGTGCTGTCGCGCAGCCAGCCGGTCACGTAGGGCACGACGCCGGTGATGATGAAGCCGATGCCCTGGACGAAGGCTGCCAGCCGCCCCGCCGCGCCGGCATCGGGCAGATGGTCGAGGGTCAGCGTCAGGCTCAGGGCGAAGCACGAGCCCAGCCCGTAGCCGATCAGCGCCACCCAGACGCCCGAGAGGTTCAGCGGCGCGCAAATCAGCCCGACAAACCCGGCCAACTGGATCAGCAGGCACACGCACAGCCAGCCGCGGCGGTCCGGCGAGCGGCGGATCAGCAAGGGGATGGTGAGCGCGGCGATCACCTGGAAGATGGTCATCAGACCGATCAGCCGGCCGCTGCCCTGGGCACTCCAGCCGAGCTGGCGGTAGTACACCGGCAGCCACGCGACCATGCTGGTGTAGCCGCCATTGATCAGCCCGAAATAGGTCGCCAGCAGCCAGGCGCGGCGGCTGCCGAAGTAGTGCTGCACAGCCTGCCGCGCGGGTGCCGCAACCGGCGTCTCGCGCGGCCGCGCCACGGCCCACAGCAGCAGGCCGACGAGCGCCAGCAGCAGCCAGGCGCCCAGCCCGTCCTGCCAGCGCTGGAAATGCTCGGAGACCACCGGCGCCAGCACCGCCGCACTGCCGCCACCGGCCATCAGCGAAGCCGAGTAAAGGCCCATCGCGGACGGCACCTTGTGCGGGAACCAGCGCTTGATCACTCCGGGAATCAGCGCCTGGATGATCGCAACGCCAGTGCCGGCCAGCACCGCGCTGGCGATCAGCGCCATGCCGCTGTCCAGCAGCAGACGCCAGAAGCAGGCAGCGCCGATGGCCAGCAGGCCGCCCACCATGCCACGGCTTTCGCCCAGGCGCGGGCCGATCCAGGGCAGCGCCAGGGCAAACAGCCCCATGCACAGCACCGGCAGCACAGTGAGCATCGATGCGCCCTGGAAGCCCAGGCCGGTGGCCTCGCGGATGTCGGTGAGCAGCGGGCCGATGGAGGTAAGGATGGGTCGCAGGTTGATGCCCAGGGCAACGATCACCAGCAGGCCGACCCACCCCGTGCGGGCCGCCCCCTCGGCCTCGGCAGCCAGGCTGTGGCTCATGGGCGGCGCTCCTGCCAGCGGGCGTACAGGCCCTCCTCTCCCGCCGGGCGCAATGGCCGCAACGGCAGTGCCTGCCACTGCGGCGGCTGGGTCATCTGCTGGTAGACCGCCGCCGTGGACAGCCCGAACGGCTCGCCGTCGTCATTGGAATAGGCGAAATACGCGGCCTCGACGCCACACAGGTGCATGGCCGCCAGGCACATCGGGCAGGGATGGCCGCTGGCATAGATCACGCAGCCGTCCAGACGCGGCATACCCAGTACGGCGGCGGCGCGGCGGATGGCTAGCAGCTCGGCGTGAGCGGTCGGGTCGTGGTCCAGGTGAATGGAGTTGGCGGCACGAGCGATGATCTCGCCGTCCTTCACCAGAACGGCGCCGAACGGGCGGCCGCCGGCCTCGATATTGTCGCGGGCCAGTTGCAGGGCCTCGCGCATGAAGTCGTCATGTTGCATGGCAGTATCCAGTCAATGCGCGCCAGCGGCTTCCAGCATCCTGGCAATGGTGGTCTGGTTGCGCTGGCGGGCGTGTTGCAGCGGCGTAACGCCGTCGTTGTCGGCCAGGTCGAGGTTCGCCCCGGCATCTATCAGTCGTTGCACGACGGCCTGGTGACGCGGGCCGCCATCGCTGAGCAGGATGGCTTCGAGCAGCCCGGTCCAGCCGAGCCTGTTGACGTGGTCGGGATCGACGCCGGCCTCGAGCAGCGTCTCGACCACCTCCACGTGGCCACGTTCGCAGGCCGGGATCAGCGCCGTGCCGCCGTAGCGGTTGGTGCTGCGCAGGTCGGCGCCGTTGGCCAGGGTCAGCCTGAGTATCTCCAGGCGGCCTGACGCTCCGGCCAGCAGGTAGGCGCTGTCGTGGATGCGGTTCTGCCGGTTGACGTCGGCGCCGGCGGCAAGCAGCACGCGGGCCACTTCCACGCGGTCATGCGCGGTGGCCAGCAGCAGCGGCGTGTTGCCCTGCCCGTCGCTGACATCCACCGGCACGCCACGCTTGAGCAGCGCGGCGACCTCGCTCGCGCGGCCATCGCTGGCGGCGCCGAGCAGCGCATCGGCGGCGGCGCGGCTGTGTACGTCCTCGGTCTGGATGGTTGGCATGTCCATGTGGCGCTCCCCCATGTTGGCTGTCGTGCCTCGACTGAGCGCTCGCAGTATGACGAAGGCGTTTTCTATGTTGAAATTAAATAGAATCATGCCTTTCAGTGGAAATCAGAATGCTAGACCCCAACCTCCTGCGCAGCTTCGTGATGGTGGTGGATGCCGGCAACTTCACCCGCGCCGCCGAACTGCTGCATCTCACCCAGTCCACCGTCAGCCAGCAGATCCTGCGCCTGGAACAGAGCCTGGATTGCCGCCTGCTCGACCGCAGCCAGCGCCAGGTGCTGCCCACCGAACAGGGTGAGCAGTTGCTCGGCTACGCGCGGCGCATTCTCCAGCTCGGCAGCGAGGCCCGCGAAGCGCTCAGCAGCGAGCACAGCGAAGGCGTCCTGCGCCTGGGCATGCCCGAGGACTTCGCCGGCGAACGGATGATGCCGCTGCTGGCGGCGTTCAGCGCACAGCGCCCACGCCTGCGCCTGGAGGTTTCCAGCGGGTTGAGCCAGGAGCTGCTGCGCCAGTACCGCAGCGGCGAGCTGGACCTGGCGCTGGTCAAGCAATGGGGCGCCGACAGCGACTGCCTGGCGCACTGGCCCGAGCCCCTGGCCTGGCTGGACAGCGAGCAGAGCCCGGCGGCGGCCCGCGATCCCTTGCCGCTGGTGGTGTTCCCGCTTGGCGCGCTGTATCGCCAGGAGATGATCCATGCGCTGGAAGCCAGCGGCCGGCGCTGGCGCATCAGCTACAGCAGCGGCAGCCTGGCCAGCCTGTCGGCGGCGGTCGCCGCGGGAATGGGCGTCAGCCTGTTGCCGCTGCGCGGGCGCCACGGCGGCCATCGTGTGCTGGGCGTCGAGCAGGGTTTCGCACCGATCGGTGGGCTGGAGCTCGCGCTCTATGCCCGACCGGAGCTGGGCAGCGCCGGCCGCAGCCTGTGCGAGCAGTTGCGCAGCCTGTGCGCGCAGCTCGCCGAGGTCACGCCGTCGCGCTGAGGCAGTCGAGGAACTGCTCGGCGGGGATTGGCCGGCCGAGCAGAAAGCCTTGCAGCGAATCGCAGCCCAGGCGGGTGAGGAAGTCCTGCTGGCCGGAGGTTTCCACCCCCTCGGCGACGATCCGCAGGTCCAGCGCCTGGCCCAGGGCGACAATGGCCGAAACGATGGCCGCGTCGTCGCTGTCCTGCTCCAGGTCGCGGACGAAGCCACGGTCGATCTTCAGCTCGTTGGCCGGCAGGCGCTTGAGGTACAGCAGGCTGGAATAGCCTGTGCCGAAATCGTCGATGGACAGGTCCACCCCCATGCCCGAAAGCCGCCCGAGTATCTCCAGGCTGGAGTCGGCATCGCGCATGGCCGTGGTCTCGGTGATTTCCAGCGTCAGGCAGCGCGCCGGCAACTGGTGGCGCTCCAGCGCGGCAGCCACCGAGTCGACCAGGCCGGCATGGCAGAACTGCAAGGCCGAGAGATTCACCGCCACGCGCCAGCTCTCCCGCCCATGCAGGTACCACAGGCGCATCTGCCGGCATGCCTCGTCCAGCACCCAGTCGCCGATGGGAATGATCAGCCCGGTGCGCTCGGCCAGGGCAATGAAGGTGTCGGGCATCAGCAGGCCGCGCTGCGGATGCTGCCAGCGCAGCAGCGCCTCGGCGCCGATCGGCTCGCCGCTGGCGGCGAACTTGGGCTGGTAGTGCAGGACAAACTCGCCCCGAGCCAGTGCCGCCCGCAGGTCATGGAGCAGCTGCAGATGATTGCGCGCATTGGTGTTCATCGACTGCTCGAAGAAGCTGTAGCCGTTCTTGCCGTTACCCTTGGCGTGGTACATCGCCGCGTCGGCGTTGCGCAGCAGCTCCTGCTGGCTGGCGCCATCGCCGGGATACAGCGCGATACCGATGCTGGCGGCGATGCGCAGCTCCTGGCCGGCCACCTGGAACGGCTGCGCCAGCAGGCTGATCTGCTGGCTGGCCAATGTCACCGCGTCTTCCGGCTCGGCCAGTTCCACCAGCAGCACGAACTCGTCGCCGCCGATGCGCGCCACGGTATCTTCGCTGCGCAGGTTGTCACGCAGGCGCCGGGCCACTTCCTTGAGCAGCAGGTCGCCCAGGTGATGACCGAAGGCATCGTTGACCGGCTTGAAGCCGTCCAGGTCTAGGAACATCAGCGCGAAGTTGCCGCCGTTGCGCTGGACCTTGCCGATCAGTTGCTCGATGCGGTCTTCCAGCAACACACGGTTGGGCAGGCGCGTCAGGTTGTCGTGCAGCGCCAGTTGGGTGAGCTCCTGGTTGGCCTGCGCGAGGGACGAACTGAGCAGCGCGGTGCGCGACTCCAGGCGGGCATCGAGCACCGAGGTCAGCAGCGCGATGCCGATCACCGCCAGGGTGACCACGATGATCAGCAGCGCCAGCCAATCATTGCCCAGGCCGCTCGGCGCAGCGCCACAGAAGCTGCCATCGGGGAAGCGCGCGGCCGCCATGCCGGTGTAGTGCATGCCCACGATCGCCACGCCCATCACCAGCGCCGCGCCGCCGCGCACCAGGCGCACGTAAGGGGTGTTCTGGCGTAGACGGAAGGCGATCCACAGGGCGGCGCCGGACGCCAGCACGGCGATCAGCAGGGACAGACCGAACAGCAGCGGGTCGTATTCGATGCCCGGCTGCATGAGCATGGCGTACATGCCCAGGTAGTGCATGCAGCTGATCCCCGTGCCCATCGCCAGCGCACCGAGTAAAAGCTGCCAGAACGGCAGGCGCTCCTGGCTCACCAGCGCCAGGGCGAACCCCGAACTGAGCATCGCGATGGCCAGGGACAGCAGCGTGAGGTCGAGGTCGTAGCCCAGCGGGATGGGCAGGCTGAAGGCGAGCATGCCGATGAAGTGCATCGACCACACGCCGATGCCCATCGCCACCCCGCCGCCGCCGATCCACAGCAGTACCGGCCAGCCCTTGGCGGTTGCGATGCGTCCGGCAAGATCGAGGGCGGTGTAGGACGCCAGAATCGCCACGCAGAGCGAAATCAGGACCAGGGCGGGATCGTAACTACCTACTAGCATGGGGACTCTCTGGGCGCGCAAATCCGGAGCGCGCAAAAGGTCCGGATTCTAGCTAAAACCCCGGCAGTACAACCACTGGCGCGGGCATCAGTTCGTCGTCACCGCCACGTCGTCCCGCCGCAGGCAACCCTGGGCCATCCACGGGCAGGCCCGCGCCCAGAGGAAGCGCTGCTCCTTGCGGCCATCCTCGTCGTAATACGCGAGCTGCAGGCGCTCCGGGGTGAAGGCCAGGCGGGCGAACCCCGGACGCGACGCGGCGAACGGCGTGTCCGGCGTCGGCTCGACGGGCTTGAGCGGGTCGATGGTCTGCCCGCCGCCGCCGGAAATCAGCCAGGCCGGCTCACCGGGCCGCAGGATCACCTGCTGGTTGTGCTCGTGCCCGGCGAGGTAGATGTCCACGCCGCTGCGCTGCATGGCCGGCAGCAACTGTTCCATCAGCTTCTGGTCGTCGCCGTGCTTGCCGCCGCTGCTGCGAATGGCATGGTGCGCCACCACCATCTTCCACATCGGCGCGGGGCCGGGCCGGGCGAAGGCTTCCTGCAGGAAGCCTGCCTGGCGCTCACGCCCGGCGCTGTCCTGGGAGGTATCGAGGAATACCACGCGCAGCAGCGGGCGCCCCTCGGCCTCGCCGAAGTCGCGCACATAGGTGCGGTCGGGCATCTGCCAGCGGCCGGAACCGCTGCCCTGGCGCCCGTAGTCCAGCTCCACGGCGGCGGAGTCCGGGTAGTCGTGGTTGCCCAGTACCGCATAGAACGGCACATGGCTCAGCCAGCGGCCGTGGTACACGCGCTCGAACTTCAGTTGCCAGGCCGGATCGTCGATGCCGCTCAGGGCCTTGCCGTAGAAGTTGTCGCCCAGCAGCAGGACCATGTTCACCCCGCCTTCGTCCTCGGCGACGCGCTCCATGCCCTCCGCCACGCGCCACTGCTGGAGGTCGCCGCTCCCCTGGTCGCCCAGCGCCAGCAGCGTTACACGGGAAGCCGGCTGACCCGCCAGCGGGGTGTAGTGCGGCGGCGGCACCAGCACCATGAACCCGGCCAGGCTGCCCGCCACCAGCAGCAGGGAAACCAGAGCCAGCAACACGATGCCCAGGCGACGCCGACGGGGCTGTCTCGAAGCGATGGTTAGCGGATGACTGGCGGACATGGCGACCTCGTGGGGGCATACCGATAGACAGTCACGGCAGTGGAGCACGGCGAACGTTAATGCCGCGTTAACGCGTCATCGCCTATACCTGCCCTACCGTCGACCGACACCGGACCCGTCATGCCCTCCAACCGTCACCTTGTCATGCTGCTCCTGCTGGGCGGCCTGCTGTTCTTCACCGCGCTGGGCAATCACGAACTGCAAGGCTCCACCGAACCGCGAGTGGCCGGTATCGCGATGGAGATGTACCTCGACCACGACTGGGTGACACCGCGCCTGAATGGCCTGCCGTTCCTGGAAAAACCGCCGCTGAGCCTGTGGCTGGACGTCACCGCCATGCACCTGTTCGGCCCGACAGCGCTGGCGGTGCGCCTGGCCTCGGCATTCGCCGGCCTGCTCTGCACGCTGCTGCTCTACGGCGCGCTCAAACGTATTGGCCGACCATCGGCACTCGCCCTGCTCGCCGCCGTGCTGCTGATGACCACGGCCAGCTTCTGGAGCAACGCCCGCCAGGTCGGCGAGGACGCCCTGCTGGCCCTCGGCGTTACGCTGGCGCTGCTGTCCTTCCTGCAAGCCTGGCTGGCACCGCCAGGAAGGCCCGCGCATTGGCTGGCATTCGCCGTCGGCATCGCCATCGCCACCCTGAGCAAGGGCGTGCTGGGTCTGGCGTTGCCGGGCGTGGTGATCTTCGCCTGCCTGCTGTGGGACAGCCTTACCCATCGCCGACTGGCGATCGGAGCCTGGCTCAGACCCCTGCTATGGACGCTGCTCGGCCTGGTGCCGCTGGTCGTCTGGCTGTTGTTCCTGTATCGCGCTGGCGGCAGCGCGGCGTTGCAGGAGATCCTCTGGACCAACAGCGTGGGGCGCTTCAATGGCTCGTTCAGCGAAGCCGGCCACTTCGAGCCGTTCTACTACTACCTCATGCGGCTGCCGCAAGCCTTCCTGCCGTGGAACCTGCTGCTCTATCTCGGCCTCTGGCACTTCCGCAAGCGCCTGGTTCGCGACCGCCACCTGCTGTTCTTCTGCCTCTGGCTGGCGGCGCAGTTCACCCTGCTGACCCTGGCGTCGAGCAAGCGCATGGTCTACCTGATGTCGCTCGCTCCGGCCGCCGCGGTGATCGCGGCCGAATACGCCGACGTGCTGCTGCGCGGCTGGCGCACCAGCCAGTCCATCGCGGCGCGGCGCGCAAGGGCTGCGGCACTCGCCCTGGCGGTGCTGGTGCCCTGTTTCTACCTGGGCTATGCCCTGCTGATCGAACCGCGCGCCGACCGCCAGGAATCGTTCCTGCCGCTGACCGAGTGGATTCGCCAGTTGGAGGCTGACGGCCAGCAGGTCGCACTGTTCCAGCCCAGCGAGCGGCTGGCCGGGGCGGGAGTGTTCTACAGCCGCAGCCGCTTGCCGGTACTGGAAACCCGCGAGCAGTTGCTGGCCTTCCTGAGCCAGCCGGGCAGGCATGTCGCCGTCATGGAAAGCGTGGAAACACCGCAGCCACCCCTGGCAGTGCTGCAGCGCTTCCGCGTCGGCCAGCGCGACTACTACTTCATCGGCCCGTCGACAAGCGGGAATTGACCCGCCGCCATGCCTCCCGCCCGGGGAACGGCTAACCTTGCAGCAGCGCCGCCGCCCGCACAGGAGCCGTTTCCCTTGGCGAACCACCCGTCGATCCTCACCCTGCCGTTCCGCCGCCTGGCCAACCCCTACACCCGCTACCGCTACGCCGCCTGGATCCACTGCATCCGTGTCGGCCTGGCGCTGCTCGCCTCGATGCTGCTGACCAGCGCGCTCAGTCTTCCCCACGGCCTGTGGGCGTCGGTAACGGTGCTGGTGGTGATGGGCGGGCTGGTGCACCAGGGCACCATTCGCGGCAAATCCTACGAGCGGGTGCTGGGCACGTTGGTCGGCGCGGCGCTGGGTCTGTGCGTGATCGCCGTCTACGACCATACCCGCTCGCTGGCCATCACCTACACGCTGATGTCGGTACTCGGCGCGGCCTCGGCGTTCTATGCGATACGCCGCCCCGGCTACGTCGCCTTGCTCGCCGGGATCACCCTGTGCATCGTCGCGGGGCCTGGTGAGACCGGCTTCACCGAGGGCCTGTGGCGCTCGGCCAACGTGCTGATCGGCGTGGCGGTGGCCCTGCTGTTCTCGCAGATCTATCCGTTGCGGGCGGTCTACGTGTGGCGCTACCTCCTATCGGACAACCTGCGGGCCTGCGCGCAGATGTATGGGCAGTTGTCGTCGAATCACGATTTCAGCGCCGAGCACTTCGCCCGGCAACTGGAAGAACTCGACCACCGCCTGGTGGCCGCCCGCGCCCACCTGGGGCCGGTGGCGCGGGAAACCGGGATGCCGCTGCGCGACCTGGAGATCATCCAGCGCATTCACCGCGCGGTGATGGGCACTCTGGAATCGCTGATCGCCTCGCGCCAGTTCGCCGCCGAGGCCGGGGAAATCGAACCGGTGCCGGAGAGCCTGGACGCCCATCGGCAGCTGATCGGCCGCCTGCTGCTGCAATCGGCCCATGCGCTGAAATTCAGCCGCACCAGCAAGCTGGTACAGGCCCGCCAGGGCCTGGAAAGCCTGCCGCCCAGGCCGCACAACCTCACCGATTCCTTCGAGAAACAGGGCTTTTACTGGCTGACCCTGCGCCTCTATGAGCAGGTGGAAATGCTCTCGGAGAAGCTCGCCGCAACGGCCAGACACTGGAACATCCAGAGCAGGGATAGAGCCTGACTGCAGGGGCCGGAACAGAGCACGGCGGCGCCCCCGGAGCTTGAACCGCGAATGGAAATGCCCTGGGCGCGGAGAGCAAACTCCGCGCCCAGGGCATTTTTCAACGCTGCTTGCCGCCCCGCCGCCAATCAGGCTGCGAAACCGCCGTCGATGGTCAGGCTGGCGCCGGTGATATAGCCGGCTTCCGGGCCCGCCAGGTAGGCGACGAAAGCGGCGACTTCCTCCGCACGGCCATAACGGCCGACCGCCATAAGGCCCATCAGCGATTCTGCGAAGTCGCTGTCAGCCGGGTTCATGTCGGTATCCACCGGGCCTGGCTGCACGTTGTTCACCGTGATGCCGCGCGGACCGAGATCGCGGGCGAGGCCACGGGTCAGGCCGACGATGGCCGACTTGCTCATGGCGTAGACGGCGCCGCCGCCGAAGGGCATGCGATCGGCATTGGTGCTGCCGATGGTGATGATCCGGCCGCCCTCGCCCATGTGCCGGGCGGCGGCCTGGGCGCCCACGAAGACGCTGCGCACGTTCACCGCCAGGGTGCGATCGAAGTCTTCCAGGCTGAACTCCTCCACCGGGGCGATGGCCAGCACGCCGGCGTTGTTCACCAGGATGTCGATCCGGCCGAAGCGCTGCGCGGCGCTATCGATGGCAGCCTGGACGGACGCCGCGTCGGAGCTGTCGGCATTGATCGCCAGGGCGCGCCCGCCGGCAGCCTCGATGCTGGCGGCGAGGTCTTCGGCCTTCTGCGCCGAACTGACGTAGGTGAAGGCAACTGCGGCGCCTTCGCTGGTCAGGCGCTGCACGATAGCGGCACCGATGCCGCGGGAACCGCCCTGGACGAAGGCGACCTTGCCGCTGAGGGATTGGATAGTGCTCATGTGGGACTCCGGTAGTGAGTGGGAGAAGTTCGACGAGGCCAGTCTCCTCCCCAGACTACTTCCGCAGTAGCCGGTAATCGCTATATTCAGTCGTTACCAAATGTCTGGAATCCCATTCATGGAAAGCCTGATCAGTATCGAATGCTTCGTGCGCAGCGCCGAAGCCGGCAGCTTTGCCGCAGCCGCCCGGCGATTGGGGCTGACGCCGGCGGCAGTGAGCAAGAATGTGGCGCGGCTGGAAAACAACCTTGGCGTGCGCCTGTTCCAGCGCAGCACGCGCAGCCTAAAGCTGACCGAGTCCGGCGAGCGCTTCCTGGACGAAGCCAGCGGCAGCCTGGCAAGCCTGCAGAGCGCCATCGCCAACCTGGCCAGCGCCGATGGCCAGCCCAGCGGCGTACTCAAGGTCAGCATGGGGCTGGTGTTCGGCCGCGACTACATCCTGCCGCTGCTGCCGGACTTCCTCGAACGCTACCCGGCGATCCGCCCGGACTGGCACTTCGACAACCGCCAGGTGGACCTGATCAGTGAAGGCTTCGATGCGGCCATCGGCGGAGGATTCGAGCTGCCGCCGGGCGTGGTGGCGCGCAAGCTCTCGCCGGCGCACCTGGTGCTGCTGGCCTCCCGGGACTATCTCGACACACATCCGCCGATCCGCTACCCCAGCGACCTGCCCAGCCACGACGGCATCCGCATCCGTTCACCGCAGACCGGCCGCGTGCGTCCCTGGCCGTTGGTCAACCGTCAGCACGCGCAGGCTCCCATCGCCCTGAAGGAACGCATGACCCTGAGCGACCCGGAGGCAGCCTGCTCCGCCGCCCTCATGGGGCTTGGCATCACCCTGGTGAGCATGCAGCACGCCCTGCCGTACCTGGACGATGGCCGGCTGGTGCGGGTGCTGCCGGAGTGGTACGTCAATGCCGGCAACACGTCCATCTACTTCACGGCACAGAAACTGCTGCCGGCCAAGACCCGCGCGTTCGTCGACTACGTCGCCGATCACTTCCGCAACAGCGGCCTGGAGCAGCGATTTTCGGCGATCTGACGAGTGACGCGATAGATCCGCTCTTTCCTGATGGACATCAGAATTACAGTGAATTCGTCGTGAAAACGCTTGTCGATAATTAGCAAGCTAACTTAATTTCGAACTTCTTCGAGACGCAAACATCAGGAGAACCCGAATGAAAAAGTACGCTCTGCTGCTCGCCGCAGTGTTTTCCGTACCGGCCTTTGCCGACAGCGCACTGTGCGATAGCAACCTGCAGACCCTGAACGACTTCATGGCGACCGCCAGCCAGAACGCCACCGGGGTGAAAGTGAACGTCGTCCACGACTACATCGCCAAAGCCGAGGAAGCCAAGAAGGCCGGCGACTACAAGGAGTGCGTCAACCAGACCACCCAGGCGCTGCGGGTGATCCACAAGCCGGCCAACCGTTGACCGGCGCACGAAAAAAAACCCCGCTTGGCGGGGCTTTTTCATGGCACAGGGACGAACTCAGCCACAGGAAACCTGGTGAACCACGCCCCGATCGTCGACATCGATGTTCAGGCGCTGCGAGTTGTACTCCATCGTCACCGGCTCGTGCGGGCGCAGTACGCGGGAAACGCTGGCGCCGGCATCGCGGCGGGCCTCTTCGGCCAGCGTCGGGGTGATGGCCTTGCCGATCAGCGACTGCACGGCCTTGGCATTGCAGGCGCCGGACAGCGCGGGCGGAGTCTGCGCAGCCTGTGGGGCGGTATCGGACGAGGAGTCCTTCGAGCTGCACCCGGCCAGCGCGGCAACGGCGAAGATCGACAGCAGTGTGCGGTTCCAGGACATGGGGTTCGAGGGCATTGAAGGTCTCCCTGATTGCGTGAAAGAGCGCAACCTTACCAGCATGACCGTGCCGCCGGGGCGGCCAAGTATTGCAACCTGATGCACGGAAGAGCCGGCACAGAGCCACAGCTGGCCTTTTACACAACATTTACACTGCCGCCGTTACGTTTCCCGCCCGGGCGGATGTCTCATGGATACGGACCCCACGTCGGGCTCTCCAGGAGGTGCATCATGCTTCGCCGTCTCCCCCAGTTCGCCGTCCTCTGCGGTTGCCTGGCCCTCGCCGGACAGGCATCGGCCAACAGCAACAGCGATGCCGCCGCCATCGGCGCGGTAGTCGGCGCCGTGGTCGGGGGCGCTATCGTCGCCGGATCGGCCCCGGCGCCCTACTACGCGCCGCCCCCTCCGGCGGCCTACTACCCGCCCCCGCCACCGGTGTACTACCAGCCCTATCCGGTCTACCGGCCGGTGGTGGTGGTCCCGCCACCGCGCTACTACAGCCCGCGCTATTACGCGCCGCGCTACTACGGTCCGCCGGCCTACTACGGCCCGCCCGGCCATTACCACCACTGGTGACCACTCCAGGCCCCGCTTCGCGCGGGGCCTGCCGTTTCAGTCAGGCAGGCGGATGCTGCCGGCCAGTTCCTCGAACAGCGTCACCACGGCGCGCAACGCACGGCAGTCCGGGCGAGTGAGCAGCCAGAGGTTGGTGCTGCAGCCGGGCAACTCTCCCCCCAGCACCTGCAAGCCATCGCCGGGACGCAGCAGGAACGCAGGCAATGCCGCCAGCCCAAGCCCGGCGCGGCACAGATCGAGCACCGAGAGCATGCTGTTGCAGCGGTACGCGGGGATCACCGCCGGATACGCCTGCCGGCGCCAGGCGACGCTGGAATGGTCGGGCAGGAACTCGTCCGGGGCGATCCAGCTCATGTCCTGCCAGGGTCGTCCGCCCTGCTCGGCGAGATAGTCGCGGTGCGCGCAGAGCACGTAGTGGACGTCCCCCAGGTTGCGCCCGACCAGGTGCTCGGGCGGCGCACTGGTCAGGCGCAGGGCGATGTCGGCGTCGCGGCGGCTGAGGTTGGCGAAGGCGTTGGAAGTGGTGAGTTCCAGGTTGAGTGCCGGGTAGCGTTTCATGAAACGGGCCAAGGCCGGCAGCAGCAGGCCCTGCAGCACGGTGTCCGAACAGGTCAGGCGCACGGTGCCGCTGAGCACGTCGTGGCCCTGCTCCAGGCCGAGCCGCGCGGCTTCCAGCGCCTGCTCGGCCAGCTCCGCCTGGCCGAGCAGGCGCTGGGCGGTAGCGGTCGGCAGGTAGCCGTTGCGGCCCTTCTCGAACAGCGCCGTGCCCAGCGCCTTCTCCAGGCGGCGCACGGCGCGGAACACCGTGGAGACATCCACATCCAGCAGCTCCGCCGCGCGGGCCAGGCTGCCGCCGCGAACCAGTGCCAGCACCAGGGCGAGGTCGGCGTACTCAAGGCGATATTGCATAGGTGCATTCCCGGATTGCGCAACCGCCCATTTCGATTGCGTCTGCGCAACTATAAATTGCCACCATCGACACGCCAATGGGCACCAGCGCAACGGGGGAAGCAAGCATGGGACGGCGACGCAAGGTTCTACGAATCGGCCTGATCGGCGACCGCGACAGTCGAGTGCTGGCCCACTGGGCGATTCCCCTGGCCTTGCAGCAATCCCTGCTGCCGCACTCCGGCACCTTGCGCGTCGATTGGCTGGACACGCAGCGCCTGGCCGACGGCCTGCCCCTGGAGAACTACTCCGGCTTCTGGTGCACGCCCGGCGGCCCATACCGCGATACCGAAGGCGCACTGCGCGCCATCAGCTACGCGCGCACCCGCGGCGTGCCCTACCTGGGCACCTGTGCGGGCTTCCAGCATGCATTGCTCGAGCGCGCGCGCAACCATCTTGGCTGGAGCGACGCAGCCCACGGCGAACTGGACCCACAAGCCACCCGGCCAGTGATCGAGGCGCTGCCCTGCTCGCTGGTGGAAGTCAGCGAGAACATCCGCCTGCGCCCCGGCTCGCGGCTGGCGGCGATCTACGGCATGCCGGGCATCCGCGAAGGCTACCGCTGCAACTACGGGGTCAACCCCAGGTACCAGGCGCAACTCTTCGGCGGCGGCCTGCACGCCACCGCGCACGGGGAGGATGGCAGCATCCGGGCGCTGGAGGCCAGCGACCATCCGTTCTTCATCGCCACCCTCTTCCAACCTGAACGCAAGGCCCTGGCCGGTATCTCCGTGCCGCTGGCGGAAGCCTTCCTCTGCGCCGCTTTCCGTCACGCGGCGAACACCACAAGGAGCCCGGCATGACCCCGCAACCACCCTATTACGCTGTGATCTTCACCTCCCGCCGCAGCGAAATCGACAGCGGCTACGCCGACACCGCCGAGCGCATGCTGGAACTGGCGGCCCGGCAGGACGGCTTCCTCGGCGTCGAATCGGCGCGCGGCGCGGACGGCCTTGGCATCACCGTGTCCTACTGGCGCGACGAAACGGCAATCGCCGCCTGGCGCGCGCAATTCGAACACCGCCAGGCTCGGCAGCGCGGGCGCCAGGAATGGTACGACGCCTTCGATGTGCGGGTGAGCCGCGTCGAGCGGGCCTATGCCTTCCGCCGCGACGGCGACAGCGGCAGCCAGAGGCTGGCCATCGACGCGAGCACGCAGGCCACCCCGACCAGTTGAGCGGCGCCCACGCGCTCGCCCAGCAGCAGCACGGCGAACAACAGCGCACTCACCGGCACCAGCGCGGTGAACAGCGACGCCTCGCTGGCGCTGACCCGCGCCGCCCCCGCGTACCACAACAGATAGCCGCCCACTGTCGGAACGATGGCGTAGTACAGCACAGCGAGGCTTGCCGCACCGAAGCGCAGTGCCGGCTCGAAGAAAGCCGGGATGGCCGTCAGCAACAGGCCGATGGCGCACATCAGGGTCGACAGTACCAGCGGCTCCACCGGCCGCCGCAGCGCCTTGTTCAACAGAATGAACAACGCCTCGCTGGCGACCGCCCCCAGCACCAGAAGGTTACCCAGCCACGAACCGGTACCATCGCCTGCAGCGGTCGTCACCAGCAGCACGCCGGAGGTCGCCAGCCCCAGCGCTGCCAGCAACCGCCAGGATGGACGCTCGCGCAGCACGACCAGGGAAAACAGCGCCGCCACCACCGGCAGCAGCCCCATGATCACCCCGGCGGAAGAAGCCGAGGTGAGCCGCAGGCCCTCGATCAGCAACACCGTGTAGCCCACGCTGCCAGCCGCGGCCTGGGCCACCAGCAGCATGCCGTCACGCCACCCCGGCCGCGGCCAAGAAAGCCCGCGCCAGTACATCAGGCCAAGAAACAGCGGTAGCGCAAAGGCCAGGCGCAGCGCGCTGGCGACGAAGGGCGAGAGACCGTCGGCGATCACCTTGCTGGCAGTGACGGTACTACCGACCAGGATCATGGCCAGCGCGAGACAGCTATAGGGGTACAGCTTGGACGACATGGGCAGCGGCTCCGTGAATGACGAGCCGCCAGTGCATCAGCCGACAGCCATCGGCTTCTTGAAGGAAATTGCAGTCAGCGCAGCGAAACGGCGTAGCGGTACGGAGAAAGACCGTAGAGCCGGCGGAACAGGCGGGTCATGTGGCTCTGATCGGCGAATCCGCAACGACAGGCGACATCCGCCAGCGTCCCACCCTCGGCCAGCAACCGGCGCGCCAGCTCCAGGCGGCGCTGCAACAGGTAGGCGTGAGGCGTCAGACCGTAGGCGCGGCTGAACCCGCGCAGCAACTGGAAGCGGCTGAGCTCCGCCGCCTCGGCGAGGTGCGCCAGGGTCAGCGCCTGGCCTGGCTCGTCATCGATCAACGCCCGGGCGCGCGCCAGACCCGAAGCAGTATGCAGGCTCGCGGCCAACGGTGCGCAGGCTCCCACGATCCGTAGCAGGTCGAACAGCGCCTCTTCGCCTGCGAGCGCCGCCGCACTTCCCCTCGCGAGCGTCAGGCTGCCATACAGCCGCTCGAACGCCGCCTCGGCGCGTGGGTCGAGCAGCGCCGGCGAAGCCAGGGACGGATGGCGCTCCCCACGGTCGCCGGCTTCGTGCAGCGCCGCGGCCAGGAGGTCAGGCGCGAAGTAAAGCATCCGCCATGCGCGCGGTTGCTCGCCAATGGGCGTGCCGTCATGCAGTTCGCCGGGGTTCACGCTGATGGTCCAGCCTGCACCCGCCTCGACCATCCCGCGCCCACTGAGCGAGCGTTGTGCGCCCCGGTCGATCAGGCCGATGCCGTACTGATCGTGGGAATGCCGGGGAAAGCTGTGCTCGCTCACGGCCTCGACGGCGTGTATGCCAGGTCGATGGCAGGGCGGCGAAGTGAAACGGCCGATCGCCACGGCGCAACTCCTGCAGGAAGGTAATCGGCAGGGTAACCGCTCACCCGGCCTCTGCGAATGGCCGGCGCGACGTCTTCGCGACATCTTCCGCTCCAGCGGCGACAACCGACGCCCAGCGCACGCGCAGCTCCGCTACGCTGAGACAGTCGAATACGGGAGAGCTCCATGCACCCAAGAAGCCGCGAATTACAGGCCGCGTACCTGAGCGAAATCCGTGGCGAGGCGTTCTTCCTCGCCCTCGCCGGCTACTTTCACGAAGGCGCCAGCGCGCTGCGCCTGCTGGCGCGCCTGGAGCTGCGCACCGGCCAGCGTATGGCGAGCCTGCTGCACCGGCACGGACTACCACTGGGTGACCTCGACGCCGCCCGCGCCAAGGGGCGCGAGCGGGCCCGGGAATGGTCGACACTCAACTGGCAGCAGGCACTGGAGCGCCTGGAGGACCTCGTGCGGCCCTTCGTCGAGCAGTACGACACCCTGGCCGAACAGGCCAGCCGGGCCGACCAGCCGGCGCTCGATGCCCTGGCCCTTCACGAACGCGCGCTGCTCGACTTCACCCGCCTGGCCCGCCAGGGCCGGATGGAAGCCGCGCAGGAGGTCATCCACCGCCAGCTCGCCGAACCGGCATGAGCGGGCCAACGCACGCGGAGCAGAGCATGTCCCCTTTCCACCTGGCCATTCCCGTCCACGATCTGCCCCTGGCGCGCCGTTTCTACGGCGAAGTATTCGGTCTGCGCGAAGGGCGCAGCAGCGAACGATGGGTGGACTTCGATTTCTTCGGCCACCAACTGGTCATCCACGAACACCCCCGCACCGCCAGCCAGGAAGCCGCGCACACCAACCCGGTGGACGGTCACGACGTGCCGGTACCGCATTTCGGAGTGGTGCTGCCCTGGGAAGAGTGGGAGCGCCTGGCCCGGCGCCTGCGCGAACGCAATACACAGTTCGTCATCGAGCCCCACGTGCGCTTCAAGGGACAAGTCGGCGAACAGGCCACCCTGTTCCTGCTCGACCCATGCGGCAACGCTCTGGAATTCAAGGCGTTCAAGGACATCGGCCAACTGTTCGCCCACTGAACCGCTCGTCCATCCTAGAATTACCCTTCACAAGCAATGGAAACTTCCTACATAAACTGACGGAACGTCGCCATAGGATCGCTACCGTGTCGAACTGCGAGGTGACCCGGTGTGCGTCCAATCCGTTTGCTTCCCGTACTCCTGCTGCTGGCCCTGAAGGCACCGCTGATCAAGGCGGACGAACTCGATGTGCCTGTCTGGCGCAGCTACTCCGCTGAATACGCCACCAGCGACGTGCAGGCATCGCCCGTCGCCAGCGCCAGGCCACGCGACTTCAGCCCCACCCGTCAGCGCATCGTCCAGCGCGCCCGCGAGTTGATCGGCCAGCCCTATCGCTGGGGCGGCGAATCCCTGGCGACCGGTTTCGATTGCAGCGGGCTGCTGGTGTACCTGTTCCGCAGCGAGGCCAATCTCACCCTGCCACGCACCACGGCGTCGATGATCCAGCAGAGAGAGCTGGAGGTGGCGCGCAGCGACCTGCAGCCCGGCGACGCGGTGTTCTTCAACCGCAACGGCAGCGGCAACACCCGCCATGTGGGCCTGTACATCGGCAACGGGCGTTTCATCCATGCGCCGCGCACCGGCCAGACGATCCGCATCGACTCGCTGAGCAACCTGTACTGGCAGCGCAGCTATACCACCGCACGCCGCTTCCGCGGCTGAGCCCGGGCTCAGCGCGACGCGGCGGCATCGCCCTCGCTGGCGATCCGCGAGCTGTCCCAGCCGCCGCCCAGCGCGGCGATCAGTTGCACGCTGGCGGTCAAGCGGGTGCCCAGCAGGGTCAGCACGGTGCGCTCGTTGGACAGCGCAGTGGCCTGGGTGGTGACCACACTGCTGTAGTCGATGGTGCCGGCCTTGTACTGGTTGGTGGTCAGCCGCAGCGCTTCGCGGGCGGAGTCGAGCGCTTCCTGCTGCACGCCGCTCTCCTCCTCCAGCACCTTGAGCTGGACCATGTAGTCCTCCACCTCGCGGAAACTGTCCAGCACGGTCTGCCGGTAGCTGGCCACGGTCTGGTCGTAGCTCGCCTCGGCCTGTTCGACCTGGGAAGCGATCAGGCCGCCGTCGAACAGGGTCATGGCGAACTGCGGGCCGATGGACCAGTAGCGGTTGGGCGTCTCGATCCAGTTCTGGAAACTGCCGCTGCGGTAGCCGCCAGCGGCGGTCAGGGTCAGATCCGGGAACCAGGCGGCCTTGGCCACGCCGATCTGCGCGTTGGCGGCAATCACCTTGCGCTCGGCCGAGGCGACATCCGGGCGCCGCTCCAGCAGTTGCGACGGCAGCAGCGCCGGCACCTGCGGCAGGCCGGGCACGGCGTCCACCACGGCGAGGCTGAACTGCGCCGGCGGCACGCCGACCAGCACGGCGATGGCGTGCTCCAGTTGGGCGCGCTGGTACTTCAGGTCGATGGCCTGGGCTTCGGTGCTCTTGAGCTGGGTGCGCGCCTGGGCCACGTCAGCCTTGGTGACGATGCCTGCGTTGTACTGGTTCTCGGTGAGTTTCAGCGAGCGCTGGTAGGCCTCCACCGTCTCGTTGAGCAGCTTGATCTGCCGATCCATGACCCGCAGTTGCAGGTAGTTCTGCGCCAGCTCCGATTGCAGCGACAGGCGCGAAGCGGCGAGGTCGGCGGCGCTGGCATCCATGCTTGCGGTATCGGCTTCGAGCTGGCGGCGCAGCTTGCCCCACAGGTCCATTTCCCAGCTCACGCCGAGGCTCGCCGAGTAGCTGTTGCTGATCGAGCTGCTGCCACCGCCGCTGCTCACCGTGGAGCCGTCGGGCAGGCGCACGCTGCCGCCGCTGCCGGTGCCCTGGCCGGAGCGGGTCTTGCCGACGTCGGCGCTGACCGTGGGGAAGAACGACGAGCGCGCGCCCCTGGTCAGGGCCTGGGCCTGGCGGTAGGAAGCCACCGATTGCGCCAGGGTCTGGTTGGCGGCAACCAGGCGCTTCTGCAGGTCATTGAGCGTGGCGTCGCCGTACAGCTCCCACCAGGCGCCGTGATGCAGCACATCCTGCGGCTGCGCCAGGCGCCAGCCGTCGCCCTCCTTGAAGCTGGCCGGAACCGTCAGCTCGGGACGCTGGTAGTCCGGGCCGATGGCGCAGCCGGCCAGGGCCGCGGCCAACGCCAGGGCCGACAGCGGAATGAGCAGGGAACGCGAGCGGGTCATACGGGTGTCTCCAGGGCGCCATCGGTGCGCACGCCTCGCTTCTGGTTGACCCAGTGGCGCAGGCGGTCGAGGTAGAGATAGACAACGGGGGTGGTATACAGGGTCAGCAACTGGCTGCCGATCAGGCCGCCAACGATGGTCATGCCCAGCGGGCGGCGCAGCGCGGCATCGCCGCCAATGCCGAAGATCAGCGGCAACGCGCCGAGGATCGCAGCCAGGGTGGTCATCATGATCGGCCGGAAGCGCTTCATGCAGGCTTCGAGGATCGCGTCGCGCGGCGACAGGCCGAGGGTTCGCTCGGCGTCGAGGGCGAAGTCGATCATCATGATCGCGTTCTTCTTCACGATGCCGATCAGCAGGATCACGCCGATCAGCGCGATCAGCGACAGCTCGGTGCGGAACAGCATGAGCGTGAGCATCGCGCCGACGCCGGCAGAGGGCAGCGTGGACAGGATGGTCAGCGGGTGCACATAGCTTTCGTAGAGGATGCCGAGGACGATGTACACCGCCACCAGCGCCAGCAGGATCAGCCAGGGCATGTCGTTCTGGGTGTCCTGCACCGCGCCGGCATTGCCTTCGAAGGTGGCCTGGATTTCCATCGGCAGATGCAGCGGCTCCAGCGCCGCCATCACCGCGTCGCGGGCCGGGCCGATCAGCGCGCCGGGCGCCAGGTTGAAGGAGAAGGTGGTGGCGGCGAACTGCCCCTGGTGGTTGACCGTCAGCGGCGCGCGGCTCGGCTCCACGTGGGTGAACGCCGACAGCGGCACGCGCTGGCCGTCGCTGCCGATGACGTAGACCTGGCGCAGCTCCTCCGGCGATTCCTGGTAGGGCTGGTCCACCTCCATCACCACGTGGTACTGGTTCAGCGGGTTGAAAATGGTCGATACCTGGCGCTGGCCATAGGAATTGTTCAGCACCGAATCCACGTCGGCGACGTTCACGCCGAGGCTGGCCGCGCGGTCGCGGTCGATCACCAGGCGGCTCTGCACGCCCTTGTCCTGGGCATCGCTGTTCACGTCGGTCAGCAGCGGAATCTTGTTCAGCACCGCCTCGACCCTGGGCGCCCAGTCGCGCAGCAGGACCAGGTCATCGCTGCGCAGGGTGAACTCGTACTGGGCGTTGCTCTGCCGGCCGCCGATGCGCACGTCCTGGCCTGCCTGCAGGTACAGCGTGGCGCCGGGAATCTTCGCCAGTTGCTTGCGCAGGCGGTTGACGATGACATCCGCCGAGTCGCGCTCGCCGATGTCCTTCAGGGTGACGAAGAAGGAGCCGGTGTTGCTCGACTGCCACTTGCCGCCACCGACGAAGCCCACCACGTTCTCCACCCCCGGATCCTGGGAGAGGATGTTGCGGAACTCCGCCATCTTCTGGTCCAGGGCCTGGAACGAGATGCTCTGGTCGGCCACCGCGAAACCGCGCAGCCGCCCGGAATCCTGTTGTGGCAGGAAGCCCTTGGGCACCACCACGAACAGGTAGAAGTTCAGCGCGATGCAACCGAACAGGATCACCACCATCAGCCGCGAATGCTCCAGCGCCCAGCTCAGGCTGGCGCGGTAGCGCTGCATGAAGGCGACGAAGTAGCGGTTGCTCTGGCGCCCCACCGAGGCCTTCTTCGGCCCCCGCTCGACCGGTTTGAGCAGGCGTGCGCAGAGCATCGGCGTCAGCGTCAGCGACACCACCAGCGACACCAGGATCGCCGCCGCCAGGGTTACCGAGAACTCGCGGAACAGCCGTCCGGTGATGCCCCCCATCAGCAGCAGCGGAATGAACACCGCCACCAGCGACAGGGTCATCGACAGCACGGTGAAACTCACTTCCCGCGCGCCACGGATCGCCGCCTTGATCGGCGGGTCGCCCTCCTCGATGCGCCGGGCGATGTTCTCCACCACCACGATGGCGTCGTCCACCACGAAGCCAGTGGCGATGATCAGCGCCATCAGCGACAGGTTGTTCAGCGAGAAGCCGGCCAGGTACATGACCGCGAAGGTGCCCACCAGCGATACCGGCACCGCCAGGCTGGGGATCAGCGTGGCGCGGCCATTACGCAGGAACAGGTAGACCACCAGGATCACCAGCACCACGGAAATGATCAGGGTCAGCTCGGCTTCCTCCAGCGAGGAGCGGATCGACGGGCTGCGGTCGTCCATCACCGACAGCTTCACCTGCGGGCCGAGCACCTCCTGGATGATCGGCAACTGCTCGTGGATGGCGTCGGTGGCCTCGATGATATTGGCGCCCGGCTGGCGGGTGATGATCAGCAGCACCGCCGGAAGGTTGTCGGAGAAGCCGGCGTTGCGCACGTCTTCCACCGAGTCGCTGACCCGCGCCACATCCTTCAGGCGTACCGCCGCGCCGGTCTCGGCGTTGTAGTGGACGATCAGCGGCGCGTACTCGCTGGCCTTGCGCAACTGGTCGTTGGCGTCCACCTGCCAGTGCCGCTCGCCGAACTCCAGCGCGCCCTTCGGGCCGTCGGAGTTGGTGTTGGCGATGGCGGTGCGGACATCGTCCAGGGAGATACCGTAGTGGCTGAGCTGGTCCGGATTGACATCGACCCGCACCGCCGGCAGCGAGGAACCGCCGATGCTCACCTGCCCCACGCCCTTCACCTGGGCCAGCTTGGGCGACACGATGGTCGAGGCCAGGTCGTACATCTGCCCGCGGGAATAGGTATCCGAGGTCAGGGTGAGGATCATGATCGGCATGTCCGACGGGTTCGCCTTGCGGTACGTCGGGTTGTTCGGCATGCCGGTGGGCAGCAGGCTCATCGCCGCGTTGATTGCCGATTGCACTTCGCGCGCCGCGCCGTCGATGTCCTTGGACAGGTCGAACTGCACGATGATGGTGGTGTTGCCCAGCGAACTGCTGGAGGTCATGTCGGTGACCCCGGCAATGCGTCCGAGCGAGCGTTCCAGCGGCGTAGCCACCGTGGACGCCATCGTCTCCGGGCTGGCGCCGGGCAGCGAGGCCTGCACCATGATGGTGGGGAAATCCACGTTGGGCAGCGGCGCCACCGGCAGCAGACCGAACGAGAGGATGCCGGCGAGCATCAGCGCCAGGGTCAGCAGGCTGGTAGCGACCGGACGCAGGATGAACGGGCGGGAGATATTCATCACCCGCGCTCCGCCGGATCGATGCTGTTCACATCAAGCCCATGACGGCCACGCCAGGCCGCCCAGCGTGCGGCGAGGCGGTCGAAGTACAGGTAGATCACCGGCGTGGTGAACAGCGTCAGCAACTGGCTCAGCAGCAGGCCGCCGACCATCGTGACGCCCAGCGGCCGGCGCAGTTCGGCGCCGGCTCCACCGGCGAGCATCAGCGGCAGCGCGCCAAGCAGCGCCGCCATCGTGGTCATCAGGATAGGCCGGAAGCGCAGCAGGCACGCCTGGTAGATGGCTTCGTGCGGCGGCTTGCCTTCGTTGCGTTCGGCGTCGAGGGCGAAGTCGATCATCATGATCGCGTTCTTCTTCACGATGCCGATCAGCAGGATGATGCCGATGATCGCCACGATGCCGATGTCCTGGCCCGCCAGCATCAGCGCCAGCAACGCCCCCACACCCGCCGAGGGCAGCGTGGAAAGGATGGTCACCGGGTGAATGAAGCTTTCGTAGAGGATGCCCAGCACGATGTACATGGTGATGATGGATGCCAGCACCAGCAACAGCGTGTTCGACAGCGACGACTCGAAGGCCTGGGCCGCGCCGCGGAAGCTGCCCTGCAGGCTCACCGGCATCTCCATCTGCGCCTCGACGTCGCGGATCGCCTGCACCGCCTCGCCCAGGGCCACGCCCTTGGCGAGGTTGAAGGAGATGGTCGCCGCCGGGAACTGGGCGATGTGGTTGATCGCCAGCAGCGTGTGGCGCTCCTCCACCCTGGCAAGGCTCGACAGGCGCACCTGGGTACCGTCGCTGGACGGCACGTAGAGGTTCTCCAGCGATTGCGGGCCGATCTGGAACTCCGGCGCAACCTCCAGCACCACGCGGTACTGGGTGGCCTGGGTGAAGATGGTTGAGATCAGCCGCTGGCCGAACGCGTTGTACAGCACGCTGTCGATGCTCGACAGGCTCACGCCCAGGCGCGAAGCGGTGTCGCGGTCGATGTCGATGTAGGCCTGCAGGCCCTTGTCCTGCCAGTCGCTGGCCACGTCCGCCAGCTCCGGCAGTTGCTCCAGGCGGTCCACCAGTTTCGGCACCCATTCCGACAGCACCTCGGGATCGGCGTCCTGCAAGGTGAACTGGTACTGGGTACGTGCGATACGGTCTTCGATGGTCAGGTCCTGCACCGGCTGCAGGTACAGGCGGATGCCGGCGACCTTGTCCAGTTCCGGTTGCAGGCGCTGGATCACCTCGGTGGCCGTCAGGTCACGGTCGGCGTGGGGCTTGAGGTTGATCAGCAGCCGCCCGGTGTTGAGGGTGGCGTTGGTGCCGTCGACGCCGATGAACGACGACAGGCTCTCCACCGCCGGATCCTGCAGCACTACCTTGGCCAGCTCCTGCTGACGGCTGGCCATCGCCTGGAAGGAAATCGACTGCGGCGCTTCGGCGATGCCCTGGATCACCCCGGTATCCTGTACCGGGAAGAAGCCCTTGGGCATGACGATGTACAGCAGCGCGGTGAACGCCAGGGTGGCGATGGCCACCAGCAGGGTCAGCGGCTGATGGCGCAGGACCACGCGCAGGGCGGCGGCATAGCGCTCGATCATCTGCTCGATGAAACGGCCGGCGGCGCGGGCGAAGCGGCCCTCCTTCTCCGGCTCGACATGGCGCAGCAGCTTGGCGCTGAGCATTGGCGTCAGGGTCAGGGAAACGAAGCCGGAAATCAGGATCGCCACTGCCAGGGTAATGGCGAATTCGCGGAACAGCCGCCCGGCGACGTCGCCCATGAACAGCAGCGGAATGAGCACCGCGATCAGCGAGAAGGTCAGCGAGATGATGGTGAAGCCGATCTGTTTCGACCCCTTGAGCGCGGCGTCCAGCGGCGAGTCGCCCTGTTCCAGGTAGCGGGCGATGTTCTCCACCATGACGATGGCATCGTCCACCACGAAGCCGGTGGCGATGGTCAGCGCCATCAGCGTCAGGTTGTTGATCGAGAAGCCGGCCAGATACATCACGCCGAAGGTGCCGATCAGCGACAGCGGCACGGCGAAGCTGGGGATCAGGGTGGCGGAGAGGTTGCGCAGGAACAGGAAGGTCACCATCACCACCAGGCAGACGGCGAGGAACAGCTCGAACTGCACGTCGGCGACCGAGGCGCGGATCGTCGTGGTGCGGTCGGTGAGCACCGTCACTTCGAGGCTGCCCGGCAGGGTCGCCTGCAACTGCGGCAGCATCTTCTTGATGCTGTCGACCACCTCGATGACGTTGGCGCCCGGCTGGCGCTGAATGTTCAGCACCACTGCCGGCGAATTGTTGGCCCAGGCAGCCAGGCGCACGTTCTCCGCATCGTCCTCGACGCTGGCGACATCGCGCACGCGCAGCGGCGAGCCGTTCTTGTAGGCGATGATCAGGTCACGATAGGCGTCGGCCGACTTCAACTGGTCGTTGGCATCCAGCGTGGACGAACGCGTAGGCCCGTCGAAGCTGCCCTTGGGCCCGTTGAGGTTGTTGTTGGTGACCGTGGTTTGCAGGTCTTCCAGGCTCAGCCCCGCCGCGGCCAGTGCGGCCGGGTTGGCGCGAATGCGCACCGCCGGGCGCTGGCCGCCGCTGATGCTGACCAGGCCGACGCCGGAAATCTGCGAAATCTTCTGCGCGAGGCGCGTGTCGACGAGGTCCTGGATCTGCGGCAGCGGCATGTCCGGCGACATCACCGCCAGCGTCAGGATCGGTGCGTCGGCAGGGTTCACCTTGCTGTACACCGGCTGGTTCGGCAGGTCCTTGGGCAACAGGCTCTGAGCGGTGTTGATCGCCGCCTGCACTTCCTGCTCGGCGACGTCGAGGTTCACCTGCAGGCTGAACTGCAGTGTGATCACCGAAGCCCCGCCGGAGCTGGTGGAAGACATCTCGTTGAGGCCGGGAATCTGCCCAAGCTGGTTCTCCAGCGGTGCGGTGACCGAGGACGTCATGATGTCCGGGCTCGCGCCGGGATACAGGGTCACCACCTGGATGGTCGGGTAGTCCACCTCCGGCAACGCTGAAATCGGCAGGAAGCGGTAGGCGATGATCCCCGACAACAGGATCGCCACCATCAACAGCGTGGTGGCGACCGGCCGCAGGATGAACAGGCGTGACGGGTTCATTCGCTCTTACCGCTGTCCCGGACCGGGTTGTCGGAGCCGAACGGCTTGGCCGAAGCCTTGTCGCCCTGCTCGCTGGCAGCCGCGCGGGCCTTCTCGTCGGACTCGACGATATTCATGCGCATGCCGTCGCGCAGTCGGTCGGTGCCCTCGACGACCACGCGGTCGCCCTCCTTCAGGCCCTCGGTGACTACCACGCGCTCACCCTCGCTGGTGCCCAGGGTCACCAGTTGGCGCCTGGCCTTGTTCTCCTCGCCGACCATGTACACATAGGTGCCATCGTTGCCACGTTGCACGGCGTTGGCCGGAATGGTCAGCACGCCGGGCAGCATCTCGGCGAGCAGGCGCACGTTGACGAACTGGTTGGGGAACAGCTTGTGATCGTCGTTCTCGAAACCGGCCTTGAGCTTGACCGTACCGGTCGTGGTGTCGATCTGGTTGTCCAGCGTCTTCAGCACGCCGTTGGCCAGGATCTGGTTCTGGTTGCGGTCCAGTGCCTGCACCGGTACCGGCTTGCCGCTATACAGTTCGCGGGCGATGGTGCCGAGTTGCTGCTGCGGCAGGCTGAACACCACGGAGATCGGCTTGACCTGGGTGATCACCACCAGCGGCGTGGTGTCGCCGGAGGTGACCAGGTTGCCGACGTCCACCTGGCGCAGGCCGACACGCCCGGAAATCGGCGCGCGCACCTGGGTGAATTCGAGGTTGAGCCTGGCGTCGCTGACCTGGCCCTGGTTGGTCTTCAGGGTACCTTCGTACTGGCGCACCAGCGCTTCCTGGGTGTCGAGGGTCTGCTTGGCGATGGAATCTTCGGCATACAGGCCCTTGTAACGTGCCAGATCGATCTGCGCGTTCTTCAGTTGCGCCTGATTCTGCTGCAACGTGCCCTGGGCCTGGTCCAGCGCGGCCTGGAACGGGCGCGGATCGATCACCGCCAGCACATCGCCGGCCTTCACTTCCTGGCCTTCCTGGAACGGCACCTTGACCAGTTGGCCGCTGACCCGCGCGCGGACATTCACCGTGTTGTAGGCCGTGACGGTACCCAGCGCGTGATAGTGCACCGGCAGGTCGCCCCTCACCGTCGGCGCGACACTGACGGTCACCGCCGTGCCCTGCCCCGCCGCCATCTGCCCCGGACTCGGTCGCCCGCCGCGACCGCCCTGGGCCGCCGGCGTGCCCGTGGACGTCGAATGCAGCCACATGATCAGCCCCACCACGCCGGCGAAAATGATCGCGGTGAGAAGCCAGGGGCGCAGGGTGCGAAGTTTCGAGGGCGTTCCGTTGCTAGGGGTCATGGTCGTCGTCATGGCGAAAAGAAATGAGGATAGCGAGGCTGAACGATAAGCACAGCCTGGCCGCAGGCAAAGTCTCTTTACCCGCTATTTACCTTTGATTTACCGGGGGTTACGAATCTCCGGGGCATTGCGACCCGGATCGGCCCGGGAGGTTCCCGAGCAACCGGACCGACCCGTGCGATCGGTCCGGCAGTCTCACGCCAGCAGAGGATCAGCTCAGGGCGGCGATGGCGGCAGCGTAGTTCGGCTCGTCGGCGATCTCGCCAACCAGTTCGCTGTGCAGCACCTTGTTCTGCTCATCCAGCACCACCACAGCACGGGCGGCCAGGCCGGCCAGGGGGCCATCGGCGATGGCGACGCCGTAGTTATCGAGGAACTCGCGGCCACGCAGGGTGGACAGGTTCACCACGTTTTCCAGGCCTTCGGCGCCGCAGAAGCGAGCCTGGGCGAACGGCAGGTCGGCAGAGATGCACAGCACGACGGTGTTGGCCAGCTTGCTCGCCTCGGCGTTGAACTTGCGCACGGAAGTGGCGCAGGTCGGGGTGTCGACGCTGGGGAAGATGTTCAGCACCTTGCGCTTGCCAGCGTAGGTTTCCAGGGTGACGTCGGACAGGTTGCCGGCGACCAGGGACAGTGCCGGAGCCTGCTCGCCCTTCTGCGGCAGCTTGCCATTGACGGAAACCGGATTGCCTTTGAGGGTTACTTGAGCCATTGCTTGGATCCTTCTATGAGGGGTGGCTGCGCCAGCGGAATGCCAGCGCCGCCGGAGGAATCGGGGCCGGGCGCAAATCCTAGCACGACTTGCCTGAGTGGATTACTCGGGATATTCGGCTGCGGCTTCCTGCAGCGGATTTCTTCGGGTCTGCAGCGAACTTGCCCACGGGTACGCCGCGCCTCTATTGCCCGTGGCTCTGGAGCTCGACACGGCGGAACTGGATGCGATCTTCCTCTTGGGCGTCGCCGCGAGTGGGCACTACAGCGAAGAGGTGATGCGCCCGATCCAGTAACCGTTGATGTCACGGACGCCGTGAGCGGCCGCCGGCAGTTATGCTGGCGGCGCTCACCGGAGGTCCCATGCGATTCATCCTGCCCATCCTGTTGTTCTCCCTTCCCGCTGCCGCGCTGGCCCACGAGCAGTGCACGGTGCGCGCCATAGAAAATGGCGAGCAGCTCGTCTGCCTGGGCGAGGACGGCACATCCCGGACCGTTCGCCTGCGCGGCATCGAGGCGCCCGGCGAGCCGTTCGACCAGCGCGCCAGCGAAGCTCTGCGCCAGCTCGCGCTCGGCAAGCTCGCCAGCCTGCACGCGCCACAGAAGGAAGCCGACGGCACGACTCGCGCCGCCATCTGGGTGGAGCCAGCGGACTGCCCCGGCTGCGGCCAGACACTGGACGTCGGCCGCGCGCTGCTGAGTGTCGGCCTGGCCCGCTGGCGGCAAGCCGACCGGCAGGGCGCCGAGGAACGGGGCCAGTACAAGTTCGAAGAACAGCAAGCGCAGGCGCGCCACATCGGGCTGTGGCGCACCCCCTAGGCGAAACGGCGAATCAGCGCTGCGCGCGAGCGCGAAGGTACTCGACCACTTCGTCCTGGGTGCCGCGGAACTCGATGCGCGAATCCTTGCTCTGGCGCTGGAAGGCGTACATCGGGTCGTAGTACTCGCCCAGCAGGCCCTCGATCCAGCCACGGTGCAGGTCCACCGCGCCGCTGCGTCGCTGCTCCTCCAGCGCCGCGTCCATGATCGCCGCCAGCCGCTGGTAGCGCTCGCCACCCAGGCGCTTGACGATGCCCGACAGACTCTTGCGCAGGTAGGTGGCAAATGCGTCGAAACCACCCTCCTCACCCACCACCTGGAGATGGTCGGCGCACAGGTCCACCACATAGTCCTTGAGGATACGCTCCACGCGCTGCTCGAAGCTGTCGTCCAGCCACACCAGCGGGTACTGCTGCATGCCCTGGTACAGCTCCAGCGGCACCGAGCAACTGCCGACGATGCGCCCCTCGTCTTCCAGCACGAACTGCTCCATGCCGACGTGGCGCTTCTTCAGAATGTCGATGGCCAGGCGGTTCTCGAAATCGATCTGCGCCGGCTGCGGCGTGGCGCGCCGGCCGAACGCCGAGCCACGGTGGTTGGCGTGCCCCTCCAGGTCGAGACTGTTGGACAGCCGGGCGATCACCTCGGTCTTGCCGGTGCCGGTCAGGCCACCCACCAGCACGAACTGGCACTCCTCGACGGCGGCGCGGGTGGTGTCGTACAGGAAGCCGCGCATCGCCTTGTAGCCGCCGACTACACGCGGGTAGTCGATGCCCGCCTCGGTCTTCAGCCATTGCTGGGTGATCTGCGAACGCAGGCCGCCACGGAAGCAGTACAGATAGCCGTCCGGGTTGGCCCTGGCGAAGTTCGCCCAGGCCTCGATACGCGCCGCCTTGAGCTTGCCGCAGACCAGTTCGTGGCCCAGCGCGATGGCCGCCTGCTGGCCATTCTGCTTGTAGCAGGTGCCGACCTTCTGCCGCTCGGCATCGTTCATCAGCGGCAGGTTCACGGTATGCGGGAATGCGCCCTTGCCGAATTCGACCGGGGCGCGCACGTCCATCATCTTCACATCGCCGAGGAACAGTTCGCGGTAGTGGCGGGTGTTGTCGCGCATCAGGCCACCTCGACCGCGTGACTCTGTCGACCGACCAGCTCGCCGATAGGCGCGAGGTCCAGGCCAAGCTCCTTGGCGGTGGCGAGGAACTGCGCCTCACCCGCCGGCTCCACCGCCACCAGCAGGCCGCCGCTGGTCTGCGGATCGCACAGCAGCAGCTTGTGCAGCTCCGGCAGCGGCGCGATACGCTCGCCGTAACTGTCGAAATTGCGCAGGGTGCCGCCAGGCACGCAGCCGGCTTCCAGGTAGTACTCGACGCTGGCGAGGCGCGGCACGGCGTCGTACCGGACGCGGGCGGTCAGGCCGCTGCCATCGGCCATTTCGACCAGATGGCCAAGCAGGCCGAAGCCGGTCACGTCGGTCATCGCGCGCACTCCGGCCAGTTTGCCGAAACGCGCACCGGGCTTGTTCAGGGTGCACATCCAGTCGCGGGCGACGCCAACGTCCTCGGCACGCAGCCTGGACTTTTTCTCGGCGGTGGTGAGGATGCCGATGCCCAGCGGCTTGGTCAGGTACAGCTTGCAGCCTTCGGTGGCGGTGTCGTTGCGCTTCATGAAGCGCTTCTCGACCATGCCGGTGACGGCCAGACCGAAGATCGGCTCTGGCGCGTCGATGGAATGGCCGCCGGCCAGCGGGATGCCTGCCTCGTCGCAGACCTTGCGGCCACCGGCGATCACATCGCGGGCGACTTCCGGCGCCAGCACGTTCACCGGCCAGCCGAGAATGGCGATGGCCATCAGCGGGTCACCGCCCATCGCGTAGATGTCGCTGATGGCGTTGGTGGCGGCAATGCGGCCGAAATCGAAGGGATCATCGACGATAGGCATGAAGAAGTCGGTGGTCGAAACCACGCCGCGCTCCTCATCGATGGCATAGACAGCGGCGTCATCGCGCGAGGCGTTGCCAACCCAGAGCTTCGGATCGAGGTTCTGCGCGCCGCTGCCGGCGAGGATCACCTCCAGCACCTTTGGGGAAATCTTGCAGCCACAGCCAGCACCGTGGCTGTACTGGGTCAGGCGGATCGGTTCGCTCATCGCAGGCTCCGGCGGAATGAAACAAACGGCGATTCTAGCAAAGGCAGCCTTGGCGAGGCTTGTCTGCGGGCGTATCGTCGAAACGACTCGCAAGGGGGGAATTGCCCGATGTCAAAACAGATTGCGCTGGTGCTCGGCTCCGGCGGAGCGCGCGGCTATGCGCATATCGGCGTGATCGAGGAAATCGAGCGGCGCGGCTACGAAATCGTCTGCATCGCCGGCTGTTCGATGGGCTCGGTGATCGGCGGCATCTACGCCGCCGGCAAGCTCGCGGAATACCGCGACTGGGTGGAAAGCCTCGACTACCTGGATGTGCTGCGCCTGCTCGACGTGAGCTTCCGCCTCGGCGCCATCCGTGGCGAACGGGTATTCGGCAAGATTCACGAAATACTCGGCGAGATCGACATCGAGAACCTGCCGATTCCCTACACGGCGGTGGCCACGGACCTCACCAACCAGCAGGAGATCTGGTTCCAGGAAGGCTGCCTGCACCAGGCCATGCGCGCTTCGGCGGCGATCCCGAGCCTGTTCACCCCGGTCATGCAGGGCACGCGCATGCTGGTGGACGGCGGCCTGCTCAACCCGCTGCCAATCGTCCCGGTGGTCTCGACCCACGCTGACCTGATCGTCGCGGTCAACCTCAACGCCACCAACCAGCGCCAGTACTCGCTGCCGGTGATCGAGCGCCCACCGGCGCTCAAGGGCCGCTTCGACGCGGTGATCGGCAGCCTCAGCAGCAAACTGAGCTTCTTCCGCCGCCAGGGCGGCGAGAACGAAACGCCGCCGGAACTGCTGGCCGACGCCCTGCTCCACCCAGTTCCCGCGCTTGCCGAGGAACCCGCCGAGCCGGAAATGCAGCAACCCGCCGCCGCGCCCCAGGCCAAGGGCTCGCCGCGTTCGGCCAGCGGCAGCCGGGTGATCGAAAGCAGCAGCCCGGCTTCCCTGCTGGAGCTGGTGAACCAGAGCTTCGAGGTGATGCAGACCTCGCTGGCGCAGTACAAGATCGCCGGCTACCCGCCGGACATCCTGATCAACGTGCCCAAGCGCGTATGCCGCTTCTTCGAGTTCTACAAGGCCCCGGAGCTCATCGCCCTGGGCCGGCAGATCGCCAGCGATACGCTGGACCGGTATGAGGCGGAGAATCCTTACTGAATTGAGCTGCCACCCAGGCGCGCGGCCCGGACAGGATCCACGCCCGGGTGGCAAGAAGCATCGGAGCTGGCCCACAACCACCTCGGAGGACGAGCGATCAGGCTTCGCGCAAGCGGTACCCGACACCGGCCTCGGTGACGATGAACCGCGGCGTTGCCGGATCGTCAGCGAGCTTCTGCCGCAGATGCCCGACCACCACCCGCAGGTAGTGCGTGTCTTCGGTATGCGTCGGGCCCCAGATGTCCTTGAGCAATTGCTGCTGGGTGACCACGCGCCCCACGTGGCGGGCCAGGGTCGAGAGCACCGCGTACTCCTTGCGGGTCAGAGCCACTTCGGCGCCGTCCAGCAACACGCGGCGGTAGGAGAAGTCGATGCTCAGAGGCCCGACCGTCACCACCGCCTCCTGCGTCTCGCCACTGCCGCCCTGGCGGAGCAGCACGCGGACGCGAGCCAGGAACTCCTGGATACCGAACGGCTTGGTCACGTAGTCGTTGGCGCCGCCGTCCAGCGCCTGCACCTTTTCGCCCTCGCTGGCGCGTACCGAGAGCACCAGCACCGGCACCTGCGACCACTCGCGCAACTCGCGCAGAACGTCCTGGCCGTCCTTGTCCGGCAGGCCGAGGTCGAGCACCACGAGATCGGGGCGCCCCAGCGCAGCCTGGGCCAGGCCCTCCTCGCCGGTCCCGGCTTCCAGCACCTTGTAGCCGCCGGCATTCAGGCTGATGCGCAGGAACTTGCGGATCTGCGGCTCGTCATCGACGACCAGAATGGTGGCGGCGCTAGCGTTCATCGGTGCGTTGGGCTGGCTGGAACAGGCGTCCAGCTTGAGCCTTTCAACCGGCGGCATCAAGTTCCTCCAGGTCCGGCTGCTGTTGCAGCGGCAGGTGCAGGACCAGGGTAGTGCCGCGCCCGTCGATGCCATCTTCCACGGTGATGCGCCCGCCATGCGCGCCGACCATGCCCTGGCAGATCGCCAGGCCCAGCCCGGTGCCCTGCCCACCGCGGTCGCCACGGGCGGCGGTGTAGAACATATCGAAGATCTTCTCCCGCTCGGCCAGAGGAATGCCCGGCCCCTCGTCGCCGACCGAGAAGCGCAACTCGCCGTCGCCCTGTTCCACCGCCACCCTCAGGCGGCCTTGCGGGGGCGAAAAACGTGCCGCGTTTTCCAGCACGTTGACCAGCGCCTGCTCGATCAGCGCCGCATGCACATACAGCAGCGGCAGTTCGGCCGGCACACGGGTTTCCACCCGATACGGGGCGACCACAGCGCGCAGGCGATTGAGTGCGCTGCCGACGATGTCGCCGGGCGACACCCAGTCGCGCGACAGCTTCAGGCCGCCGTGTCCGAGGCGCGTCATGTCGAGCAGGTTCTGAATGTAGCGGTCCAGCCGCTCGGCTTCGTCGCGCGTGCCTTCCAGCAGCTCGCGGCGGTCGTCCGGCGGAATCGCGTCGCCCAGGGCCAGCAGGCTGTCGATGGCGCCACGCATGGAGGTCAGCGGCGTACGCAGATCGTGGCTGACAGAGGCCAGCAAGGCGCTGCGCAACTGTTCAGTCTCGCCGTGCAGGCGTGCGGCTTCGAGGTCTTCGGCCAACCGTGCACGGGCCAGGGCTTGCGCCAGCGGCTGGCCGAGGGCGGCGAGCAGGCGACGCCGCGAACCCGGCAACGGCTGGCCGTCGCGCGGGCTGATGCCCAGCAGCGCCAGCGGGCCGTCCTCGCCGGACAGCGGCCACCACCACCAGCGTCCGCCCGGCAAGGTACCGGTGCCCAGGCCGGCGGGCTGGTCATGCTGCCATGACCAGTCGGCGGCGGCACGTTCCTGGTCCTCCAGGGAGCGTTGCAGCCCACCCTCCACCTTCCACTCGCCGTGATTGCGGCCCAGCAGGCAGATGTCCAGATCACCCCAGCCTCCCAGTTGCTGCGCGGCGGCGGCCATCACCGCCTGGCGGTCGGTGGCAGCAGTCAGCTTGCGCGACAGTTCGAGCATCTGGCTGGTTTCCTCCTGGGTCTCGCGCAACGCCTGTAACTGCCGGCGCTGGCGGGCCGCCAGGTTACCGGTGAGGCCGGCCATGAGCAGGAAGAACAGCAGAGTCAGCACATCTTCTTCGCGCTGGATGGCGAAGGAGAAATGCGGTGGGATGAACAGGAAGTCGTAGGCCAGGAACGACATCACGGCACAGGCCAGCGCCGGCCCCAGGCTGCTGCGCACCGCCACCAGCAGGACGGCAGCGAGGAACACCAGGGAAATGTTGGGTAGTTCCAGTACGCTGGCCACCGCCCAGGCCAGGGCACTGGCACCCGCGGCGGCGAGCACCGCCAGCAGGTAGTCGGCCCAGGGCCAATGCGCCACGGGGCGCCGTTTCGGCGGGGCGAGGTCGGCCTCGCTGTCGAGCACGCTGATTTCCAGCCCGTCGCCCAGGCGCAGCAATCGCGCCGCCAGCCCGCCGCCGAACAGCCGTCGATTCCAGCGTTGCCGCGAACGGCCGACCAGCAGCAGGCTGGCGCGGCGCTCCCTGGCATGTTCGATCAGGGTCCGCGCCACTTCTCCCCCGCGCAACTCGACCACATCACCGCCAAGGCGCTCGGCCAACTGCTGGGCACTCTGCAACTGCATGCGCGACTCTTCGCTGCGCGCCTCGCCGGTATCGACATGGACCAGCGACCAGGGCAGGTGCCGGCGTTCGGCGACGCGGCTGGCGTGGCGCACCAGGCGCTCGGCATTGTGTTCGCCGTCCACCCCTACCAGCAGGCGTCCGCGCACCGCAGGCGCCTCGCCGCCCTGCTGGCGATAACGATGGGCAAGGTCGTCGTCGACGCGCGCCGCCGCCGTTTGCATGGCCAGTTCGCGCAGCGCGGTGAGGTTGGTTTGGCTGAAGAAGGCATCGATGGCCGCGCGCGCCTGCTCGGGAACATAGACCTTGCCTTCGCGCAGGCGCTCCAGCAATTCGCGCGGCGGCAGGTCGACCAGCAAAAGTTCGTAGGCTTCCTGCAGCACCCAGTCGGGCACTGTCTCGCGCACCTGCACGCCGGTAATGTCGCGTACCTGGTCGTTGAGGCTTTCCAGGTGCTGGACGTTCACCGTGGTATAGACGTCAATGCCCGCCGAGAGTAGCTCCTGGATGTCCTGCCAGCGCTTGGCGTGACGGCTGCCGGGGGCGTTGCTGTGGGCCAGTTCGTCCACCAGCGCCAGTTGCGGCGGGTCGGCCAGCAGGCCGTCGAGATCCATCTCCACCAGTCTGATGCCACGGTACTCGGTGCGCTTGAGCGCCTGCTGCGGCAGCCCGGCGAGCAGCGCCTCGGTCTCCGCGCGACCGTGGGTCTCGACGATACCGACGCGCAAGTTGACGCCCTGGCGCAACTGGCTCTGCGCGGCCAGCAGCATTGCGTAGGTCTTGCCGACACCCGGTGCGGCGCCGAGGAAAACCTTCAGACGGCCGCGCCCCATGCGCGGCAGATCGGCAAGCAGGGCATCGGCGCGGTTGGGGTCGGTCATCTCACAGTCCTCGAAGCGCCGGCGGCGCTGGTTTCTGATGGCAGCTCGGGCGGGCCCTCGCCCCTGCCAGCGCACATGCAGGCGGTCGGACTCGGCCACCTGGAGTGCATTGGCGCGGAGTCTAGCGAGGCAGGCTCGCCAGGGCCATGTTAAGCGCCAGCACGTTGACCACCGCCGGGCCTACCAGCGGCCGCTCGGTGTGAGCCTCCACCAGCTTCTCCAGGCTGGCAGCCGGTACGCCGCGCTCCAGGGCGATACGCGGTACCTGGTACAGCGCGGCGGCTGGCGGCAACTGCGGGTCGAGGCCGCTGGCGGAAGTGGTGACCAGCGCCAGCGGCACCGGAGAGTCGCCTATGCGAACCGCCTCGGCGTCCTTGGCGATGCGCTCGACCAGCGCCGGGTTGCCGGGGGCCAGGTTGCTGGCGCTGCTGGAAACGGTGGCGAAGTCACCCGCCGAGGGCCGCGAATGGAACCATTGGGCGCCATCGAACTTCTGCGCGATCAGCGCCGAGCCACGCACATTGCCCTGGTCATCGCGCACCAGGCTGCCATTGGCCTGGTCGTGGAAAGCGACCTGGGCGATGGCGGTGACGGCCAGTGGGTAGACGACGCCGGTAAGCAGGCTGAGCAAGGCCAGCGATGCGAGGGCGGGACGGAGGTACTTGAGCATGTTCGGTGTTCCTCTGTTGGATTCGGAGCGAGGGCTTTCCCTCGCCCCTGCCATCCCCGGAGGGAGGGCGGGCAGTTCGCACACCGGGCGCAGCGGCGCCCGGCGTGGTCCGGTTGTTTATCGCTTCGCTCCACGCCAGCCTGCGGAGAGCCGGCCAACCAGCCGGGAGCGTCAGGCCAGTCCGACGGCAACCAGCAGCAGATCGATCAGCTTGATCCCCACGAAGGGCGCGACGATCCCGCCCACGCCGTAGATCAGCAGATTGCGCCGCAGCAGGTGCGAGGCGTCGCTGGCCTGCACGCGCACGCCCCGCAACGCCAGGGGGATCAGCGCGACGATGATCAGCGCGTTGAAAACGATGGCCGAAAGGATCGCGCTCTGCGGGCTGGCCAGCTTCATCACGTTGAGTACGCCAAGCTGCGGATAGATGCCGGCGAACAGCGCGGGCAGGATGGCGAAGTACTTGGCCACGTCGTTGGCCACCGAGAAGGTGGTCAGCGCGCCACGAGTCACCAGCAGCTCCTTGCCCACCTGCACCACGTCCAGCAGCTTGGTCGGGTCACTGTCCAGGTCCACCAGGTTGGCAGCCTCGCGGGCGGCCTGGGTGCCGTCGTTCATGGCCATGCCGACGTCGGCCTGCGCGAGTGCCGGAGCATCGTTGGCGCCGTCGCCGCACATGGCAACCATGCGGCCTTCGCCCTGCTCCTGGCGGATGCGCGCCAGCTTCTTCTCCGGCGTGGCCTCGGCGATCACGTCGTCCACGCCCGCTTCTGCGGCGATGGCAGCGGCGGTCAGCGGGTTGTCGCCGGTCACCATCACGGTGCGGATGCCCATGCGGCGCAGCTCCGCGAAGCGCTCGCGAATGCCCGGCTTGACCACGTCCTTCAGGTGGATGGCGCCCAACAGCCTGCCGTCGGCCACCACCAGCAGCGGAGTACCGCCGCTCTGGGCGATGCGCTCGATCTCCTTGGCCAGGCTCTCCGGCATCTGCGTACGGTCCAGCCCGACGAAGGCCAGCGCGGCGTCCACGGCGCCCTTGCGATAGACGTGGCCGTCGAAGTCGATGCCCGACAGGCGCGTTTCGGCGCTGAAGGCCACCGGGGTTACGCGGTTGCGGTCAGGTTCCGGCAGGATGATCTGCGCGCGGAGGAACTCGACGATGGACTTGCCCTCGGGGGTGTCGTCGGCCAGCGAGGCGAGGAACGCGCCCTCGGCCAGCTCCAGCGGCTGCACGCCGGGAGCGGTGTGCAGCGCACTGCAACGGCGGTTGCCGAAGGTAATGGTGCCGGTCTTGTCGAGCATCAGCACATGCACGTCACCGGCCGCCTCCACGGCGCGCCCGGACTTGGCGATCACGTTCAGACGCACCAGGCGGTCCATGCCTGCAATACCGATGGCCGACAGCAGGCCGCCGATGGTGGTCGGGATCAGGGTCACCAGCAGGGCCACCAGGAACACCAACGGCAGGGTTCCGCCGGCGAACAGGGCAAAGGGTTTCAGGGTGACGACCACCAGCAGGAAGATCAGGGTCAGGCCGATCAGCAGGATGTCCAGCGCCACTTCGTTGGGAGTCTTCTGCCGCTTGGCGCCTTCCACCAGGGCGATCATACGGTCGAGGGTCGACTCGCCGGGGTTGGCGGTGATCTTCACCAGCAGCCAGTCGGAGACCAGCCGGGTGTTGCCGGTCACCGCCGAGCGGTCACCGCCTGATTCGCGGATCACCGGCGCGGACTCGCCGGTGATGGCAGCTTCGTTGACCGCCGCCACGCCTTCGATCACCTCGCCGTCGCCGGGAATCAGCTCGCCGGCCTCGACACGCACCACATCCCCCTTGCGCAGGCTGCTGGCAGCAACCTTCTCGAAGTTACCGCTGGCGGTACGACGCAACGCCTGCAACCCCTGGGTGCCGGCCTTGAGGCTGTCGGCGCGAGCCTTGCCACGACCTTCGGCGAGGGCTTCGGCGAAGTTGGCGAAGAGTACGGTGAACCACAGCCAGATGGCGATCTGCACCGCCACGAAGGTCGGCACCGACTCGCCACCCACCATGCAAAGCACGGTGGTCAGCACCGCGGTCAGGGCCACCACCAGCATCACCGGCGAACGTTGCAACTGGCGTGGGTCGAGCTTGACGAAAGCCTGCACCAGCGCCGGTTTCCACAACGCGGAAAAAGCTGTGGTCGGGCGCTTTTCAACGCCTCTGGACGGGGTCTTCAAGGCGAGATCCTGGGTACGCGCATTCATTGCGAAAGCTCCTCAGAAGCCAAGCGTCAGGTGGTCGGCCACCGGGCCAAGCACCAGCGTCGGCAGGAAGTTCAGGCCGCCCACGAGCAGGATGGTCGCGGTCAGCAGGCTGACAAACAGCAGGCCGTGGGTGGGGAAGCTGTTCGGCCCGACCGGTGTGGCCTTCTTCGCCGCCAAGCTGCCGGCGATGGCCAGCACCGGGAGGATGTAGCCGAAACGGCCGATCAGCATGGCCAGGGCGATCATCAGGTTGTGGAACGGGGTGTTGGCGCCGAAGCCGGCGAACGCCGAGCCGTTATTGGCGGTGCCCGAGGTGTAGGCATAGAGCAGTTGGCTGAAACCGTGCGGCCCCGGATTGGTCACGGCCGACGCCGGGCCAGGCAGGCTGGCGGCGATGGCACCGAGCACCAGGACGCCCACCGGCATCACCAGCAGCGTCGCCACGAGCAGGCGGACTTCGCGGGCTTCGAGCTTCTTGCCCAGGTATTCCGGGGTACGCCCGACCATCAGCCCGGCCAGGAACACGGCGATCAGGACGAACAACAGCATGCCGTAGAGACCTGCGCCGACACCGCCGAAGATCACCTCGCCGAGCATCATGTTGATCATCGCCACCATGCCCGACAGCGGGTTGAGACTGTCATGCATGGCATTCACCGAACCATTGGAGGCCGAGGTGGTGGTCACCGCCCAGAGCACGCTGGCGGTGGTGCCGAAACGGCTTTCCTTGCCCTCCATCGGCGCGCCCTGCTCCACCGGCAGCGCGCTGAGCGCCGGGTTCGGCTGGTATTCGGCCCACAGCGAAGTGCCCAGGCCAAGCGCGAACAGCACCAGCATGCAGCCGAGGATGGCGCGGCTCTGGCGCAGGTCCTTGACGTAGTGGCCGAAGGTGAACACCAGCGCAGCCGGGATGAGGATGATCGACGCCACTTCGAACAGGTTGCTCCAGATGGTCGGGTTCTCGAAGGGGTGCGCCGAGTTCACGCCGAAGAAGCCGCCGCCGTTGGTGCCCAGTTGCTTGATGGCGATCTGGCTGGCGGCCGGGCCGAGCGGGATGGACTGGTCGGTGCCCTGCAGGGTCAGGGCGTGGGCATAGTCGAGGAAGGTCTGCGGTACGCCCTGCCAGACCAGCAGCAGCGCCAGCAGCAGGCACAGCGGGAGCAGGCCGTAGAGCGTGGCGCGGGTCAGGTCGACCCAGAAGTTGCCCAGGCTGTTGCTGGACTTGCGCGAGATGCCACGGGCAAGCGCGACCAGCACGGCCAGGCCCACGGCGGCACTGACGAAATTCTGCACGGTCAGGCCGAGCATCTGGCTCAGGTAGCTGAGCGAGGCTTCGCCGCTGTACGCCTGCCAGTTGGTATTGGTGACGAAGCTCACCGCGGTGTTGAACGCCAGCGTCCACTCCAGCCCCGGCAGGTGTTGCGGGTTGAGCGGCAGCGCGCCCTGCAGCAGCAGGATCGCAAACAGCAGGAGCAGGCCGGCCAGGTTAAAGGCCAGCAGCGCCACGGTATAACCCTTCCAGTCCTGCTGGACCTCAGGGTCGATGCCGCAGGCACGGTAGATCAGCCGCTCGACCGGCTGGAAGATCGGGCTCAGGAACGTGCGCTGCCCTTCCATCACCTTGTAATAGAAACGCCCGAGGAATGGCGCCGGCACCAGCACCAGCGCCAGGAAGGCAGCGATCAGCAATACGTCATGGCTGTTCATGGCCACCTCTAGGAACGGTCGGCGCGCAGCAGCGCCACCAGCAGGTAAATGAACAGTCCCGTGGCAAGGACCAGGGACACACCGTCGAGCACGCTCATGATTCTTTTCTCCTCACGCGGGCGACTCCATCGCTTGGGCGGCCGTTGCCGCTTGACGGAAATTTTCCGCAAGGGATGCGTAAAGGAGCGATTCCCCAGGCCGTGGCGCGGCATAAAGAAAGCGTAAAAAACCGCTCTGCGACGGTGCTGGCAGCCATTTGTATCGACATCGATACAGTACCGACATGCTGCCGACACCCGCCTGCCCCAGCCTCGCTGAGCGTGGCCCCGCCCACGGCGCCGGGTTAGCATGCGCACCGTCGCCTACCCGCGGCTTGCCGGCCCGCCCTGCCCCCGTTTCCTGCGACAGGCCCCCACATGCACACCACTTCCGACGACACGCGCCGCTGGACCACCCGCGCCCTGCTGGTGGACGACGACGAGCCGATCCGCGAGCTGCTCTGCGGCTATCTCGCACGCTTCAACATCGAGGCCCACGGCGTAGCCGATGGCGTAGCCATGCGCCGCGCCCTGGAAAGCGACAGCTTCGATGTGGTCGTGCTCGACCTCATGCTGCCCGGCGAGGACGGCTTGTCGCTGTGCCGCCACCTGCGCGCCGAGTCGGACATCCCGATCCTGATGCTCACCGCCCGCTGCGAACCGGCCGACCGCATCATCGGCCTGGAGCTTGGCGCCGACGACTACATGGCCAAGCCCTTCGAGCCGCGCGAACTGGTGGCTCGCATCCAGACCATCCTGCGTCGCGTGCGCGGCGGCAACCTGGCTGGCGACGACAGCAGCCGTGGCGAGCCGCGCGCCCAGGTGCGCTTCGACCAGTGGCGGCTCGACAGCGTACTGCGCCAGTTGCACGCGCCGGACGGGCTGGTGGTACCGCTGTCCAATGCCGAATTCCGCCTGCTCTGGGTATTCCTCGAACGCCCGCGCCGGGTGCTCAACCGCGAGCTGCTGCTGGACGCCGCCCGTGGTCGCGCCATTGAAGCTTTCGACCGCAGCATCGATCTGCTGGTCTCGCGCCTGCGGCAGAAACTCGGCGACGACCCGCGCTCGCCGAGGCTGATCAAGACTGTGCGCGGCGAAGGCTATCTGTTCGATGTCCGCGACATCGCCTGACCCCATGCACGACGAAACGAAGAAACGCCCGCTCGAACGCGCCGACAGCCTGTTCGCGCGGCTGTTCGGGGTCTTCCTGCTGGCCATCGTGCTGGCTCATCTGCTGGCGTTCGCCTGGTTCTCCCACTACGGCCCACACCAGCCGCCACCGCCTCCCCCACCGGAAACGGCCTTCGAGCAGGAGCCGCCGCCCGGCCCGCCACCGCCGCGCCATCCGCCGTTCTGGAGCGCGCCGTTCCTCTTCCAGTTGCTCGCGCTGGTGGCCGCCGCGGGTATCGGCGCCCGCCTGCTGGCGCGCCCGGTCAGGCGCATGGGCGATGCCGCGCTGCGCCTGAGCGAAGACCTCGACAGCCCGCCGCTGCCGGAAACCGGCCCGCACGAGGCGCGCCAGGCGGCGCGTGCCTTCAACCGCATGCGCGAGCGCATCCGCGACCAGGTACAACAACGCAGCCGTATGCTGGTGGCGGTATCCCACGACCTGCGTACTCCGCTGTCGCGCCTGCGCCTCAGGGTAGAGGAAATCGACAACCCGCAATTGCGCACGCGCATCGGCCAGGACCTGGCGGAAATGATCGGCATGCTCGACTCCACCCTGCACTACCTGCAGCAGGAGCGCGCCAGCGAGCCGCTGCAATGGTTCGACATCAAGGCACTGGCCGACTCCCTGGCCGAGGATGCCTGCGAACGCGGCGCCGATGTCGGCGTGGAAGGCTACTGCACGCCGTTGAAGGTACAGCCGATGGCGCTGCGCTCGTGCCTGAACAACCTGCTGGATAACGCCCTGCGCTATGCCGGCGACGTCACTATCGAACTGCGCGACGGAGCCCGTCAGGTGGAAATCCGCGTACGCGACCACGGCCCGGGCATTCCCGCCGAACTGCGCGAGCAGGTGTTCGAGCCGTTCTTCCGCCTGGAAGGTTCGCGCAACCGCAACTCCGGCGGAGTCGGCCTCGGCCTTGCCATCGCCCGCGACGCCGCCCGGCGCCAGGGTGGCGAACTGTTCTTCGAAGAAACTCACGGCGGCGGCGCTACCGCCGTACTGCGCCTGCCGCGCAGTTGAAAGCCTGCCTGCGCCATCGCGAGCTGGCTTAGGCGCAGAGCGAGCGGAGTTTGGGATCGGTAGATGAACATCTGAGGCCGATCAGCAACGACCTGCCACCGACGCGCAGCGGTTCGCAGGCAGGTTCTGTAGAAAGCCGCATACAAAGCGCACATACCTGCGACACAGACGCCACCGAGGCTGCGAAAACCGGAGATCCCTCCGGGCAACCACGGAGAAATTCCCATGATCAGCGGCGTCAGCAGCTATTCGAGCTACTACACAGGCTCGACGCTCGCCAGGCCCCAGACCGCCGCCAGCAGCACGACCGGGCACCAGACCGGCAACTGCGGCGGCACGACGGGCGCGGCGAAGTTCCAGGAAGACCTGTTCAAGTCCATCGACAGCGATGGCGACGGCAACATCAGCAAGGACGAGCTGACCAGCGCGCTGTCGTCCACCGACGACGGCGGCGACAGCAGCATCGATATCGACGACCTGCTCAGCCAACTGGACAGCGACGGCAGCGGCGGCATCTCGCAGAGCGAGCTGTCGGCGGCCATGCCACCGCCACCGCCGCCGGGCGGAATGGGTGGCCCCGGAGGCGCCGGCGGCTCCAGCGAGGACCTGCTCAGTTCGCTGGATACCAACGGCGACGGTGTGATCAGCGCCGATGAGCTGGCCGCCGCGAGCTCCAGCGACGACAGCGACAAGCTCAGCGAGCTGTTCAGCAAGCTCGATGCCGACGGCAGCGGCGGCATCAGCAGCGACGAACTGGCCAGCGCCTTCAAGGCCGAAGGCCGTGGCGACGGTCCGCCGCCTCCGCCGCCGTCGGGCAGCCAGCCCGCGGGCGACAGCAACACCGGCGAGGCCTACCAGAAACTGGTGGCCAACCTGCTCAAGCAGTACCAGAGCAACGACGCCACGGTAGCCCAGGCCACCAGCGGCAGCCTGCTCGACATCGCCGCCTGACCTCCAGGCTGGCCGCCGGAACACCTCCGTTCCGGCGGCTTCCCGCATTGCATCCCTCCTCGCCTTTGCACTAGGCTGGCGCTCCCGAAATTCATCCGATGATTGGATGTTTCCATGCCCAGCCCCATTCAGAAGCGCTCACTGGTGGATATCGCCCTTGAGCAGATCCGCATCCGCATCGACGAAGGCACCTGGCCGCTGGGCAAGCGCCTGCCGCCCGAGCCGGAACTCGCCGAAACCCTTGGCATGAGCCGCAACACCGTGCGCGAAGCGGTGCGCGTCCTGACCTTCTCCGGCGTGCTGGAAGTACGCCAGGGCGACGGCACTTACGTGCGCGCCTGCGCCAACCCGCTGGACACCATGCTGGTGCTGGCGCGCAGCTCGGTGGAACAGGCGCTGGAAGCGCGCGGCATCATCGAGGTGGAAGCCAGCCGGCTGGCCGCACAGCGCCGCAGCGAGGCCGATATCCTGGCCCTGCGCGCGGCGCTGGAAGCCTCGGCGGTGCGCCACGGCGGCGCGCTGGACGACTACATCGAACATGACCTGATCTTCCACCAGCGGGTGGTCGACAGCGCCCACAACCCGGTGCTCAGCGAGCTGTACCGCTACTTTTCCCAGGTCATCCGTGCGGGCCTGGAACGCACCATCGGCGATCCGGGCCGGCCGCAGCCGAGCTTCGAGCTGCACCGCGAGCTGCTCGACGCCATCGAGCGCGGCGATGCCGATGCCGCCGCCAGCGCCAACCGAGCGCTGCTGATCTGACCACCCTTTCGCCTTGCCTGCTGGAATGCCCACCATGTCCCTGCCCGACTCTCCCCACGACGCCGAACACAAGGTGTCCTGCCCTCCGGAAGAACTGCTGGTCGACGCCGAGGCCAACGATGCGCCGACGCCGCCGGCCCGCCCGCAGCGCACCTGGCTGCTGCTCCTGGGCCTGGTGCTGGTGGCGCTGAACCTGCGCCCGGCATTGTCCAGCCTCGCGCCGCTGCTCAACACGGTGCGCGACGGCACCGGGCTGTCGGCGGCGGCGGCCGGCCTGCTGACCACTCTTCCGGTACTCTGCCTGGGCCTGTTCGCCCCGCTGGCCCCCATGCTCGCCCGCCGCCTCGGCGCGGAACGTACGGTCCTGCTGATCCTGCTGACCCTGGCCGCCGGCATCGTACTGCGCAGCCTGTTCCCGGTGACGGGGCTGTTCCTCGGCAGCCTGGTGGCCGGCGCCAGCATCGGCATCATCGGTGTGCTGCTGCCGGGCATCGTCAAGCGCGACTTTCCGCGCATCGCCGGGACCATGACCGGCGTCTACACGATGGCGTTGTGCCTGGGCGCCGCCACTGCCGCAGGTTCCACCGTGCCGCTGGCCGGGTTGATGGATGACAGTTGGCAACCGGCACTGGCCTTCTGGGCCATCCCGGCGATCATCGCCGCTGTGATCTGGCTACCGCAGACGCGGCAGAACCATCACGCCCACCGCGCGGTGTACAAGGTCAAGGGGCTGTGGCGCGACCCACTGGCGTGGCAGGTCACACTGTACATGGGCCTGCAATCGTCGCTGGCATACATCGTCTTCGGCTGGGTGCCGTCGATCCTCATCGACCGCGGCCTGAGCGCCGTGGAAGCGGGCCTGGTGCTATCCGGCTCGGTGATGGTGCAACTGTTCAGCGCGCTGGCCGCACCGTGGCTGGCCACCCGTGGCAAGGACCAGCGCGTGGCGGTGGTGATCGTCATGGGGCTGACCCTGGCCGGGCTGCTCGGGCTGCTCTACGCGCCTCTGTCGGGCATCTGGGGCTGGGCGGTGGTGCTCGGCCTCGGCCAGGGCGGCACCTTCAGCATCGCGCTGGCGCTGATCGTACTGCGCTCACCGGATGCCCACGTGGCCTCCAACCTTTCCGGCATGGCCCAGGGCGTGGGCTATACCCTGGCGGCCTGCGGGCCGTTTCTGGTCGGCGTGGTACACGACGTCACCGGCGGCTGGGCGGCAACCGGGGTGATCTTCGTGGCGGTGACGGTCGGCGCCATCGCCTTCGGCCTGGGCGCCGGACGGGACAAGCTGGTGCAGGTGAAGAGCGAGCACGTCTGAGGACCTCTCGCCAAGGCGCGCCCTGCCCTCGCCGGGCCGGGCGCGGAAGCGCCTCACGCCGCCGGAGGTGGCGGCGGTGGCCGGCGCGAGCTGTCGACCCAGGCGCTGATCAGGTTGTAGACCACCGCCAGCAGCACCGGCCCCAGGAACAGGCCGATGAAACCGAAGCTGAGCAGCCCGCCAAGCACGCCGAGCAGCACAACCACCAGCGGCAGGTTGCCGCCGCGGCTGATCAGGTAAGGCTTGAGGATGTTGTCCACGCCGCTGATCACGAAGAAGCCCCAGATCGCCATGAACGCGCCGTAGCCGTAGCTCTCCTGGTAGAACAGCCAGACCGTGGCCGGCCCCCAGATCAATGGCGGCACCATCAGCAGGCTGCAAACGAAAGTCAGGAGCCCCAGCACCAGCGGCCCCGGCACACCGGCGATGAGGAAGCCGATGGTCGCCAGCGCGCCCTGGGCGGCGGCGGTGCCGATCACACCGTTGACCACCCGCTGCACGGTGCCGGCGATGATGTCCATGTACTGCTGCGCGGCGTCGCCGATCAGGCGTTCGAGCATGCCGTGGGCAAAGGCCTGCAGGCGCAGGCCATCGCGGTAGAAGAAGAAGATCAGCACCAGGCTCAACACCAGTTCGAAGATGCCGGTGCCAAGCTTGGCGCTACGCGCCAGTATCCAGTTGCCGACCTCACCCATGTATGGCTTGAGTGCGGAGAACATCGCCATGCCCTGCTGGTCGGCCTGGTACCACCAGCCGACCAGGCGATCGCCGATCAGCGGCACGCGCGCCATCCACTCCGGCGGCGGCGGCAGGCCGGACATCTGCAGATTCTTCACCAGTTCGACACCCTCGCGCACCCGGTCCACCAGGCCGAAGCCCAGCCACACCAGCGGTAACGCCACCAGGATGATCCAGCAGGCCGTGAGCAGGCCGGCCGCGGCCGACTCCCTGCCTCCGAGCAACTGCGAGAGCAGGCGCATCAGCGGCCAACTGGCGAAAGCCAGCACGGCAGCCCAGACCAGTGCTGACCAGAATGGGAGCAGCACCCAGATGCTGGCCGCGAGCAGGCCAAGCAGCAGCAGGCGCAACAACAGGCGATCATTGTCGAACATCGAAACTCCCGGTTGGCTGGAAAGCGCCCAGTGTAGAGCGCTTCGACCTTCAGAGTAGGCGAATCAGCGCAGCCAGGTGAGATGCAAACCGTCGCTGCTGTCCTTGCCCTGCTCCAGCCGCGCGTCGCGCACGCCCTGGGCAGTCAGCGCGGAGCGCCAGTCGCCAGCGTGCTTGCCGGCCAGTTCGACGCGCACGCCGGTATCCAGGCGCAGGGTGCGTACCAGCAGGTCAAGCCAGGCTCCGCCGGGTTGCTCGGGCACGTGGCTCAGGGTCAGCTCGCCATTGGCCTTGAGCAGGCGCATCAGGGTTGCCGGGCTGGGCAGTAGCTCGCCCAGGGGCGCGCCGGCGTCGAGCTGCTCGGCGTGCAGGTAGGCACGGCGGTTGCCGCGGGTGATGGTGTAGACCGCCAGCAAGCTGTTTTCGCGGGGCGCCGCCAGGCGCACCAGCAGATACGCCTGCCGGTCGTCCGGACCGTAGAGCTTGGAGTTGCCGAACACTGCATTGGCCAGCAGGCTGCTGGAGCCGCAGTCCCGGCTTTCGCACCAGAACAGCGGGGTCGCCTCGGCCTGAAGCAGGTCCTTGCGCGCGGCGGCAAAGGCGCTCTGGCTGGAGTCTTCGTCAGGCAGGCGGTAGGTGACGGCGGTGAGGTCGCCGATGGCGCGCACCTCCCCTTCCATGCGCAGGCGCCCGCTGATGCGGCTGATCGAGCCTTGCGGGTAGATCCGCTCCTGGTTCGCCGCCTGGTTGAAATCGACGATTTCCGAGCGCGGGAAGCGCGGCAAGATGTCCAGGTCGTGACTGTCGGCCAGGTCGGCGGCGAAACTGCCGGCGCTGGCGGACAGCAGTCCGGCGAGCAGCAGGGAGTGAAGGAGCCTTGGCATCCGGGGCCTCTGCGCGGCGGTGTGGGGCGTCCCGTTGAAGCACTGGCGCGCGGCGGTTTGGATGTCGAGCATGCACAATCTCCCTGAAGCGATCCGTGCAGACTCGCGGCAGGTCCCGCTTTAGTCAAGCTCGGCGCCACTACGGGGTGTTTCCCCGAGTGCCTGACGCACAGGCGCCGGATGAGTTTTTCAGGACAGCAGGAAGGGGCGGAAAACCGCGGCCACCGCCTCGGCACCCGCCTCGTCGTCCAGGTGCAGGTGATGCTGGCCGGGGATTTCGTGGACATCGATGGGGCGATCCCGAAGCAGCTCACGGGTCGCCGGCTCCACCGTCAGCAACCCGTCCTTCGCCAGCACCAGGCTCGTCGGGCACTGGATCGACTGCACGAACTGCCGCGCATGGGCGCGGGTCAGGCGCAGCGGCGACGGCAAGGTCAGGCGCGCATCGGTACGCCAGGTGTAACCGCCCGGCACCGGCACCAGCCCACGAGACGCCAACAGCTCGGCAGCCTCGCGGCTCACCGCGCCAACACCTTTCATGCGCGCCTCCACGGCGCGGTCGATGGCTTCGTACACCGGCTTGCGCTTGTTCGGCAGCGCCAGTTGCGCGCGCAGCGCTTCGCCCAGTTTCTGCGGCGAGGTTTCGGCTTCGCCGGTATAGGGCACCAGGCCGTCGATCAGCGCCAGGCGCTCGATACGTTCGGGCATCGAGCCGGCCAGCAGCACGGAGACGATGGCGCCCATCGAATGCCCGAGCAGGGAGAAGCGCTCCCAGCCCATCTGGTCGGCCACCATCAGCACGTCCAACGCATAGTCCCACAGCAGGTAGCTCGCTCCGGGCGCGCGATGGGCGGAGTGGCCGTGGCCGGCGAAGTCCAGAGCGAGAATGCGCAGCCCCGGCAGCTTCGGCGTCAGGCGGGCGAAGCTCATGGCGTTGTCCAGCCAGCCGTGCAGGGCAATCACCGGGCGGCCATCTTCCGGGCCGACCAGGTGTGCCGCGAGTTCGATGTGCGGCAGGTTCAGGCGGATTTCCTGGACTTGGGCGGTCATGGCGATTCCTTATGTGTTGGCGCGCTGCTGCCAGCGCGCGAAGACGGTCTTGAGCAGCGCGGCGGTATCCTGCGGGCGCTCCAGCGGGAACATGTGTCCGCCCGGCAACGACAGGCTTTCGCCCTGCGGGACGCGGCTGACCAGCCGCGCATGATGCGGCAGCACTACCCGGCTGTGGCGGCCGCGCACCATCGTCAGCGGCACCGCCAGTTGCTTCGCCCGGCCTGGGCTCGTGTGCGGCACGTTGCGGTAGATGCTGATCTCGGTGGCCGGGTCGAACTTCAACCGCAGGCCCTGTGTCGACGACGGCGACAGGCCGTGGCGCACGTAGGCTTCCAGGCAGTCGCGGTCGAAGCGCTTGAACAGCGGCTTGCCGGCGAAGTATTCGAGGGCCTCGGCGATGTCGCTGAAATCCTCACGGCGACCGAGCGTGCGGCCGGCGGGCGTCAGGCGGTCGATGAAGCCGAAGCGCTTGGCAGCGCGGATCACCAGTTGGTCGGCGAAGGTCAGCAGCGGCGAATCGAGCATCACCACACCTCGGTAGAACTCCGGCCGGCGCAGCGCCGCATGGTAGTGCAGCACCCCGCCAAGGGAATGGCCGACGCCCCACACCGGCTCGTCGAGGCCCTCCAGGTGGTGCAGCAATTCTTCCACCAGGTTTTCCCAGTTGGCGTTCACCGGGAAGCGTGGATCATGGCCGTGCATGTCCAGCCGGTGGACCCGGTAATCCGGCTCCAGGGCATCGAACAGCTTGCTGTAGGTGCCCGAGGGAAAGCCGTTGGCGTGGGCGAAGAAGACCGATTGCGACATGCCGGCAAACTCAGGGGAATGACAGCCTGAATTTTCCGACAGTGGCAGAGGTGCGGCAATGACCCGTACTCCCGCGAATGACGGCAGTACGGCCAAAGTCCATGACGGTTAGGCGGATTTGCCCTGTTCTCTCCCTTTTTTACGGCGGATAACTTGTTCCAAGTTATCCGCCCTACGATGGCGTTCTCGTAGGGCGCATAACGCGGCACGCGTTATCCGCCGCAAGCCTCACACCCAATGGGTCGCGTGACTCACCACGCTGAACAGGATGCCGCCCGCCACCAGCAGGAACACCACGCCGCATGCGCCGTCGATGGCGGGAACGGCACGCAGCAACCGCCGCTGCCACAACGGCCGGGTGAGGAGGATGCTGAGCAGGCTGAACCAGGCGAAACCGGTACAGAACAGCATTGCCGCCACCGCGACCTTGCCGGGCGCGGACATGTTCACCGGGATCAGGCTGCTGAGCAGCGCCAGGAAGAACACCAGGGCTTTGGGGTTGAACAGGTTGGTCGCCAGCCCTCGCAGCCAGGGCCCGAGCCGGGATTCCGGCAGTTCACCGTCGATCCGCCCTGCGCTGCCGGGCTTGCGCAACGCACGCAAGGCACCGATCCCAAGCCAGCCCAGATAGGCCGCGCCGACCAGTTGCAGCAGGCCGAACAACAGTGGCGAACGACTGAGCAGCAGCGACACGCCGGTCAGCACCAGGGTACCGTGGACGAGGATGCCGCAAGCCAGCCCGAGGGCACTGAGCACGCCGGCGCGGCGCCCCTCGCGCAAGGCGGTGCGCACTACCAGGGCGACGTCCGGGCCGGGGCTGACCAGGGCAACGGCGAATACGGCAGTGAGCATGAGCAAGACGTGAACCTCCTGCATCGCGGGATTCTCCAGTGGGAAAGGGAAACGATGTGTCGGGAGCTCAGCGCGGACGCAGGCGCGCGGGTGGCAGCCCGTAGGTACGGCGGAACAGGCGGCTGAAGTGCGCCTGGTCGTAGAAGCCCAGGCTCAGGGCGATTTCGCTGAGCGGCTGGCCTTCGATCACGCGCGGCAAGGCGCGCTCCAGGCGCAGTTGGGTCAGCCACTGGTGCGGCGGCAGCCCGCACTGATGGCGGAATCGGCGCAGCACCTGCCAGGGGCTCAGGTCGCAGAACTCGGCCAGCTCCTCCAGCGTGGGCGGAAATTCGAGCCGCGACTCCAGCCACTCACGGATGCGCCGCCAGGTATGCGCATCGAAGCCCTGCGCCGGCTCGCGGATGCGCAGGCTGGAGGCTCGTTCCAGCAAGGTGGCCAGCGCCTGCCAGAGCTGCCCTTCCTGCGCCAGCCGCTCACCGCCCAGCAACAGCGCGTGGGCCTGTTGCAGCTCGGCCTGCAGGCCGGGGTCGCGCAACTGCGCGGCAGCCAGGCGCGGTGCGCCCTGCTTGCCATCGCTGAAGGCGCGGCAGGCGTCGTCCAGCCAGTGCGGATCGATCGACAGCACGCGAATGCGGTAGCCGCCATCGCCCTCGCTGGAACCGTCGTGAATGCTTTCCGGGCTCATCAGCAGGATGTCGCCATTCCCGGCCAGCGAACGCTCACCGCGATGGGTATAGCGCTGGTGGCCGTCGAGCATCAGCCCGACGTGATAGTCGAGATGAAAGTGCCGGGGAAAGGCGAAACGGCGGTACTCGGCGTCGATGAAACGGACGCCGGGCAAGCCGCTGCTGTGGTGTTCGATGCGTTCCATGCGCCTACTTTACCGGCGCAGGAACGGTGGGTCTTGGACAAAATTGCGCGGTTGCCGAGCGGCGCTCGGGAGCGCAGGGAGCGCCTTTGCAGGATGGGTATCGCGCGCGTCGCTCCACGCCATCCCGGGGCACCCGCCAGGACAATACCGCGACTGGCTCAACGCTCCAGCGGCACTACCGCCATCGTCAGCCGCGAGATGCAACTGGGCTTGCCGTCATCCCCGTGCAGGCGGATTTCCCAGACATGGGTGGAGCGGCCGATGTGCACCGCCTTCGCCACCGCCGTCACCCGCCCGCTGCGCAAGCCGCGCAGGTGGTTGGCGTTCACCTCCAGGCCGACGCAGTAATACTTGCTGGAGTCCAGGCAGAGGTAGCTGGCGGTAGACCCGACGGTCTCCGCCAATACCACCGAGGCACCGCCATGCAGCAGGCCATAGGGCTGATGGGTACGCGAATCGACCACCATGCTCGCTGTCAGCGAATCCTCATCGAACGCCTCGAAACGAATGTCGAGCACTTCGCCGATGGTGTTCTTCAGGTTCGCGTTGAGTTTTTCCAGATCGGGCGTGCTGCGCCAGGTCATCGTTTTCCCCCTTGTTCAGTCATGCCACAGCACCGCCTCGCGGCGCTCCGCCCATTCATTGAAGCGCTTGCCGTAGGTGCCTTCCACCACGTTGCGCTTGATTTTCAGGGTCGGCGTGAGGAAACCGTTGTCCACCGTCCAGACATCCTTGACCAGCACCAGCCCGGCCAGGCGTTCGTGTTTGTCGAGGGCCTCGTTGACCTCTTCAAGCAGTGTGCGCAGGCTCTGCTCGAGCTGGCTGCGCGAGCCGTTCAGCGCTTCCTGCCGGCCGATATCGGAAAGCACGCAAAGCCCCAGCGGTGCAATCAGCCCATCGCCCACCACGCAGATCTGCTCGATGCGCGAATGTACGGCCAGGCGGTTTTCGATAGGCGCCGGAGCCACGTACTTGCCCTTGGCGGTCTTGAAGATTTCCTTGATCCGCCCGGTGAGACGCAGGTTGCCGCTGGCGTCCTGCTCACCCTTGTCGCCGGTTCGCAGGAAACCGTCCTCGGTGATGGTTTCGGCGGTGCGCTCCGGGTCCTTGAAGTAGCCGGTCATGGTCGCGCCGCTGCGAACCTGGACTTCGCCGTCTTCGCTGATGCGCACTTCCACGCCGGGGCTGTTGCGGCCGATCCAGCCGGCCTTCTGCTCGCCGGGGCGGCAGACGTGGGAATAGCCGCAGTTCTCGGTCATGCCGTAGACCTCCAGCACGTTCAGCCCCAGGCGCTGGTACCAGTCGAGCAGGGCCTCGGGCACCGGCGCGGCACCGCATAGCGCATAGCGCACGGCATCCAGGCCAAGGCCGGCGAGCACCTTGCGCCCCACCATGCGGCCGATGATGGGCAGGCGCAGCAGGCGGTCGAGCTTCTTCGCCGACATCTGCGCGTACACGCCCATCTGAAACTTGGTCCAGATCCGCGGCACGCCGAAGAACACCGTGGGCCGCGCGCGGCGCATGTCGGCGACGAAAGTATCCAGGCTCTCGGCGAAGAAGATCGTCTGCCCGGCGTAGATCGACGCCATCTCCACGAACATCCGCTCGGCCACGTGACACAGAGGCAGGTAGGACAGCAGGCGGTCGTTTTCTCCCACGCCGAACAGGTCGATGGCATGGCTGGCGGCGAAGGCGAAGTTGCCGAAGGTGTGCATCACGCCCTTGGGCGTGCCGGTGGTGCCGGAGGTATAGATGAGGGTCGCCAGGGTCGAGGCGTCGGGACGCGGATCGTCGCGGATCGGCGACTGCGCCAGGAGATCGGCCCACTGGTGATCGAAGCGGCCTTCCGGGTGCAGTGGCAGCGCAACCGTCGGCACGCCCTCGGGAATGCCATCGGCCATCGCCGGCCAGTCGTCCAGCTTGCCGATGAACGCAACGGCGGACTCGGAATGCGTCAGCACCTGGCGCACGGAGTCGGCGCCAAGGTTCGGGTAGAGCGGCACCGACACGTGGCCGGCCATCCAGATGGCGATGTCGGCGACGACCCAGTGCGCACAGTTCTTCGAAATGATCGCCACCCGGCTGCCGGGGGCCAGCTCCAGGCTGCGCAGCCAGGCCGCGGCACGTCGCGCCTGGTTGCCCACTTCGCCCCAGGAGAGCGTTTCCACCTCGCCCGCACCGAGCGGTTGCACCAGGTAAGGTTTATTGGGATGGCTTGTCTCGCGCTGATAAAACAGATCGAGCGGTAATCGGACTGCAGTGACCACATGCCCCTCCTTTCTTGTTCTTCTTAGAAAAGTAGCTTCAGAGGTGTAGCGATAGATCAACCAAGCACTTGCTTGGTCGAATATTCCACGCATGGGGGCTAACGACAAGACTGATCGTGTGAACTTTTGTAGGAACCGAGCCGCGAACCGGACACAACCGCTCTGGCATGCGGCCCCGGCGCGAAACATTCGGCGACGATTTGCTCTACCGCAGCGCCTGGCGTGTGAAGGCGCACTAAGCTTTCGGAAAACCGCGACGGACATCCGCCATGCCGGAAGCCTTCCAGATTCCCCCGGACCAGTTCGACCTGCTGCTGAACCTGCTGATCGCCACCGCCTGCGGCGGCCTCATCGGGCTCAACCGCGAACTGCACAACCGCCCCGCCGGCCTGCGCACCCACGCCCTCACCGCCCTGGCCGCGGCGCTGGCGGTCAGCGTCATCCTGCAACTGCACCCAACCAGCGCCGACGCCGCCAGCCGGGTCGTCCAGGGCGTGCTGACCGGCATCGGCTTCATCGGCGCCGGCGTCATCGTCCACCACGAACGCCGCTACCGCGTGGAGGGCCTGACCACCGCCGCCACCATCTGGGTATCGTCGATGATCGGCATCGCCTGCGGTAGCGGCCACGCAATCACCGCTCTCATCGGCGTAATGCTCACCCTGCTGATCCTCAGCCTCGGCAGTTGGCTGGAACACCACATCGACGCCCGCTTCCGCAAACCACCACCCAACCTCACGGACGACGACGAAGCACAGAAATGAACAAGGCCCCGGTTGGGGCCTTGTCCAAGAGCAGGCAAGAGCCTGGCTCAACCATGCCGAGGATGGTGCAGCGATACCAGTTGCATCAGCCCCGCCACCGGGTATTCGCCTTCCAGTTCGGCGAGCGTTGCGGTGCTGAATGGTACGGCGTCGCTGCGGCTGCCGTGTATCAGCAGGCCGGCCAGGGAGCCGACCAGAGGTTGGTGGCTGACCAGCAGGAGGTTTTTCTCGCCACGGCCGTCGAGGAAGCGCAGGACGTCACGCGGGTCGTCGTCCGGCGTCAGCCAGGGTGCGGTGCCGACGGAGCCGTCGAAGCCCAGGGCTTCGCGGACCAGTTCGGCGGTTTCCTGGGCGCGGACGTAGGGGCTGGCGAGGATGCCATCGAGCGGCTGGCCGGCCAGTTGCGCGGCGCTCTTGAGGACTTCCTTGCGGCCGTGGGCGGTCAGGCGGCGCTCGGCGTCGCGCCGGGCTTGCGGTTCGGCCTCACCGTGGCGCAGCAACCAGACTTTCACAGCCTGGGCTCCTGGTCACGTGCCGGGTGCTCTGCCGGCGGCACGCTGTGCGGTTGTTCGCCTTCGGGGCTGCGCGGGGCCGGCCAGTCGGCGAACGGCCAGGGCTTCTCGTCGGTCTGGAAGGTGCCGAAGCGGCCGATCTGCGCGAAGTACTGGCTCAGGCTGTCGCCGAATGCGATCAGACTGCCGCTGGGCGCGCCGTAGATGATCCGGTAGATCAGTTGGATCACCACGACAGCGCCGAGGATCATTTCGGCGACGAACCAGACCAGGGTGAAGACCAGCATCCAGACGACGCGCAGGACGAGGGATTCCTTTTCCAGACGATCAGCGGACATGGCGTTCCCTCTCTCAGAATCCGGTGGTGGGAATGAAGTCGATATCGGTCTTCGGCTCGCCGCTCATCAGTGCTTCGATGACCTGCGCCAGGGTGCGGCCACCGAACAGGATGGCGTTCAGGCCGGCCACCAGTGGCATGTAGACCTGCAGTTCGTCGGCCTTGGCCTTGAGCACTTTCAGGGTGTTCACCCCCTCGGCGGTCTCGCCCATGCGCGCCACGGCGTCTTCCAGGCTCAGCCCTTCGCCGAGCGCGTAGCCGACCTGATAGTTACGGCTCTTGGGTGACGAACAGGTAACGATCAGGTCGCCCACGCCAGCCAGGCCGAGGAAGGTCATGGGATTGGCGCCTAGCTTGACGGCGAAGCGGGTCATTTCCGCCAGGGCGCGGGTGATCAGCATGCCTTTGGTGTTCTCGCCCATGCCCAGCGCAGCGGCCATGCCGGCGATGATGGCGTAGACGTTCTTCAGCGCACCGCCCAGTTCGACGCCGAAGCGGTCGCTACTGGCGTAGACGCGGAAGGTGCGGCCATGCAGGGCCTGCTGAACGCTTTCGCAAAGGGCTTCGTCCTCGCTGGCAACCACAGTGGCGGTGAGTTCGTGCTCGGCGATCTCGCGAGCCAGGTTCGGGCCGGAAATGACGGCGATGCGGGCCTTGGGAGCGATTTCTTCGAGGATCTGGCTCATCAGCTTGAAGGACTGAGCCTCGATGCCCTTGGTCAGGCTGACCAGCATTTTGCCGGCCAGGGCCTCGCTGCGCCCGTCGAGTACCTTGCGCAGTGCGCTGGAAGGCACGGCGACGAAGATCATCTCGCAGTCGGCCAGGGTCGCGGAGAGATCGGTGGTCGGCTCGACGCCGGCATGTATGCGCACGCCTTTGAGGTAGCGAGGATTCTCGCGCAGGGTGCGGATCGCCTCGGCCTGCTCTTCGTCGCGCATCCACTGGCGAACGCGCTGGCCGTTTTCCGCCAGCAGGTTGGCGAAGGCGGTGCCGAAACTGCCACCGCCAAGGACGGCGATCGGTTGCTGCTCAGTCATGTCTATTCCATCACGGGCCGCCCGGAGCGGCGATTGAGGCATTATAAGGCCCCGTCGCCGACCGAACAGTCCGGATCGCCCGGACTGGCAAACAGCGTCACCTCGTTTAACATCCGTTTATCGAATTCGTTCGCCCCATAAGAAACCGAGAACAAGGCCGTTCCGTGCATATCGCCACCCGCGCTCCCCTGCCTCTGTCCCTGTTTGCCGCATTGCTGGCAGGCAAGGCCGTAGCCGGCGATCTGTTCGTCGACCGCGTTGATGTTCCGGAGGTGCTGACCGCCAGCCGGCTGAAACAGTCGCCGGCCGAAGTGCCGGGCAGCATGACGGTGCTCGACCGCGATCTGATCCGCGCCTCGGGTGCCCGCGATATCCCGGAGCTGATGCGCCTGGTGCCGGGCATGATGGTCGGCTACCTGTCGGGCAACCAGGCAACGGTGAACTACCACGGTACCAACGTTACCGAGGCGCGTCGCTTGCAGGTGCTGGTGGATGGTCGCTCGGTGTACCGTCCCGGACTGGCCACGGTGGACTGGACCGATATCCCTGTGGCGATCGAGGATATCGATCGCATCGAGGTGTTCCGCGGCCCGAACGCGGTGAGCTACGGCGCGAACGCGCTGATGGGGGTCATCAATATCCTCACCCGCCACCCGGCCGACAGCCAGGGTACGCGCCTTAAGTACACCGCCGGCCAGGACGGTATCAGTGACTGGTATGCAAGCCAGGGGTTGCGTGGCGAATCCAGCGACTATCGGCTGTCGCTGTCGGGCCAGCAGGACGATGGCTTCGATCACGACCAGTTCGACCGAGCTTATCGTGACAGCCGTCGCCTGAGCCGCTTCAACCTGGTGGCCAACCACAGCCTCGACCTGCGCCATAGCGTCGATTGGCAACTCGCCGCGAAAGAAGGTACCAACCAGCGCCCCTACAGCTATCGGCCGATCTTCGGCAATGTGCCCAACGGCAGCGACAACTCGGACCTGACCGCCCGCGACTACGCCGGCTCGCTGCGCTGGACTTTCGATGTCAATCCAGAACACAGCTTTTACATGCAGGGCTATGCCGAGCACTGGGAACGCCTGCAGGACTTCCGCGCGTGCGAGGCGCAGGTGGCGTTCAGCCCTCAACTGGCGGAGTTGTGGGCGCTCGATCCGAAGTATGTCGAGAGGCTGTCGGAGTCGCTGCCGCGCATTCCTCCCGGCACGGCGAAGGAGCGTGCCCTGGCCAGCCAGGTGTTGCGCCAGTTGCGCACCGGTGCGGCCCGATCCTCCTGCGGCCAGGTCAACCAGAACATCCGCGAAACCCGCTACGACCTGGAGATGCAGGACATACTGAGCCTTGCGGACGGCGTGCGGCTGCTGACGGGCATGAGCTATCGCCATGATCAGGCGACCTCGGAAACCTATTTCGACGGCACGGTGAACAATGAGATCTGGCGGCTGTTCAGCCAACTGGAGTGGCACCTGACGCCCCATTGGCTGCTGCAGGGCGGCGCCATGCTGGAAGACGACCAGCTTTCCGGCAGTTCGGCCAGCCCGCGAATCGCGCTGAACTATCTGATCACGCCGCGGCACAGCTTGCGCGCGGTGTATTCCGAGGCGGTCCGTTCTCCCGACATGTATGAGAACGAGGTGGACTGGAGCTATCGGGTACGCAATATCACACCTGCGGCCTATGGGCAGAACAGCGCCTACTATTTCGCCCGCGCCCACGGCCCGGGGGACCTCGACCAGGAGCGTATGCGCTCCCGCGAGGTTGGCTACAACGGGCAGTTCGATGAGCTGTCAGTGGATATCAAGGCGTACTACGACGAAATCCACGGGCTGATCAGCGATCCGCTGAAGGTCTCGGACTTCGAGCCGACCAATGACAATTCGATCCGCTTCAGCGGTGCGGAGACGCAACTGGACTGGCGAGCCAGCCTGCGCGACCGTCTGCGCCTGACCTATGCCTACGTGGACTACGATGCCACCAGCCGCTATGACCGCCGCCTTACTGCCCGTAACAGCGGCTCGGCGGGCTGGATGCGCGACTGGGGGCATGGCTGGTCCAGCTCCGTCTTCTATTACGGAGACGACGCGCTGAACGAGTACCGCTTCGAGCGCGTGGACCTGCGTATGGCCAAGCGCATTCCCCTGGGGCGCGCATCGCTGGAACTGGCGGGCGTGCTGCAGCAACGCCTCGACGACGAGCCGCTGACCTGGCCGGAGAACCGCTACGATAGCCGCCACCTGCTGTACTTCAGTGCCGAGGTGGATTTCTAGCATGCTCGCCCGACGCTCATGGACGAGCCCCGGACGCATCCTCAGGCCCCTGCTGCTCTGTCTGGCTCTGGTGCTGACGCTGCCGGCGCATGCACGGGAAATCCTGCTGGTAAGCAGCGATCAGGGGCCCTCGGTGCAATCCTTCTATCAGGCACTGGCCGATCGACGGCCTGAGGACCAGGTGCGTCTGGAGTCTCCTGACGACCTGCCCCCCGCCGCTACGCTGGACAAGGAAACCCGACTGTTGCTGCTCGGCAGCAACGCACTGAACTGGCGCCTCGCCAGCGAACAGGCGCCACCCGCGCTGGTGCTGCTGGTCAGCCGCGTGGATGCGCACCAATTGATCGCCGACCGGCAGTTGACGGGCATCAGCCTGCTCTGGAGCGACCCTCCGCCGGGCCGTCAGTTGCAATTGGCGATGCAACTGAGCCCGCGCCCACAGCGCATTGGAGTGCTGCTCAGCCCGGCCAGCGAGTTTCTCGCCGGTGATCTGGCGCATCAGGCTGCCGAGCTCGGCATCGAGCTGATCACGCAGGTCCAGACGGCGAGCGACGACACGCGCCCTTTGCGCGAGCTGCTGGACAACAGTGACCTGCTGCTCGGGCTGGACGACAAACAGCTTTACAACCCGCGAACCATCAAAGGCATTCTGCTGAGCGCCTACGCTGAGAACCGCGCGCTGATAGGCCCCACGGCGGCGTTCGTCAGGGCCGGCAGCCTGGCCAGCACCTACAGCGACCAGAACGACTGGCTGGACACCCTCGACCCGCTGCTCGATCAGCCACCATCGCAATGGCCATCGAGCCTCTACCCTGAACGTTTCAAGGTGCTGAGCAACCGCCAGGTGGCGCGTTCGCTGGGCATCGACCTGCAGGACGACGCCTCGCTCACGCGTCATCTTGGCGAAGGAGAATCACCATGAGTGCCCGCAAGAGCTGGAACATCCAGACGCGCATGCTGGCCATCAGTCTAGGCCCGGCGCTGCTGCTGACTCTGCTGCTGACTGGCTACTTCACCTACTCGCGCCTGCAGGACCTGCGGCAGGAGTCCAACCATACTGGCCAACTGATCGCCAACCAGCTCGCCCCGGCGGCCGAATACGGTGTCATTTCCGGCAACCTGCCGGTATTGCAGAGCCTGCTGCGCGCCACCTTGAGCACTGCTCACGTGCGTTTCATCGAGGTGCGCGACCGTGCCGACAATATTCTCGTCTACGTCGAGCACCCGGCAGACCCGGCACAGACCTCAACCAAGGTGGAAATCTTCCATGCGGCGATCCAGCGCGAAAATATCAGGCTCAACGACAGCAATCTGGGCGTCGCCCTCGATGCTGCCGTGGTGCCACCCAGCGGCGATTACCTGGGTCGTGTGGTGGTTGGAATGGCCAACGATGCCTTCAGCGAACGCCAGCAGGAAATCCTGCTCAAGGCGAGCCTGCTCGCTCTATTCGCGCTGATTCTCACCTACCTGTTGGCACGTCGCCTCGCACGTCGCCTGGCAGCGCCGATCCGCACGATGGGTCGCGCCGTACAGGCAATCCAGACCGGCGACTATCACTCCACCCTGCCGGTGCCCGATGACGGCGAAATCGGCGATCTGGCCCGCCACATCAACAATCTTGCCCGTGGCCTGCAGCAGGCCAGCCTGGAGCAGGACCGCAGCATCGCCCAACTGGTGGCAGCGCGCGAGGAAGCCGAAGAGGCGAACCGCGCCAAGTCCGACTTTCTGGCGATGATGAGTCATGAGCTACGCACACCGATGAACGGCGTGCTGGGCATGCTGCAACTGCTGGAAACCACCGAGCTGAACCAGGAGCAGGCCGAGTACAGCGCGCTGGCCACCGAATCCACCGAACACCTGCTAAAGGTGATCAACGACATACTGGACTTCTCGCGCATCGAGCGTGGAGCCCTGGAGCTGGAGCGCATTCCGTTCAACCTGCTGGAGCTGATCCAGAGTTCGGTCCAGGTGTTCCAGCACAGCGCTCACCAGAGAGGGCTGCAGATGGAGCTGGCGGTACAGGACGGCCTGGAATCGCTCGAAATGCAAGGCGACCCGACGCGTATCCGGCAGATTCTGGTCAACCTCCTGGGCAACGCATTGAAGTTCACCGAGGAAGGCGGTGTGCGACTGGAAGCCAACTGGCAGGCGCTGGACGACGAGGTGCTTTGGCTCACCTGTTCGGTGCAGGACAGCGGTATCGGCATCTCCAGGGAACGACTGGAGCACATGTTCGATGCCTTCCAGCAAGCCGACTCGTCGACATCCCGGCGCTACGGCGGAACCGGACTGGGGCTCACCATCGCCCGCACGCTCGCCGAACGAATGGGCGGCACACTCAGTGCCAGCAGCGAGGAAGGTTGCGGGTCGACCTTCACGCTGGAAATCCCCCTGCCCTTCCGAGAGCGCCAAAGTGACGCAGGTGAAGGCTATTCGGGTATGGATACGCTTGCCGCTGGTCAGTCCGTCCTGTTGGTAGAGGACAACCCGGTGAATCAAACGGTCATAGAAGCTATGTTGCGCAGCCTGGGTTATCGCGTCACGCTGGTAGGTGACGGAGCGCAGGCAGTCCGCACGTCGGAGCGCGGAGAGTTCGCGGCGATCCTCATGGACTGCCGGCTGCCGGTGCTCAATGGCTACGAGGCAACCCGGCAGATCCGCGCACGGCCGGGTGGCGGGGAAGTGCCGATCATCGCCCTGACGGCAAACGCCCTGCAAGGTGATCGGGAAACCTGCCTGGAGGCTGGGATGAACGATTATCTTGCCAAGCCGTTCAAGCGGGCGGAATTGCAGCGGATTCTGCAGCGTTGGGTTGCTCCAGGCCGTTGATCCTGACGGGTATTTGCCCCCACACTGCGGGCGGGCCCGGGGCACGCCTCCCCCGGGGAAAACCTGGCGTCGGCGAAAAGTGAACAAGCGTTCGCCGGCTGCTGTGACTTTCACTCAAAGGCAATAGTCTATGACTAGGCTGCCGCATGACGCCGTAACAATAACCCCGGCGCACGGAGCCGCAGGCGGAAGCATGAACGCCTGACATCCAGGATTTTTGAGGAGCTCGCATGACCAAACAAAACGCCTTCACCCGAGAAGACCTGCTGCGCTGCAGCCGCGGCGAGCTCTTCGGCCCGGGTAATGCGCAACTGCCCGCCCCCAACATGCTGATGATCGACCGCATCACTCACATCAGTGACGTCGGCGGCAAGTATGGCAAGGGCGAACTGGTCGCCGAGCTGGATATCAACCCGGATCTGTGGTTCTTCGCCTGCCACTTCGAAGGCGACCCGGTGATGCCGGGCTGCCTGGGCCTGGATGCCATGTGGCAGCTGGTGGGCTTCTACCTCGGCTGGCAGGGCAACCCCGGTCGTGGCCGCGCCCTGGGTTCGGGTGAAGTGAAGTTCTTCGGCCAAGTCCTGCCGACCGCCAAGAAAGTCACCTACAACATCCACATCAAGCGTACGATCAATCGTTCGCTGGTTCTGGCCATCGCCGACGGCAGCGTCAGCGTCGATGGCCGCGAAATCTACAGCGCCGAAGGCCTCCGCGTCGGCCTGTTCACTTCCACTGACAGCTTCTAAGGGTATCCGCATGCGTCGCGTCGTGATTACCGGTCTGGGTATCGTTTCCTGCCTGGGCAATGACAAAGACACCGTCTCCGCCAACCTGCGCGCAGGCCGTGCCGGCATTCGGCACAACCCGAGCTATGCCGAGATGGGTCTGCGCAGCCACGTTTCGGGTTCGGTCAACCTGAACCTGGAAGAGCTGATCGATCGCAAGGTCCTCCGCTTCATGGGCGACGCCGCCGCCTACGCCTATCTGGCGATGGAACAGGCAATCAAGGATTCCGGCCTTACTCCAGAGCAAATATCCAATCCCCGTACCGGCTTGATCGCTGGCTCCGGCGGTGCATCCACCCTGAACCAGATGGAAGCTATCGATACCCTGCGCGAGAAAGGCGTCAAGCGTATCGGCCCATACCGCGTAACCCGCACGATGGGTAGCACCGTTTCGGCCTGCCTGGCGACCCCCTTCCAGATCAAGGGCGTGAACTACTCCATTTCCTCGGCCTGCGCCACTAGCGCACATTGCATCGGCCAGGCGATGGAGCAGATCCAAATGGGCAAGCAAGACGTCGTCTTCGCCGGAGGTGGTGAAGAAGAGCACTGGAGCCAGAGCTGCCTGTTCGACGCAATGGGCGCCCTCTCCACCCAGTACAACGACACCCCGGAAAGGGCCTCTCGTGCCTACGACGCCAAACGTGACGGCTTCGTCATCGCCGGTGGCGGCGGCATGGTCGTTGTCGAAGAGCTGGAGCATGCCCTCAAGCGCGGCGCCAAGATCTACGCGGAAATCGTCGGCTACGGCGCTACTTCCGATGGCTACGACATGGTTGCCCCGAGCGGCGAAGGTGCCATCCGTTGCATGCAGCAGGCCCTGTCGACCGTGAACACCCCGATCGACTATCTGAACACCCACGGTACTTCCACCCCGGTCGGCGATGTCGCCGAAATCCGTGGCGTCCGTGAAGTATTCGGCGCCAACGCCCCGGCAATCAGCTCCACCAAGAGCCTGTCCGGTCACTCCCTGGGGGCCGCTGGCGTCCATGAGGCAATCTACTGCCTGCTGATGATGGAAGGTAACTTCATCGCCGGCTCAGCCAACATCGACGAACTCGACCCGGAAGTCGCAGACATGCCGATCCTGCGCGAAACCTGCGAGAACGCAAAGATCGATACCGTCATGAGCAACAGCTTCGGCTTTGGCGGCACCAACGCCACCCTGGTTCTGAAACGTCATAACGGCTGATCACCGACCAAAAGCAGAAAGGCGCCTAAGGGCGCCTTTTTTGTTGTCTGCGAATCGTGGCTGATCTCATGGCAGACCTGGGGAGACGTTTAGCCTGTAGGCAATCCTACTCCCTGCCTGTTTACTCAGGCCGATCTGCGGGGTCTGGTCTGTCCCGGAACCGGTGGACAGGCAGTTAAGAGCTACTGCTCGCATTTCGCCGCTCAAACTCAATCGGACTGAGATAGCTCAGCGTCGAGTGGCGGCGACGGTGATTGTAGAAGCGGATGTAGTCGAACAGGTCGGCTTTCGCCTCGTGGTAGCTGGCATAGCGCGTCAGGTATACCCGCTCGGCCTTCAGCGAGCGGAAGAAACTCACCATCGCCGCATTATCCCAACAGTTTCCCCGCCGCGAGTGATTGGGCACGATGCGATGCCGCCACAGCAAGGCTTGGTAGTCGTACGCGCAGTATTGGCTGCCACGATCCGAGTGCAGCAGTACCTCTTCCTGCGGCTGTCGGCGTGCCACGGCCATCTCCAGTGCGGCGTGTACCAGGGCCTGCTGCATGCGGTGGTGCATCGCCCAACCGACGACGGCGCGTGAATAGAGATCGAGCACGACGGCCAAGTACAACCAGCCTTGGGCTGTCCGCACGTAGGTCATGTCCGAGACCCAATGCCGGTTGGCGCGATCCGAGGCGAACTGGCGATCCAGATGATTCGGGGCAATCGGCAGAGCATGACGACTGCTGGAAACCAGCCGCCAGCGCTTGCGCGAACGAACTCGCAGTCCGGCTTCGCGCATCAGGCGAGCGACCCGGTGCCGACCACACGCATGCCCCATGTCCGTCAACTCGGCCTTGATGCGGCGATGGCCATAGATCCCGTTCACCTCATGGTGGATGGTGCGGATCTCCTTGCTCAGACGCCGATTCGCCATCTCTCTCGCCGAGGGAGGCCGTTGCTGCCAGGCATAGAAACCGCTGCGTGACACCTGCAGCAGCCGGCACATCGGCGCTACGGGATAACGACCGGCCAACGCCTCGATGGCGCGAAACCTCACTTCGTGGGCTGCGAGAAGATGGCGAGCGCCTTTTTTAATACGTCGCGCTCCATGATGACCTGGGCCAGTTGCTGGCGCAGGCGACGCAGCTCCGCGCTTTCGCCACGCTGCTTGCCGTTACCCGGAAAGGCATCGTCACCTTGCTGTTCGTACTGGCGCTTCCATTTGCCCAACAGGCTTTCAGCGATGCCGAGCGTCTCGGCCACATGACGAAGCGGCATGCCGGCAAGCACCTGGTCTACCGCTTCGCGTTTGAAGGATTCGGGAAAACGTCGTCTGGTCTGGGTCATGAACACTCCTTGCGGCGGACATTATCCACCTTAAGTCAGTGTCCACTCAGTCGGGGACAGACCACTACCGTATTGACTGCCCACGACGAGGCGCGCCTTCGGTTTGCACCACCAGAGCGTCATGAGCAGGCCATACAGCCGTGCCTACTCTCGCCCAAAAGCAAAGCCCCCGACCAGCGAGGCTGATCAGGGGCTTTGGGATAGGAGCTTGACGATGACCTACTCTCACATGGGGAAACCCCACACTACCATCGGCGATGCGTCGTTTCACTACTGAGTTCGGGATGGGATCAGGTGGTTCCAACGCTCTATGGTCGTCAAGCAATTCTTTAGGATGCTCGTGGCCTTGGCACACGCTCATCCAGATTCGGGTATGTGACAGGTATTTGCGGTTCACACGAACTTTCGGTTCGTCGACTTCACCGTCTAACACCAAATTGTTTGGGTGTTATATGGTCAAGCCTCACGGGCAATTAGTATCGGTTAGCTCAACGCCTCACAGCGCTTACACACCCGACCTATCAACGTCGTAGTCTTCGACGGCCCTTTAGGGGAATCAAGTTCCCAGTGAGATCTCATCTTGAGGCTAGTTTCCCGCTTAGATGCTTTCAGCGGTTATCTATTCCGAACATAGCTACCCGGCAATGCCACTGGCGTGACAACCGGAACACCAGAGGTTCGTCCACTCCGGTCCTCTCGTACTAGGAGCAGCCCCTCTCAAATCTCAAACGTCCACGGCAGATAGGGACCGAACTGTCTCACGACGTTCTAAACCCAGCTCGCGTACCACTTTAAATGGCGAACAGCCATACCCTTGGGACCGGCTTCAGCCCCAGGATGTGATGAGCCGACATCGAGGTGCCAAACACCGCCGTCGATATGAACTCTTGGGCGGTATCAGCCTGTTATCCCCGGAGTACCTTTTATCCGTTGAGCGATGGCCCTTCCATACAGAACCACCGGATCACTAAGACCTACTTTCGTACCTGCTCGACGTGTCTGTCTCGCAGTCAAGCGCGCTTTTGCCTTTATACTCTGCGACCGATTTCCGACCGGTCTGAGCGCACCTTCGTACTCCTCCGTTACTCTTTAGGAGGAGACCGCCCCAGTCAAACTGCCCACCATACACTGTCCTCGATCCGGATAACGGACCAGAGTTAGAACCTCAAGCATGCCAGGGTGGTATTTCAAGGATGGCTCCACGCGAACTGGCGTCCACGCTTCAAAGCCTCCCACCTATCCTACACAAGCAGGCTCAAAGTCCAGTGCAAAGCTACAGTAAAGGTTCACGGGGTCTTTCCGTCTAGCCGCGGATACACTGCATCTTCACAGCGATTTCAATTTCACTGAGTCTCGGGTGGAGACAGCGCCGCCATCGTTACGCCATTCGTGCAGGTCGGAACTTACCCGACAAGGAATTTCGCTACCTTAGGACCGTTATAGTTACGGCCGCCGTTTACCGGGGCTTCGATCAAGAGCTTCGCTTTCGCTAACCCCATCAATTAACCTTCCGGCACCGGGCAGGCGTCACACCCTATACGTCCACTTTCGTGTTTGCAGAGTGCTGTGTTTTTAATAAACAGTCGCAGCGGCCTGGTATCTTCGACCGACATGGGCTTACGCAGTAAATGCTTCACCCTCATCGGCGCACCTTCTCCCGAAGTTACGGTGCCATTTTGCCTAGTTCCTTCACCCGAGTTCTCTCAAGCGCCTTGGTATTCTCTACCCGACCACCTGTGTCGGTTTGGGGTACGGTTCCTAGTTACCTGAAGCTTAGAAGCTTTTCCTGGAAGCATGGCATCAACCACTTCGCTCTCTAAAAGAAAGCTCGTCATCAGCTCTCGGCCTTGAACACCCGGATTTGCCTAAGTGTTCGGCCTACCACCTTAAACTTGGACAACCAACGCCAAGCTGGCCTAGCCTTCTCCGTCCCTCCATCGCAGTAACTAGAAGTACAGGAATATTAACCTGTTTCCCATCGACTACGCTCTTCAGCCTCGCCTTAGGGACCGACTAACCCTGCGTCGATTAACGTTGCGCAGGAACCCTTGGTCTTTCGGCGTGGGAGTTTTTCACTCCCATTGTCGTTACTCATGTCAGCATTCGCACTTCTGATACCTCCAGCAAGCTTCTCAACTCACCTTCACAGGCTTACAGAACGCTCCTCTACCGCGCATCTTGCGATGCACCCGTAGCTTCGGTGTGTGGTTTGAGCCCCGTTACATCTTCCGCGCAGGCCGACTCGACTAGTGAGCTATTACGCTTTCTTTAAAGGGTGGCTGCTTCTAAGCCAACCTCCTAGCTGTCTAAGCCTTCCCACATCGTTTACCACTTAACCACAACTTTGGGACCTTAGCTGACGGTCTGGGTTGTTTCCCTTTTCACGACGGACGTTAGCACCCGCCGTGTGTCTCCCACGCTGACACTTCCAGGTATTCGGAGTTT